>DATASE010000101.1:0-66351 GCA_036269375.1 Solirubrobacteraceae bacterium
CTGGACGAGTCGTCGAGCCTAGCAAGGGGGGGTGAGTTATACAAGTCCCTATGCCAGAATTATCCTATTAGTACGATCCTAAATAATAATCGCGGAGGCTAAACGAAAAATACTAATATACGCAGTTATGCCGATTATCCAACTAACTTTTTGGACCGGGTGCCTTGCTGGCATTTCCCCTTTAGCGTTTCATGTGTTACGCTCATTGCGACCTCAGGGTTCGCGGAGAAGGATTCTCGTTTAAGTGTCGGCACCGATATCGGCATCTCCTCATTGTGATACGTGCGCTCCGTGACGCCGACAGTCCTCGCAGATGCGATGAACGGATCGACGGCCGGCGATGGGCTGGTCGACGACCGCAATGCCTGGCCATGCCATCCCATTCCATTCCAAACTGGGAGCAACCGATGACTTCGAAGATAAGCGTTCGTGCTCTGTATCTGTCCGCAGCCGCCGCTGCATTCCTGACGGGTGCCGGACCGGCAGCGGCAGCTTCGACGACGCAGCCCCTCACCGGCACCGCGCTTGAAACGATCGCTATCGTAGGCGCGCCCGCGACCTTCACCACCAATTTCCAGGCAGGCTCGACCGCCACCACAGCCGGCGTGCTGACGGCCACAGACACCAACAACAGCTGGAGCCTGACCGTCTCCGACGCCGCAACCGGCACCCCCGGTCACATGGTCGCCGCAACCCTCGGCTGCTCGGGAAGCGAGGCGAAATTGCAGAATCCGCTGTCGGTCAGCGTCACGAGTCCATTGAGCGGGGTGACCTCAGCGGGGGCTGTGAGCATCAGCGGATCGCCTCAGACGGTAGCCAGCGCGACCAGCCAACCGCTGGCCGCCAGTATTCTCACCACCAACTACTCCCAGACGATCAACTCGGGGGAGACGTTGCTCACAGGCTGCGTGTACAGCCTGACCGCCACCTACACGCTGCAGTAATCGAGCCTGCTCAACGAACGGTCGCGACGAGCCATGTCACTCCGGCGGTCAACAGCGGAATCTGGGCAGCGTGCGCGCGCGGTCACCGCGGTCGCCGTCACGTGGCTTGTCCTGGCAGGGCTCGCAGCCGCGGTCGGCCTCGTGATGGCGGAGCCGACCGGCGCGAGCACGGGCATAAATCTGGACGAAAGGTTCTCGATCACTCAGGCGCGCCACTACGTCGTTGCTCGACCACCGGCGCGGCTCGGGTCAACGGATGTCGCGAACACCACACGGAGCACACTGCGAGTCCGAGTGTTCCCGGTGCTGCTCGCCCAAATGCCCTCGGGAGCATTCAGCTTCGACCCCTCGCCCGCTGGGATACTGTCCGCTCAACGCGTTCTCGACGCCGGCCCGGCGAGCTTCAAGCTGGCGCCGGGCGCCTCACGTCGGGTAGATCTCCGATGGCGCGGACTGCCGGCGAATGCCCGCACGGCCAACGTCGGGGTCATCTATCAAGCCACTCCGCCCACCGGGCCGGCTCCAGTGCAGATCGTCGAGCAGTTGCTCGGCGTAAACATCCTGAGACTGCCCGGCCACTATCGCCTGACAGGTCAGCTGACGGGCGTGCACGTAGCGCAGGTCAAGCCCGGGACGTTGCGGTTCACGCTGAGCATCGACAACACCGGCCAAGCAGTCGTGGGACCCAGCCGTCTCGTGTTGACCATACGCGACCAGTATGGAGCGCTGCTTCTGAACAGGCGACTTCACACCGACATCGTGCTCCCGGGCGCCACACGAGACTTCACCCTGGACGTCAAACATCAGCTGTCCGTAGGCCGCTATACGGTGCGTGGGCATGCGGCGTTCGGTGCGAGTCACCGCCTGGCGGCGATGGACAACTTCGAGCTCGTCGGTCCCAACGAGCTGCCGACCTCCGAGGTCCAGATCGGTCCACTCATAGGGAGGGGCGCCATCGGCGAAAGCGCTCAGGTGGCCGCCACCCTGAGGAACGTCGGAACCCAGGCGGGCAACACCGCGGTCGATGTCAGCCTGTACCGCCTCACCGACGGCGTCCCCGGACAAAGACCTGTGGCGACCCGTCGCATCGTCACCGAGTTCGTGGCGCCCGGCAAGACCAGCGGGCTGAGATCCGACATCGGACGACTGCACGGAGGCACATATCGCCTGGTCGCCTCCTACTACGACTCCAGCGGCATACCGCAGACACTCGTCTCAGACTTCCAAGCACAACGGCAACTCGGGATCCTCGCCCAATTGCGCAGTTTCGACAGCGAACACCTGCTCCTGATCCCATCCCTGCTCATACTCGTGGGCGGCGTAGCCATCGCCCTGCTGCTCATCCGAGAACGCCGCCTGAAGAGCGCGCTGGCGGCGGCCGAACGACGAGTGCGGCGATATGACTAGAGGACCTGGACGCGCCGATTGGCTCGTGGGGGGCGCTAAGATCGTGGAGCTGATCCGCTCTAGGGACTGGGCGCAGACGCAGCTCGGCCCGATCGAGTCTTGGCCGGAGAGCCTGCGAACCACCGTGTCGCTGTGCCTGGCCTCCTCGTTTCCGATCAACGTGATCTGGGGGCCCAGTTACGTACAGATCTGGAACGAGGGTTACTCGCACGTCTGTGGAGAGAAGCACCCCGTTGCGCTGGGCAGCGACTACCGGGAGTGCTGGGCGTCCGCGTGGCCGGCGATCGGCGCGGCGTTTGAGACGGCCTGCGCGGGCGAGACCGCATACCTCGAGAACCAGCCCATGTTCCTCGACCGCAACGGCTATCTCGAGGAAACCTGCTTCACGTTCTCTCTCAGCCCGATTCGCGACCAGTGCGGCGTCGTCGTCGGACTCTTCCATCCCGTCACGGAAACTACCTCACGGATGCTCTCGGAGCGTCGCACGCGCTCGCTGCGCGATCTCTCCAGCCGCGCGGTTCGCGCACGCAGCGTCGAGGACGCCACCGCGCTGTCTATGCAAGTTCTGTCCGGCTTTGCCACAGACCTCCCGTTCGTGCTGCTCTACCTGTGCGACGAGGACGGTCATGGCGCACGCCTGGCGGGTCACACCGGCCTGCAGCCGGGCCACGCGGCCAGCCCCGGCACCATCGACCTGGCCGACACCGCTGTGGATTCTCCAATCGCGAGCGTCGTACATAGCGGTCAGGCGAGCCACATCAGCGATCTGCGCGCGCGTTATGGCGACGTCCACGCCGGCCCCTATGAGGAGCCGGTCGAGCAGGCGCTGCTTTTGCCGATCACCCCACCAGGCGCTGCCCGGCCGGCGGGTGTGCTGGTCGCCGGGGTGAGTACGCGCCTACCGCTGGATGAGACCTACCGCGGCTTCTTCGACCTTGTAGCCGCGGGTGTCACGAGCGCGCTCGCCAACGCGCTCGCCTACGAGCAGGAGCGCCAGCGAGCCGAGGCGCTCGCCGAGATCGACCGTGCGAAGACCGCGTTCTTCTCCAACGTCTCGCACGAGTTCCGCACACCGCTGACACTGATGCTGGGGCCACTCGAGGACGAGCTCGCGGAAACCGAGACGCTACAACCGCTGCGTCGCGAGCGTCTGGAGACCGCGCATCGCAACAGCATGCGACTGCTGCGGCTGGTGAACTCGCTGCTGGACTTCTCGCGGATCGAATCCGGGCGCGTGCAGGCCAACTACCTTCCGACCGATCTTGCCGCCTACACGGCCGATCTCGCAAGCCTGTTCAGATCGGCCACGGAGAGGGCCGACCTGAATCTGCTCGTCGACTGTGAGCCGCTGCCCGAGCCGCTGCTCGTCGACCGCGACATGTGGGAGAAGATCGTCCTCAATCTGCTCTCCAACGCGTTCAAGCACACGTTCGAGGGCACGATCACAGTCGCCGTGCGCTGGCGCGGAGATGGCGCCGAGCTGTCGGTGACGGACACCGGCGTAGGTATCTGCGCAGATGAGCTCCCCCGCCTGTTCGAGCGCTTCCACCGTGTCAAGGACACTCGTTCGCGCAGCTTCGAGGGCACGGGTATCGGCCTTGCGCTCGTGCAGGAGCTCGCGCGACTGCATGGCGGCGAGGTGGGGGTGCGCAGCAAGCACGGTCGTGGCAGCACGTTCACCGTCAGCGTCAAGGCCGGACGCGCGCACCTGCCGGCGGATCAGGTTCATGATGCGGCGGATCCAGCCACGGCGAGCGGCGGCGCCGTCGCTCACATCGACGAGGCGCTGCGCTGGCTGGTTTCGCAAGAGCCTCCGGCGGTAGCATCCGACACCGACGGCGCTGCCCGCGATCTGGGGGCCGACGGCGCGAGCACGAGAGAGCATGTGCTGCTCGCCGACGATAACGAGGACATGCGCACGCACGTGCGCCGCTTGCTGGAGCCCCGCTTCGAGGTCACCGCCGTCAGCGACGGCGCCGCCGCTCTGCAGACGGCGCTCGCCAAGCCACCCGACCTTGTGTTGACGGACGTCATGATGCCCCGGCTCGACGGCTTCGGGCTGCTGCAGGCGTTGCGCGAAGAGGACCACACGCGAACCATCCCCGTGATCATGCTGTCGGCGCGCGCTGGCGAGGAGGCTGCCATCGAGGGCATCGGCGCTGGCGCAGACGACTATCTGGTCAAGCCGTTCTCGGCGAAGGAGCTAATCGCGCGCGTCTGCGGCTGCCTTGCGCTCGCACGATTGCGAGCAGAATCGGAACGAGCGCTGCAGGCGGCGAACGACGAGCTCGCGGCGGCCACACGCGCCAAGAGCCAGTTCCTCGCGAACATGAGCCACGAGATCCGAACGCCGATGAACGCGATCATCGGCATGACCTCGTTCCTGCTGCAATCGTCGCTGACCGAGGAGCAGAGCGAGTACGCCGAAATCGTGCGCTCTAGCGGAGAGCATTTGCTAAACCTGATCAGCGACGTGCTCGACTTCTCCAAGATCGAAGCCGGCGCGATCGTCATGAGAGAGGAGCCCTTCAGCGTGCGGCAGTGCGTCGAGGATGCGATCGACATCGTGAACGTCGCCGCTACAAAGAAGGGGCTCAAGCTCACTCATCGCATCGAGCCTGGCGTGCCAGGCTGGATGGTAGGCGACGCCGGCCGGCTGCGCCAGGTCCTGATCAATCTGCTGGGCAACGCCGTCAAGTTCACCGAGACCGGCGGGGTTGAGCTCACCGTCTCGAGCACGCCCGTGGATGATGGCAGCGCCGAGGTGCGCTTCGCCGTGCGCGACACGGGCATCGGCATCCCCGACGAGGCTCAGTCCGGACTATTCGACGCGTTCGTCCAAGTCGACGGCACGACCACGCGCTCACGCGAGGGAACGGGACTCGGGCTTGCGATCTCCGCGCGGCTCGCCGAGCTGATGGGCGGCGGCATAACGGTCCACAGCCAGACCGGCGAGGGTTCGACATTCGAGCTGACAGCGGTGGCGAGCACGGTAGACCCGCCCACATCCAGAGCCGACTCTGAGAACGGCGGTGCGATCGCCGAGCGGTCGAGCCCGCGGACGCAACAGCTGCGCATCCTCATCGTCGACGACAACCATGCCAATCAACGCGTCACCACAAGACTGCTGGAGAGACTCGGCTATGAGTCGGGCGTGGCGGGCAACGGGCAGGAGGCCATCGAAGCCCTGGAGCGTGAGAGCTACGACCTCGTCTTCATGGACGTGCAGATGCCGGTGCTCGACGGGCTCGAGGCGACGCGCCGCATCCGTGACCGCTGGCCGCGGTCGCAGGGTCCGAGGATCGTGGGGCTCACCGGCCATGCCTCCGAGGAGGCCCGACGCGAATGCATGGCCGCCGGTATGGACGAATGTCTCGTCAAGCCGGTCATCTTCGACCAGTACGCGGAGGCGCTTGCCAAAGCCAGTACGGCCCTGCGCACGCAGACGCAGGACAACCGACCGCGCGAGGGCGCCCGACCGGGCGACACCGCGTATTTGTCTTAGACCCTATGGAGCGTCGGCTCTTCGGCGTGTGGGGCAGGATGGGTCGGCACCCCGCGCATAGTTGTGCAGGGACTGGGTGTCAGGGTGGTCCTGGCGCCGACACCCCAGCTATGGGAGGTGCCGACCATGTCAAAGAGTGTGGCCCTTGTCGGGCTTGATGTTCACCAGGCGCAGACGGTCGCGGCGGTGCTTGATCCGGGCACCGGCGAGCTGTTTGTGCAGTGACTGCGTGGTTAGGTGAGGGTGGGAGTTGGGTCGCCGCGGGCGTGGGCGGTGTGTAGCTCGCTGAGGTATTCGAAGAGTGAGCGGTGTTGTAGGCGGCAGGTGATCGAGGCGGAGAGCAGGCGTTGGATGCGTTTCTCGCCGTCTTGGGACTGGCTGCCGAGGGAGAGCTTGCGGTAGATGACGGCGCCGCGGAGGCTGCGCTCGGCGTGGTTGTTGGTCGGCTGCACGCCGTCGTTGGCGGCGAACGTCCAAAGCGCGCTCCATGCTTTGGTGAGGTTTCTCGCCATGCCGCGGCAGTATTTGTTGCGGGCGCGTTTGCTGGCGTAGCTGGCGATGATCGGCTGATACTCGCTGGCGAGCGCGTCGATTGTGCGCCTCAGCTGCCGGCGGTCGTGGGTGTGCTGGAAGATCTCCCAGGCCCAGAAGACGCGCTCGCATAGGACTAGGCCGTGCTCGCCGAACTCTTTCTCCGCGGCGAGCCCTTCGGCGTGCGCCTTGAAGTCTCTGCGCAGGTGTGACCAGCAGATTTGCCGTCGCTCAAGGGGTAGGTGGTTATAGGCCCACCAGCGATCGGAGGTGACGATCCCCTCGTGCCCGGCGAGCAGCATCTTGGCGTGCTCTTCGTGGGCGGCCAGCGGCGATGTGGAAGATCGCGTGACGGTCCGTGAACATGCCCCACAGGGCGCGCTGGGTGCCTTTCAGCCGCCAGCCGGTCTCGTCCATGCTCAGGCTCTCGCTGGCACGCACCCGAGCAAGCAGCTGCTCGCAGGGGTCATCGAGCGCGTTCGCGGTGCGCGTCAGGATCGTGTCGGCCGTGCCGGCGCTGATGCGCGCTCCGAACAGCTCTTCAACCAGCTCCACCACATCACGGCGGCTTATGCGGTTGCGCGCCGAGAGTACAGCCACGGCAGCTTCAAAGCGCGGCCCGAACGCGCTGCCCGCGATCTCTCCGGGAAGCTCCGCCCGTGTCCTCTTGCCACAGCCAGGGCAGCACACTCGCTGCGCGCGGTGCTCGATCACCACGGTCGATATGACCGGCAGCTCTTCGACCTGATGGCGGCGGGGCTTGCCCATCGGCACGAGCTCTGCGGCCGCGAACACATGGCCACAGCCACAACGCTCGGGCCAATGCTCGATGACCTCCTCGACCGCGCTCGCCGGCAACAGCTCACGGCCGTGGCCCTCGTGGCCAGACTGCGCGCCCTGCGAACGCCCAGAAGGATCCTTGCCGCGGACAGGGAGGCGTTTTCCCGGCGGGTCCGCGCTCGGCGGCTGCGAAGAGTTACGCGACGAGCGCCCAAGCTGGCGCTCCAACGCCAAGATCCGCTCGTCCTGACGGGCGACCCTCGCAGTCAGCTGCTCAACCTGCGCCGCCAGCCGCTCGTTCTGCTCCGAGAGCGCCACCAACACAGACACCACCGCATCGCGACCCTGCTCAAAGATCGCCTCCGCCTCGGCCCGCTCCACACCCCACGATTCGACAGCAAACTATGTCTACCTACCCACCAACTGAACGGCTACAAGAATGACCTCCTGAGCAGGGTCTTTACGGCTGTATCGGGCAGCCGGGGTCTGCGGTCAGGAGTCACCTTCATGGTGCAGGATGACAAGCCGGTCGGACCGGATGGTGTGGCGGTGGTCTTCGAGATGAGCGAGTGGTCTCGGACACCGGTGTGGCGCTGGTCGCGACGCTCGCGGGCAGGTTGGGTCGAGGTGCTCGCGGGCGATCTGGTGCGCCTGCGCCGCGAGGTGCCTAGTGCGGCCAACGCGGGGTCGCAAGGTGATGGCTCTCTTGTTCGCCATAGTGCTCGGCGCTTGACAGTATCGATGATTGCGATTGCTGCGGGGCGGCGCACGCGCTGACTGCTCGGCGGCTGGTTGCCGGCACCATCGACGCTCGGAACGTTTTTGCGTGTGTTCGCCTTCGGGCACGTGCGCCAGTTCGATGCGCTGCTCGGACTGCTCTTGAGCGTGCATGGAGGGCCGGCGCCGGGCCTGGTGAGGAGCGCCTGGTGATCGATGTCGACAGCTTCGTCGGTAAGGTCTGTGGACGGCTCAAGCAGGGCGCTGCCTACGGGTACACGAAGCTGCTTGGGTATCACCCGATCCTCGCTACCAGGGGCGGACACGCGTGAGGTGCTGCAAATCCGTCTGCGCAAGGGCTCGGCGAACACGCAGAAGGGGATGCTGCGCTTCACAGATGAGCTGGTCGCGCACGTCGCTCGGGCGGGTGCGAGCGGGTCAAGATGCTGCGAGCCGACTCGGGATTCTGGAAACGAAGGTCTTCGAGCGTCTGGAGAAGCCGGCTGGCAGTACTCGATCGGAGTACGGTTGCAAAAGGGTATCACGAGGCAGTGGAGGCGATCCAGGAGGGCTCCTGGGCCAAGATCGAGGACTACCCACCGACGGGGAGGCACAGATCGCCGAGACCACGTATGGCGGGCGACGGTTGATCGTCAGACGCACCCGGCTGCTCGGTCGGCAAGCCGAGCTGTGGCCCGACTGGCGATACTTCTGTTTCGTCATGGCCAGCTTCTCGGTGTCTATCGGGCAGCCGCCCTAGCCTCTGGGTCCTCGTAGAGTGTTGATCATCTCGACGAGATCTTGGTCAACAGGTGCCCTTTCGTGCTCGTGGCAGCAGCGCGGCTGATCTTTTCGCGGGCGTCCAATGTCCGCCCAGCTGAGGAACGTCCGCTGCTCCGTCAACGTGCGGGTCCCTGCGTGGGTGTGGCGGCCGATCCAGGAGATGACGATTTCGTTGTCCTCGGCGAACACGCCCTCCTTGAGCCGCGTTCTGGCGTCGTGCTTCGGCTTCAAACACTTCAGGGGTTGCGGGTGACCCGCGAAACCCTCGCCCAATAGGGACCAAATAAGGCTAAAATGCCCCACGCACCGACCGGCTCCGCTCTGACATACTGTGCGAAAAGCCCTGGAACATGGGCCTCCAGGGCGCGTAGCTCAGTGGGAGAGCGCTCGCTTCACACGCGAGAGGTCGCAGGTTCGAAACCCGCCGCGCCCATGCGGTATTTAGTCCCCCGGCTGAGCGCTGGCGGGTCTTGTTTTCCCACTTCGTTCCCCAGTTCGCCGCCGGCAGAGCGTACCGACTTAGGCCGTTGGTAGGCTCGCCGCCATGGCTGTGACTACCGCCCCGACTTTCTTTGAGGCGCCGGATGTCCGATCCCGTGAACGCCTACACGAGGCGGGCACCTACCGCGGCGTGCCAGCCTACGTGCTCGACGTGCCCGAGACGATCCCTCAGCTCGGGTATGGCTCCCACCAGTTCTTCCGGTACTACGGCAAGTTCCCGTCAGTTGTCGGTGCGGAGATTGTGAAGCGTCACGGAGTGGACGGCGCGCCGGTTCTGGACTGCTACGCCGGCAGCGGAACCACACTCGTTGAGGCGCAGAGCGCCGGCTACCCGTCCTACGGGCTGGACATCAACCCGCTCGCGGTGCTCGCTAGCCAAGTCAAGCTGAGCTACGTCGACCCCACCGAGCTGAGAGGCGCACTCGGCCAGGTCGCCGCAGCCGCCCCGCAGCTCGTCAAGGAGCATCCCGATCTGCCGAGGTCAATGAGCGTAGCGAAGCTGGACAAGTGGTTTTCGCCGGCAGCGCAGCAAGAGCTCGCCTGCCTTCGGGACGCTCTCATGCAGCTGCCGCCGTCGGCCACGCGATCTTTCCTCCTCATTTCCTTCCTCGGCATCGTGCGCCGAGTCTCAACGGCTTACGACGGCGAGGTCCGTCCGCACGTCAACCCCGACAAGCGGCAACGCTCGCCCATCGCCGCATTCGTGCGCAAGGCGACCGAGATGGTCGACGCCCTCCACGAGGTTGAAGCCCTCCGCCCTCCGGAAGTCATCGGTACGTGCAAGCTCGGCGACAACAGAGCGCCCGCACAGTATGAATCGCTGCTAGGCGAGGCCAAGCCAGGTCTCGTCGTCGCTCACCCGCCTTACCTGAACTCGTTCAACTACCTCCAGGTCTTTAGTCTTGAGTTCGCTTGGAGCGAGGGATTTGACGAGGTGTTTCAAGGAGTCCCGCTAGCGACCCTTCGCGAAGCGGAGCACAGAGCCTGGCCGGCGACCGACGATCTGTTGCTCGCGAAGTACTACGAGGATTTCGAGAACGCGCTCCGCACCGCCTCGGCGGTGGCGGCACCTTCGGCTCGCGTCGCGGTCGTGATCGGCGACGCAACGATCCGGCGGCGGCTTGAGGCCGTGCACGTTGTGATGTGGGAGGCGCTTGAAGCGCTAGGACTACAGCCGGTGGAGGTCTGGTTCCGGACTACGCATTACGGCATCGGGAAGTACGCGTACAGCCATAGGGCGGACTATCACGGAGCCGACGCCGAGAAGAAGGATGCGATCCTCGTCTTTGAAAAGCCCTAGACGGGGTTCACGCGCGATACGTGCTCCGCGAGTATGGCGCGGAGGGTGCGGTCCTCGTCCGTCGGGAGCATCGCTCGGAAGTCGTCGTCACTGACGACGAAGGTGTCCTCGGGCTGTTTAGTCATGCCGATGAAGTAGGCCATGAAGCCTTTGAGGAAGTCATCCGCGTCGACTTTCTCCCGGACGTATTCGGCGTAGCGGATGATGCCGTCGTCCTTCACGAGGAACGTGTAGTCCACGTAGGTTCCGAGAACCTGGAGATCCTTCGTCGTCCAGTGCACACCGTTCCCGAGAGCTACAAAGCTGAGCAACACCTTGTCCGTGCCCTCGGCCTCCAGCGGCTTGACGTTTTGGTTGTGCTGGAGATCAAGATCAATGGCGACGAGGGATGCCTGCTTAGCCTTCTCAATGGTCTGGATTCCGGAACCGAGTTTGTCCGACGCCGCGAACCGCTGTGCGCCGACACGCTTGCTCTCCAGCGATGCCAGCAGCCGGCTGAGGTCCACAACGTCTATGGAAGCCGTGCCGTCAGCTATGGCCGTGACGCGTAGGTCCATGTCTCGCTTCCGCAGGAACTCGTAGAGCGGGCCTCTTCGCGGCGTCGCATCCCCGACCTTTAGCTGGACGGGGCGGTCCCAGCCCGCGTTCAAGCTGACCTTCCGCGTGCCGTCGTTGACCGCCGCAACGGCAAGCCCATCGTAGATCTCATCGCCGGGCCCAAGCCGCTCCCGTGGCGTGATCCAGAACCAGGAGAACTCAACCTTGTGGGCCGCCCCACTCCGCCCGGTCAGATGCCGCTCCAGATACATCCGCCGCGCCAGGTCGTCGTCCGCCTCCAGATACTTCTTCAGCATGAACTCCTGGACGACCCCGATCTTCCGCCCGACGGTCCGGCCGACGACAACATCGGTGAACTCCGAGAAGAAGTAGAAGATCTCGGAAATCCGCGGATCACGCTCGAGCCCGAGCGCGTCGGCAATCGGCTCGTCTGGCGGCAGTTCGGGCAGTTCGGCATCGGCCACGCCTGCGTGATTCCGCGCCCTCTACTCAAGTCCTCCCCGCAGACTACCCATCGGATCTCAACGTATCGCAACCTTCGCAGCCGGCTAGCAAATCGCGCTAGAGAAAACACAGCGGTGGACGAACGTTCGACGTTATGAGAGAACGGCCGTTCGCTCTGTAAGAACGAGACGCCGCTCTGGTGCTTCTCGGGCCGGCCGAGCCATCCACGTAAGCACGCGCTCGTCACGCTCTCCGTCGGCTCGTAGATGCTCGGGCGCCCCCACGGGTGAGAACGAGTTCACCGACACTCTCGCGGCACTCGGAGCCCGTCACAGCCGCATCCACGCAGGACGCCCCCAGGGGTCGCTGGAACTCGTTGCCGTTGTCTGAAAGCACGCGCTCGAGCTTCCAGCCCGCGGCTTTGAGATCGTGTGCGACGCGCCGGACCAGCCTTGAGGTGTGTGGCTGGGTAGGGCGGCCATCCGGGCAGCGGATGAGCTCGGCCCACGCAGACCAATGGACACGTCGAGCGCCTGCACCGCACGATCCTCGAGGAATGCTGGCGCCCTGCCTTCGCACGCTACCTCTACCTGCGCTATCGCGGCCTGCAGCGCGAGCTCGACACCTACATCCACTACTACAACCACGAGCGCGCTCACACCGGGCGACTCACCAACGGGACCATACCCGCCGAACTCGTCTACGGTGCGCGAAAGATGGCGCCTCAATGACCCGCGACTGTCGACACATCCCGGAGTCTGGTCAGGCTAAGCGGCTTGAGGGTCGTCCTCGGCCGGTCGCGCTCCCGCCGCCGCGATTAGCGGCCCGGGGCCACGCATGCTGGCCGTCCCTCACCGTTCTTCGGTCGCCGGTCCCGGATGCGGTTCGAGCAGCGCGCCGGGCTTTGAGTAGAACCCAGCCAGCGCCAGCACCTGGGCGCGCGTCAGGCGTCCGGCGAACGCTCTGGCGCCCGTGCCGTCTTCGTGCGCTCCCTGTTCGGTCAGCTTTTCGTAGCCGGCGAGCACGCGCTTGCCGATGCTCGAGAGGTAGAAGTGGGCGTTGTAGATCGAGTCGATGTACAGCGGCGAGTTGGCGCGCACGAAGCGCGCGATGGCCGGGCGGCCGGTGGCGATCGCCTCGACGGTGGTTTCGGTCAGCCGCCAGCCGCGCTCGGCCAGGCGATCGTAGTCTTCATAGAGGCCCGCGATGCCCGATGCGGGGCCGGTGACGGTGGCGGTGTCGGCCATGAAGCGGGGCGCCGGCAGCGACCCCGCAAGCGAGCTGGCCGCGCTCACCCCGGCCCGCAGGCGCGGCTGCATCCGTGCCGGCAGGCCGTCGTAGATCAGCGGCCAGACGGCACGCGCCGCGCGCACCTCGCGCGCCACCGGTGCCTGCAGCCCGCGCAGTTCCTCGGCTACCTGCACGAACTGGGCGCGCTGCAGCTCCAGTTCGCGCTGGGAGGACTGCGAGTGCGAGCAGCCGCCCAGCGCGCAGGCGCAAAGCAGCGCCAGCGTGAGGAGTACGGCTGGGCGCGGCGCGCTCAGGTGCCGAGCAGGTCCACGACGAACACGAGCGGCGCGTTCGGCGGGATCGTCGGTGGCGAGCCGGTCTTGCCGTAGGCCAGTTCGGCGGGGATGATAAGCTCGCGGCGGCCGCCGACCTTCATGCCGGCGACGCCTTGGTCCCAACCCTTGATGACCTGGCCCTTGCCGAGTGTGAACGTGAACGGTTCGCTGCGCTTCCAGGAGGAGTCGAATTCCTTGCCGCCTTTGTACAGGACGCCCACGTAGTTGACCGTCACCGACTCGCCCGCCTTCGCTTCGGGGCCGGTGCCCTTGATCAGTTCCTTGGTCACGATCGTGCTTGGCGCCGCGCCGCTCGGAACGCTGACGGCCGGCTTGCTCGCCAGCGGGCCGCTGGTCGGGGTCTTGGCCGCCGTGCTGGTCGGCGTGGTCGGCGTCGAGGTCGTTTTTTCGCCGGCGACGTGCGGCACCGTGCTGGTGTCCGACTCGTTGCCGACGGTGATCGAGCTCGAACCGCTGGAGCCGCAGCCGGCGATCAGGGCGGTGGTGGCAAGCGCTGCCATCGCGTAGCCCGCGCGCGTGTGGCGGAGGCGGGAGAGCAGCTTTGAAATATGCGAAGAAGGATGGAAGTTCATAGCGGCGGGCAGACTAACGCATCGGCCACGCGCGCGCCGCACCGTGGCACGACGGCACGCTACGATCTCGGCGACCGTGCTAGGCGGGGAACTAGCGGAGCCCTGAACCCGCAATCCGCTCCAGCGGGGCTGAACTCCTCTCCGAGGGGCTACGCCGCGGTCGCCCCGTCGCCGAGAGCGTCGATGGTCGGGGTCCCATGCGGTGTCGGCTCGTGAACCAGGTCAGGTCCGGAAGGAAGCAGCCTTAAGCGACATCCGGCAGGCGCAATGGGAGCCCCCCGGCCGGAGCCCTCGGCAGCGATCAGGCGGCCTCGACGCAGCGACGACGAGGGGTGCACGGTCATTTCGACAGCTGCTCTTGGCAACGCTTGAAGATCAGCCACGAGCGGTTGGTCGCGGTCTCGCCGAAGCCGGGCGGGATCGAGACCTGGGCGTGGGGGTCCTTGGCGTCCAGGACGTATTCGGTTTCGACTTCGCGGCTGGCGGGGTCGACGTAGACCCCACGAGCGATCGGGCTTGCTTCGGCGCTCACGATCAGACCGGGGCGCGCTCCCAGATACAGCGCCAGCAACGGGATCGGGGCGTGGTTGGGCACGCCGACCGGGCCGCAGCGCAGCGAGATCGCGCCACTTTTCACCAGCTCCAGCAGGTCGCTCTGGATCGATTGCTGGCGGCTCAGTTTGGCCAGCTCGCGGTGCGCGGAGCGCAGCTGCGCCGGCGTGCTCGCTACAAGCGCCACCAGCACGACCGCGCCGACCCCCATCCACGCGGCCCGGCGGCGATCGCCGGCGGGTAGGGCGCTCCATCCGAACGCCGCGGCGCCGCAGAACAGGCACAGGATCGCGGCCGTCAGGAACGCGTAGCGGGTATCGATCGGCAGCCCGGCGCTCGAGAGCAGCGCGAAGGCGCCGATCGCCGCAACGCCGGCGATCGCGCCCGGCAGCGCACGCCGGCGCAGCCACCAGAGCGAAAGCGCGGCGCCGATCGCGGCCGCCGCCAGCGCCACCGCCTGCAGCACCTCGCCGATCCGCCGCGGCACGTACTGGGGCACGTCGGCGATGCCCTTGGGGCGGCCCAAGGTCGTCGCCGTGTGTTTGGTGTTCTGCAACGACCAGAGTGGGTTGCCGCTCACCAGCAGGTCGCTCGCGACCCATACGAGCGGCGCCGCGGCGGCGAGCAGCGCGAGCCAGGCCAGCTCCCGGCGGCTGCGCGCCGGGTAGGAGCGGCGCGAGGACCACGCCAGGTACAGCCAGTAGAGCCCGGAGAACACCCACGCCTCCGGCCGCAGCAGCCCGGCCAGCGCGAGTAGCGCGAGTACTGTGACGGCCGCCCGCCCACCGGCCCTGCGACTGCGCGTCTCGACCAGCAGCGCGCACAGCACCAGCAGCGTGTAGGGGACGTCGACATACGCGCGCACGCCGTAGGAGAGGACCGGCACACGCGTCAGCCACACGAGCGCGGCGAGCGCGCCCGCGGCGCGGCCGAACCACTCGCTGCCGAGCCGGTAGATCACCCAGCCGCTCGCCGACAGCGCCACGAAAGCCAGGGCGACGACCAGCGCGCTCTCGACTCCGGCCGGCAGCGGCGCCAGCGGAACGCCGAGCAGCTCGACCAGCGGGTGCGGCGTCGGCGCGATCGGCAGGCCGTATTCGGGTGTTTGGCCGCGCGTGAGCTGGGCGCCCCAGACAAGCGCGTAGAGGGTGTCGTAGTTGACGAAGCCCACGCCGCAGATCGCCCACAGCGCGAGCGCGCCGATGACGATCGCGAGCGCTGCGGTGGTGTGCCGGCGGGCGGCCGCGCGCGCGGCCTGGAACGCCGTCGCGCCGGTCTGCGCATGGGCGGGCGGCGAGCCCGAGTCCTCCGCTTGGGCACTCGTATCCGTGGGTGTGGGCAGCGGGCCGCTGGTCGTGCTCACTGCACGCAAGCTATCCGCTCGTGCCCCCGTGGTTATCCGCTCGGCCCCCTGAGAGCGCGGATAGACTCAAGCCCTGGTGGCCTCCAGCCCGCAGCAATCGCTCTATCGCCGGCACCGGCCGCGCAGCTTCGCCGACGTCGTCGGGCAGGAGGCGGTGGTGCGCACCCTCCGTCACGCCGTCGAGCGCGGGCAGGTGCATCACGCGTATCTGTTCGTCGGCTCGCGCGGCACCGGCAAGACCTCGATGGCAAAGATCCTCGCGGCGTCGCTCGATTGCGAGCGCGGACCGACGGTCGATCCGTGTGGAAGCTGCGACTCCTGCCGGGCGATCGCCGCGGCCACCTCGCTCGACGTGATCGAGATGGACGCGGCCTCCAACAACTCGGTCGAGGACATCCGCGAGCTGCGCGAGTCGGTCGCGTTCGCGCCCGTTTCCGGCCGCCACAAGGTCTACATCCTCGACGAGGCCCACATGCTCTCGCAGGCCGCCTGGAACGCGTTCCTGAAGACGCTGGAGGAGCCGCCGCCGCACACGGTGTTCGTGCTCGCCACCACCGAGGCGAACAAGGTGCCGGCGACCGTAGTGGACCGCTGCCACCGCTTCGATTTCCAGCGCCCCGGCGTCGAGCAGATCTCGACCGTGCTGAGCCGCGTTGCGCAGAGCGAGTCGATCGAGATCCCGCCCCAGGCGATCGCGGCGATCGCCCGCTCGGCCACCGGAAGCTTCCGCGACGCTCTCGGCACGCTCGAGCAGCTGCTCACCTACAGCGGCGAGCGGATCGAGCTGGATGACGTGCTGGCGGTGCTCGGCGTCGCCGACGAGGCGCTGCTCGCGGCGGCGTTCGACGCGGTGCACGGCGGCGACGCGCGCGAGACGCTGCTGACGGTCGAGCGCTGCCTGCGCGGGGGGCGCGACGCCGGCTCGTTCACGCGCGACCTAGAGGGGCGGGCGCGCGAGCTGTTGATCGTCCAGACGCTCGGCGAGGTGCCCGCCGAGCTGGAGTTGACGCCGGAGATCGACGAGCGCCTGCGCGAGCAGGCCGAGCGCGTCTCGAGCGCCGAGGTCGTGCGCCTGCTCGACCTAGTCGGAGCGGCGCTCGAGAACGTGCGCGCCGGCGCCGATCCGCGCACGCAGCTCGAGCTCGCGCTGGTCAAGGCCGCCTCGCCGGCTGCCGACGGCTCGCTGCCGGCGCTCTTGGCGCGGATCGAGCGCTTGGAGCAAGCGCTGGCCAGCGGCAGATCGGTGCCGCCGGCGCAAGCGTCGCCAGCGCAATCGTCGCCAGAGCAAGTGTCGCCGGCCCCGGAGGCCGACGAAGAGGTCGAGCCTGCGAAGGAGAAATCGGTCGCCGAGCAAGCGGAGCAAACGGAGCAACCTGGGGCTGTGGCGTTTCCCGAGCAAACAGAGGAGACGGTGACGGTGGCGGTTCCCGAGCAAGCCGTGAGCGACCTCGGCGAGCTGTGGGCCGCCGTGCACGCATCGGTCAAGGCCGAGCACTCGCTGCTCGGAGCAGTGCTCAACGAGGCGATGCCGGTCGCACTGGGCGAGCAGGAGCTGACGCTTGCCTTTCCTCCCAGCGCGGCGTTCCTCAAGCGCAAGGCCGAGGACCCGGCCAACCGCGCGATCGTCTCGGAGGCGCTGCGCCGGTTGACCGGCGAGCGCCGCCAGGTGCACTTCGAGCTCAGCGAGCACGGCAGCGGCGAGCAGGCGGCCGGCGCCGAGCCGGCCAGCGAGGATGAGATCGTCGCGCGGCTGGTCGCCGAGCTGGACGCCGAGGAGCTGCCCGAGGACTGGCTGGCACAGCAACGCGAGGGAGGCTGAGGACGGTGGCCAAGAACAGGCCCGGGCGACCGGGCGCTGCAGGAGGAGGACGACCGGGCGCAGGGCGGCCCAACATGCAGCAGATGCTCGGTCAGGTGCAGAAGATGCAGCAGGACATGGAGACCGTCCAGCGCGAGCTGGAGAGCGAGACCGTCCAGGCGTCGGCCGGGGGAGGGATCGTCACGATCACCGTCAGCGGGGACCTGAACGTGCGCGCCGTGCAGATTTCCCCTGAGGCGGTGGACCCCGAGGACGTCGAGATGCTCTGCGACCTGGTGCTTGCGGCAACCAACGAGGCGCTGCGCAAGGCCCAGGAGCTGGCTGCCGAGCGGATGGGCGCGGTCACCGGCGGTCTTGACCTGGGCGGTATGGGCGGTATGGGCGGTATGGGCGGCCTGGGCAGCCTCGGGCTTCCTGGGCTGTGAGCGGCTTTGCGCCGCCGATCCAGCGGCTGGTCACCGAGCTCGGCAAGCTGCCCGGCGTCGGGCAGCGCACCGCGCAGCGGCTGGCCTTTCACATCCTGCGCGCCTCCGAGGAGGACGCGCTCGGCCTCGCCGAGGCGATCCGCGAGGTCAAGGAACGCGTCGGGCTGTGCGAGGTCTGCTTCAACCTCGCCGACGAACCGCGCTGTCGCATCTGCCAGGACCCCCGTCGCGACGCGTCGCTGATCTGCGTGGTCGAGGAAGCAGGCGACGTGATCCCGCTCGAGCGCACCCACGAATACCAGGGCCTCTACCACGTGCTCGGCGGCGCGCTGTCTCCGATCGACGGGATCGAGCCCGAGGACTTGAAGATCGCGCAGCTGTACGAGCGGGTCGACCGGGCCCAGCCGGTGCGCGAGGTCGTGCTCGCCACCAACCCGACGACCACAGGCGAGGCGACGGCCTTGCATCTGGCAGAGGAGTTGCGCCGGCGAGTACCGACCGTTGCGGTCACGCGCCTTGCCTCCGGGTTGCCGGTCGGGTCTGACCTGGAGTACGCCGACGAGGTCACGCTTGGCAAGGCGCTGGCAGGGCGACGGACTGTCTAGTACAGAGCAAAGTTCACTTTTCTTAAGAGTACTTTGCTTGATATGATCGGATGGTGCTTCGGCGACCCGAAGACATCTTCGACCGGGACGTCGAGTGGAACGACCTGGCGTCGTTCGCGACGGCTCCCGGGCTCGGCCTGTGGGTGGCAGTGGTGTATGGCCGCCGCAGGCAGGGCAAGTCCTACCTGCTAAGACGGCTCGCGCGAGCGACAGGAGGCTTCTACCACCAGGCCTTGGAGGAGGAGTCCGGACCGGCGCTCGAGCGTCTCGGCGGCGCCCTCGGCGAATGGCTGAAAGTGCCGGGTGGCCGACTTGCCCTCGCCGACTGGTCCGCAGCAGTCGACGCGATCTCGGCTCTGCGCGTCGAGCACGACGCCGCGGCCGTCGTTGTTCTCGACGAGCTCCCGTACCTGCTCGACCGCGTTCCCGAGCTCCCCTCGCTGCTGCAGCGAGCCGTTGACGCCTCGCAAGATGCGCCCAATGGGCAATCCATGAGACTGGTCCTATGCGGCTCGGCGCTATCGGTGATGAGCGAGTTGCTTTCCGGGCAGCGCGCGCTGCGGGGCCGGATCGCAACTACGATCAAGGTCGATCCGTTCGATTATCGCGAGGCCGCCGCCTACTGGGGTCTCGGCGCGAGCTGGCCCGTCGCGCTCAGGCTGCACGCCATCCTCGGGGGAACCCCGGGGTATCGCGACCTGCTCGGACTCGACCCGCCCCGCAATCTGGCGGGAATCGGCCAGTGGCTCGCGGCGGGGGTCTTCAGCCCAGCGTCGGCGCTGTTTCGTGAGGACGACTATCTGCTGGCCGAGGAGCGCGGGCTAACAGACCGCGCTCTGTATCACTCGGCGCTCTCGGCGATCGCGGCCGGCAATCGCTCGGAGACGAAGATCGCGGCCGCGCTCGGGCGCGAGCGCCAGGCAGTCAGCTGGCCGTTGCGGGTCCTGCTCGACGCTGGGTTTCTGATCCGCGACGAGGACGCGCTGCGTCAGCGTCGTCCCAGCTACCGGATAGCCGAGCCGATCGTGCGCTTCCACCATGCGATCACGCGCCGGGATCTGACACGCTTTGAGGAACGTCGAGCCGTCGAGGCGTGGGAGAACGCGCAGGAGCGTTTCTCTACCCACGTGCTCGGCCCGCACCTTGAGGATCTGGCGCGTCGCTGGACTGCTCGCTACGCGTGTGAGCGCACACTCGGCGGTCGGCTGGGCAGAGTGGGAGCCACCCAGCTGGCCGACCGGCAGTCCAGGTCTCAGATCGAGGTCGACGTGGTGGGACTTGCGGCGGATTCCGAGCGAGTCGCGGTGTTGGGCGAGGCCAAGGCGAGTACCAAACCGGTCGGGCTGGAGGTGCTGACCAAGCTCGATCGCACGCGCGAGCTGGTCGGCGCGCGAGCGCCGCTTGCACCGGGGGTCAAGCTCCTGGTCTTTTCCGCTGGCGGCTTCGATCGCGCTTTGTCGGCGGCGGCGCAGCGACGGGCCGATGTCGAGCTCGTGGACCTAGAGAGACTGTACCGAGGCGATTGAGGCCTATGGCTCTTGGCGCCCAGCGCTAGCCTGCTGTCGATGCCCGACATCGTCGTGATGAAGTTCGGCGGCACCTCGGTCGCCGACGCCGAGCGAATCAAGCGCGCTGCGCGGCGGATCGTGCAGATGCGCGAGGCCGGGCGTTCGGTCGTCGCGGTGCTCTCGGCGCGCGGCAAGACGACCGACGAGCTGATCGCGATGGCCCAGGAGGTCTCAGAGCATCCTGACGCGCGCGAGATGGACATGCTGCTCTCCACCGGCGAGCGGATCTCCTGCGCGCTGTGTGCGATGGCGATCAACGACCTCGGCCACCGCGCGATCAGCCTGACCGGCTCGCAGGCCGGGATCAAGACAGACACCTCGCACACCAAGGCGCGGATCGTCGAGGTGCGCGCCGATCGGGTTCGCGCCGCACTGGAGCAGGACCACATCGTACTGGTCGCCGGCTTTCAGGGGGTCTCGAGCACCGACGACGTGACCACGCTCGGCCGCGGTGGTTCGGACACCACCGCCGTTGCGGTGGCCGCGGCGCTCGGCGCCGCCGAATGCGAGATCTACACCGACGTCCCCGGCGTCTTCAGCGCCGACCCACGGATCGTGCCAAACGCGCGCAAGCTCGAGCTCGTCTCCTTCGAGGAGATGCTCGAGATGGCCGCCTCCGGCGCCGGCGTGTTGCAGCTGCGCTCGGTCGAGTACGCGCGCAACCACGGGGTGCGCATTCACTGTCGCTCATCCTTCGACGCGGGGACCGGTACCTTGGTGGTCTCCGAGGCAGAGATGGACCACGCCGAGCGCCCCCTGATCACCGCCGTCACCCATTCGAGCTCTGACTCGATGATCACGCTCGTCGGCGTGCGCCACGAGCCCGGGATGGCGGCGCGCATCTTTGAGGCGCTGGCCGAGGCAAACGTCAACGTCGACATGATCGACCAGAACGTTCCCACCTCGGCCGGGGGCCTGGCCGAGATCTCCTTCACGGTCCCCCGCGAAGACCTCTATCGCGCCACCCAGGCGCTGGAGCCGCTGCAGGGCGAGGTGTTCGATGGGGTTGCCACCCGCCAGGAGATGGGCAAGGTCTCGATCGTCGGCGCTGGCATGCGCACCCACCCCGGCGTGGCCGCGAAGGTGTTTCGCGTGCTCAACGACGAGCAGATCAACATCGAAATGATCTCCACCAGCCCGATCAAGATCTCGTGCGTGATCGCGCGCGAGCAGGTGGCGGGTGCGGTGCGCGCACTGCACACGGCCTTCGAGCTCTCCGGCGCCGACGAGGTGCGGGTCGAAGAGTCCTTCGGCGCGCCGGCGTCCTAGCGCGGGCGGCGTCGGCGACCGCCTCCCGGAGGGCACAGCGTCGTCGAATCGATCGGCTAGCCTGCCGCCTCTGGCAAAGATCATCCGTTTTTCCTCCGCGCGCCGCGTCTTTGCGCGCAAGAGCTGACCAGCGCTCCCCGTTGCTTTGCCGTCTGGAGTGCTCGAGATCGAGTCAGAGACAACCAAGGGTTGCCCCCGGAAGCGGGAACGGGGCCCGAGCAAGGAGGCGGAGGCACGATGGGCGAGCAGTCATGAGTAGCGAGCTAAGCGAGATCCCCCGGACGATCGAGTCGGGGGTCGTTGGGAAGTCGGGCACGATCCGCGCCCGCCGTGCACGCTCGGCGGCCGGTGCGCTTCACATCGCCGAGGCGGGCGGCTCGATGGCGATCCTTCGCCGCGACGCGCTGTTGCGCCGCGCGCTACTGCTGGCCGACGTCGCCGCGATCGCCGGCGCCTTCGTGCTGACGGTGCAGCTCTCCTCGAGGCCGATCGAGCTGACGTGGCTGGCGTCGCTCGGCCTGCCGATCCTGTTGATTGGGGCGAAGCTGTCCGGGCTGTACGACCGCGACGAGGCTCTCCTGCACAAGACGACGCTCGACGAGACCCCACGGCTGTTTGGCGTCGCCACGCTCTGCACCCTGCTCACCTGGCTCTGCGGGGGGCTGATCGTCTCCGGCTCGCTTGACCGTCGTCAGGTCCTCTTCCTGTGGCTGGCGCTGTTTCTGCTGCTCGTGGTCGGTCGTGCGCTGGCGCGCGCCCTGGCGCTGCGTCTCTCGCCGGTGGAGCGCTGCCTGTTCATCGGCGAGCCGCAGTCGGCGCGCACGATCGGCGCCAAGATAAGCGGTCACCGGGGCGTGAACGCCGAACTGGTGGCCCACGTGGACCTCGAGAAGCTCTCGACGTGGTCGACCGACAGCTGCTCGGCGCAGCGGCTCGACGAAGTCAGCCAGCTGGTGCAGTCGCTCGACGTGCACCGGGCGATCATCGCTCCGCGCAGCGCCGACGCCGGCGAGGTGCTCGATCTCGTGCGCACGCTGAAGGCGGTCGGCGTTCGCGTCAGCGTGGTACCGCGCCTGCTCGAGGTGGTGGGCTCCTCGGTCGAGTTCGACGACCTGCACGGGGTCACCGTCATGGGCGTGCGGCGCTTCGACCTGACCCGCTCCTCGGCGGCGGTCAAGCGCGCCTTCGACGTCGTGCTCGTCTCGATCGGGATGGTCGCAGTGCTGCCCCTGATGTTGGCCATCGCGCTCGCCATCAAGCTCGACAGTCGCGGCCCGGTGTTCTTTCGCCAGCGGCGGGTCGGCCGGCACGGCGAGCGCTTCCACATGCTCAAGTTCCGCACGATGATCCACGGCGCCGACGCCATGAAGGACTCGTTGCGCGATCGCAACGAAGCCCAGGAGGGTCTCTTCAAGATCGTCGACGATCCCCGCATCACACGCGTCGGCAGCTTCCTGCGCCGCAGCGCGCTCGATGAGCTGCCACAGCTGATCAACATCCTGCGCGGCGAGATGAGCCTGGTGGGCCCGCGCCCGCTTGTCATCGAGGAGGACGAGCGCATCGAGGGCTGGCACCGCCAGCGGCTGGCGCTGCTGCCAGGGATCACGGGCCACTGGCAGATCCTCGGGCCGGCCCGTGTCCCGCTGCGGGAGATGGTGGCGATCGACTACCTGTACGTGGCCAACTGGTCGCTGTGGACCGACCTGAAGATCCTGCTTCGCACCGTGCCGCACGTCGTGGGCCGCCGCGGCCTCTGAGAGGACCGGGGACCAGGCGGCGCGTCGGGTCGGGTCCTCCTCAACCGATGGGATTCGTCCTCAGCGGTGCGTCAGGGTAGCGTCCGCTGAGCTGCGCTTCCCTCGAGTTGGCTCTGGCGCTCTTTGATCCTCCAGCAGCAGCTCGAGCGGATGCGCCTCGTCCGGCGACCCGTCGCGCGGGATTCGGGCGCTGGCCGGCCCCGCGCTCGCGCGGCCAGACTGATCGCCGATCGCCGCGGCTCGGCACAGCAGCACGAAGAACGCTGCCACGGCGGACCATACGACCACGACCAGCAGTGCGAACACCGGCTAATCCCTTTCGGCTCGGGCTGACGGACAACTTACCCCCGGTATCGGCCGGCTATCCCCGATCCTGAACCCGTGCCCACTGCGCTGCGGACGGATGTCCAGCAGACATATGTCCCTCTAATTCGTTTCAAACAGCCAGGCCAATCGAGGCGAAACATAGGTGCAGTTGTCTTCCCGCAAGCTCCGCATTTGTCCAAGGAGGGAAATAGTCGAATGGAGGCCAGCCATGGCTCTTGCAGATGAGAAGGCAAGAACCGCCGACGCCAAGGAGAGCGCAAGCGGGGTAGCGACATCAAATGCAGCAGATCGGGCGGACGCCGCGCGCGTCTCGCACGCGGTGCGACGCGCCCAGGCGGGCGACCGGGAGGCGTTTGCCTTCCTGTACGCCCGCTATGCCGACAACATTCACGGCTATGTGCGCAGCATCGTCCACGACCATCACGACGCCGAGGACATCACCCAGCACGTCTTCGCCAAGCTGTTTGCCGTGATCGACAAATACCAGGAGCGGGACGTCCCGTTCTTCGCCTGGATGCTTCGGGTGGCGCGCAACGTCGCCGTCGACCACATTCGCCGACAGCGCCTCGTGCCGGTCGAGGAGGTGCGGGCCACCGAGGGGTTCGGTGGGTTCGGGCTCAACGCCACCGCCACCCACCGTGGCGATCTGATGGAGGCGCTCGCCACGCTGCCAAAGGCGCAGCGCGACGTGCTCGTGATGCGCCACGTGGTCGGCCTCTCGCCGACCGAGATCGCCACGCACACAGGCAAGACCGAGGGCTCGATTCACGGTCTGCACCACCGTGGGCGCCGGGCGCTCAAGGCCGAGCTGGTTGCCAGGGAGCTGGCGCCGGCGATCAATACGGCCGCGGTGCACGCCTGACCGCCGCTCGACCTCGAGCGGACCAGTGCACCTCGAGCGGGCCAGCAAGCGCACCTCGAGCGGGCCGGCGCGGGTCGATCGGGGCCGCCGCGCCGCCTGGGCGCGGGCGGGTGTGCACGTGCTTTGACTCGGCTTCCGCCTGAGATGAGTCAGGCGCTGTTCAGCGCGAACGTGCCCGGGAAGCGCCGGGCGATCCTGCCGCTGCTCACGTCTGCCAGGTAGTAGAGCAGCGAGAAGCGGGCGAGCTCCTCGACGGAGATCCCAAGCCGCGTCGATTCCTCGGAGATCGCGTCCCAGGCGAACTCGTCCAGGCTCAGCGTCAGCTGCTGCATCCCCTGAGTTTGATCTGGGCCGGCTTGGATTGGCTTACCCACGAACGCGCTCCCTCCGATCAGTTGCACTCATGTACAACGCGCGGCGCTTGCGCCGCCTCACGCTCGAAAAGGCGGAACAAAGGATGAACCGCTCCGCCGCGAGCGTCAGCGTTTCGCGGTTGAAAGGTCGGCTGGCGTGAATTCCAGGTCCTGGCCGAAGGTGCGCCGGGTTCGTGCCTTCAGCAGGTTGTACCGACGCACGGCGTCGCTGCGCCGCCCGTCTGCGATGTCGAGCTCCATCAGCCGCCGGTGCACCTCCTCGTCGTAGGGAACCATTTGGGCCAAACGCTCGAGCGCCTGGGTCGCGCCGCCGGTGCTTTCGTCGGCCAGGTGCAGCTCGGCCAGGCGCCGCAGTCCCGTGCAGGCGAGATCGTGCAGGCGGTGGCGCTCGGCCATCGCCCAATCGGCATACGGCGAGTCGGCGAGGAAGTCGCCGTTGTAGAGCGCCAGGGCGCCCTCGAGGCTGGCCAGGGCCGCCGATCGATCGCGTTCGCTCACGCCGAGCCCGGAGGTGATCAGCGCCTCGAATTCGTCCGCGTCGATTTTCACGAACTCTGGGTTCAGCCGGTAGCTACCCGAGCGCGACACGATGAACGACGACGGCTCGCGGTTGCCGCGCTGAGGCTCGATCCTGCGCCGCAGAGCGTGTATGTAGTAGCGGACGCTGCCCGCGATCGCAAAGCTTGCGTTGGGCCAAAGGCTCTCGCCGATCTCGTCGGCGTGAACGAAGCGGCTGCGTTCGGTCAGCAGATACTTGAACAGCTGTCCGGTCCGCTGGTCCAGCCAGCTCCCCCCGAGCGGTCCCTCGGCCGCTTCCACGGCGATCCGTCCCAGCGCCCGCACGCGCAGGCTCGGCCCGGTCATCCAATGCGGGTCGGTGCGCCTGCGCCGGTCGCGCGCCGGTCCGGGTCGCATCTGAAGCACGTAGTAAGAGCCGTCCGGTTGCTCGAATGGAGCGATCGCGACCCAAAGGGCTCTCGGTGCGCCGTCGGCGCTCAGCACGTCGACGCGCACCTCTGGCAGGGGCCCTCCACGAGCGCGCGCGAGCTCGGTCAGGCAGACACCGGCCAGGACGGTGTCGGGGGTGCGGCATCCGAGTAGTGCGCAGCAGGTGACGTCTTCGTCTCGCAGCCCTGCCGCCGCGATCAGCTGTTTGGCCTCGTCGTTGCAGGAGACGACCTTGCCGCCAGTCTCCACGATGACCATGCCGTAGGGAAACTGCTGAAAGGCAGCCAGCTCCAGGTCGGCGCTCGTGCTTGCGGTCGTGCTCATGGCTGCGGTCGGAATCGGCACCTGAGCCCTGGCCATCCTGTCGTTGGCGTTGAAGCGATGCTCATGCGACCGACGCTCCCCTCCACTGGAACAAGGTATCAGCTGTGTGTAGCGGCTTTGGAATCGGCGGTCGCCGCGCCCAGCGGCCCTTCGGTCGGCCGCTAGTAGGGCAAAACGTCCAACTTTGCCCCATTTGCCGACAGGCTCCCGACTACTCGTCCGATCAGGGGGAGGACGGCGGCCACCGAGGCCGAGCCTCTCACGGAAGGAGCTCACGTGCGCCGGATGCGCGATCGGATCTCGACTCGAACTTGTCTGTTGCTGGTAGGTGCGGTTGTATCGGTATCGGCCGTTGGGTCGACGAGCAGCGCAAACGCAACCGCGCGCCCGCACGCGCACGCCGGGCTGCTGACCGTCAAAGGCGCGTGTGCAGCCTCGACACGCTCGCGCGTGCATGCAAAGACTCACACGCATGTAAAGACTCATGCGCATCATCATCCGGCAAGCGGCAACGGCTGCACAGACGCTCTGCGTATCTTGCGGACCAGACGGCGTCCCGCGCATCCCCCCGTTTCGACATCAGGCGGCGGCGCGACGCTCGTTTCGCCGCTGCCCGGCGGCATCGGCACAACATCCGGCTCGTCGACTCACACTGGGGACCATCCGCCCTCTCCGACGGCTGGCGGATCCTCCTCGCCGCCACCGCCGCCGCCGAGCGCGCCATCCGGCTCGACGGGCAAAACGACGACGCCGAGCAAAGTCCCCGCTCCCGTTCCACCAGAACCGGCACCTGCCCCGGCACCAGAACCGACACCTGCCCCTGCGCCGGAACCTGCTCCGGCTCCATCCCCCGAAAAAATCTCAACGCCCGAACCTGAACCAGCGCCGGTGTCAGAACCAAACCCGCCCCCGACGCCTTCGCCTGAACCCCCGGCGAGCACCCCGCCGTCGCCGACCCCCGAACCCACTCCTTCGCCTGAACCCCCGGCGACCACCCAACCCTCGCCGACCCCTGAACCGCCCCCCTCGCCCGAACCTTCGCCGAGCCCTGAACCCTCGTTTCGGTTCTTCTCGCCACTGAGCGTCTGGAACGCGCCGGCTGGCGGCGTGGCAGTCGATCCCAGCTCGAGCCTGCTGGTCGGCGCCTTGAACCACGTGGTGGCGGTGGAGGGCCCGAAAAACGGGCTGAACATCAACACGACCGCCTGGTCGGTGCCGATCTACACGGTGCCCGCGGGACAGCCGTTGGTGCGGGTGCTGTTGGTCAAAGGCACCAACGCTTCAACCAACCCGTTGCAGAGCGCGTGGAACTCGGTGCCGTTGCCGGCCAACGCGGTGCCCGCAAAAGGAACCGACAAACACCTGGTCATCTGGCAGCCATCGACCGACAAGATGTGGGAGTTCTGGGGCTTTGAATACGGCTCCACCGGCGCGCCGCAGGCACAGTGGGGCGGCGCGATGGAAAACGTCCAGCAGAACGCGGGTGTGTACAACACCTCTGCTTGGCAGCGCCCGATCGCCAATGCCGCCGCGTGGGAAGCAGACGTGAACAGCTGGGGCGCCAGCGCCACGTCGCTGCCGGTCGTTGCCGGGCTCATCACCCTCGAAGACCTCCAGCGCGGCCGGATCGACCATGCGCTGGCGATCGCCGTTCCGAACACTCGCGCCACCGTCTACGCCTCGCCGGCGCAGCGCACCGACGGCAACTCGAGCGAACCTTCGGCGTTGCCGGAGGGAGCACACCTCAGGCTGGACCCCAACCTCGACCTCGCGGCGCTGCACCTACCCCACATCGTGTTGATGCTCGCCGAAGCTGCGCAGCGTTACGGGATCGTCGTCAGGGACAGAAGCGCCAACATCACCTTCTACGCCGAGGACCCAACTCCCACCGGCACCAACCCCTACACCGGACCCAAAGGCTACTTCGAAGGTCAGTACGCCTACAAATTCCTCACGACATTCCCCTGGAGCCACCTCGAACTGCTTCAAATGCAACTGCACAACTGACGGCTCGGGCGCAAAAGAGTTACCCTCGCCGGCCCTGTTCGAGAGGCCGGGCTCGCAGAATGAGAAGCATGTAGATTCGACCCGTGAGCATTCGGAGGCGACTGGCCGAGGAGCGTCAGCTGATTCTCCTCAGCGCCGCGACGGCTGCCAGCCGAGAGCAGGCGAGCGGCCTCGCGCGGCGGTTGAGCGCAGAGATCGACTGGCCACGGTTGGCGGAGGTCTTGGCCCGGCGCAAGCTGCTGCAGACGCTCGGCCCACGCATCCAGGAGCTGGCGGGCGAGCGCGCCGACGCAGGCTTTGAGGCGGCCTTGCAGCGCGCGCTCGAGCTGGGACGCCGGCAGGGGGCCTTTCTCCAGCTCATCTCCTCGCGCGTCATGGCGACGCTCGCCGAAGCTGGCATCCGCTCCGCCACGCTGAAGGGCCCATCGCTGGGTGAGGCGATCTACGGCGATCCGGGCCGTCGCCCCTCGAGCGACGTCGACCTGCTTGTGGCAGCCGACCAGTTGCCCGCGGCGGTCGAGGCGGTACGCGGAATGGGCTACGTCGTCTTGCCCGAGTACGTGGACGCGCGCGGGCTGCCATTGCTTCATTTCGCCCTCGTGCACGAGCAGGGCCAGCTGCCCCCGGTGGAGCTGCACTGGCGGGTGCATTGGTACGAGGAGCACTTCGCGCGCGAGCGGCTGTTGCCGCCGACGTTGGAGGCACAGGCGAACTGGCGTCCCGAGCCCCCCGACGAGCTGGCGGCACTGCTGCTGTTCTATGCCCGTGACGGCTTCATCGACCTTCGCCTGGCATGTGACCTGGGCGCCTGGTGGGACGTTCACGGCGCCGATCTGCCTCCCGCGGCGCTCGATGGTCTGCTCGACGCCCACCCCGCGCTCGTGCGGGCGACCGCGACCGCGCTCGAAGTGGCCGAGGCGGTCGTGGGGATGCCGGCCGGTCCTCTGCTCGGCTCCAGGCGCAAGCGGAGCGCCCGCGAGCGGGCGGCGGCGCGGCTTGCAAACCCCAATCCGCACACGAGTCGCTCACAGCTGCACGCCGATGCGGGCTTGATCGACGGTCTGCTGGCGCCTCCCGGCGGCTTTGGTGCGTTCGTGCGTCGCCAGGTGCTGCCGCCGCACGAGGTGCTGGCTCAGCAGGCGCGACACGCGGACCGGCGCCGCCCCCGCTCGCGTCTGACCCGTAGCACCGGTGTGCTGGCACGCTACGCGCGCGCGATGGCGCGGATGGTGCGCACGCCCGAAAGAACGCTCTGAGGCACTGCGGCTCAGGCTTGCTTGGAGGCGACCAGCTGGACGATCCGCTCGATCGAGCCGAAGTTGCTCGGGACCACGTCGGTGTCGTCGATCGCGATCTGGTACTCGGACTCAAGCCAAGCGACCAGCCTCAGCAGCAGCATCGAGTCGATCACCTGGTTGTCGATCAGCGCGAGGTCGTCGGTCAGCTCGGCGCGCGGTCCCTCCCAATGGGCCTCCTCGACCAGGAAGTCTCTGATCTGCTCAGCCGGTTGCGCCATGATCAGCCCGCCTTCCGCGCGGTTCGGTGCCCCGATGGCGCACGGACCGATGACGGTGGCGGGTAAAGGCGCGCGGGCGTGCTCATGAGCTCTCGGTCGATGTCGCTGTCTGCAAAGCCATCCGGTCGACCTTGCCGGTCGAGGATTTTGGCAGCTTCGCCAGGAACTCGACCTCCTGGGGGATCATATATCCGGGCAGCCGCTCGCGGCAGAGATCCAGCAGTCGCGGTGTCGAAATCGGCTCGGCCGTTACCACGAACGCCAGCAGACGGTTCGTGATCGTGTCGTCGGGCACGGCGATCACCGCCGCCTCCACGACTGGATCGAGGGCGTTGAGCGCTGCCTCGATCTCGCTGAGCTCGACGCGATAGCCGCGGGTCTTGACCTGTGTGTCGCGACGGCCGGCAAACAGCAACGCGCCATCCTCGCCTTGGCGCACGAGGTCGCCGGTCCTGTACCAGCGAGCGCCGTCCTGCAGGCTGAGCGTGCGCGCGGTTCTCTTCGCGTCCCCCCAATAGCCGTGCATGACGGTTGGCCCGCCGATCACGAGCTCCCCGAGCTCTCCTGCCGGGGCGGGCGCGCCGTCCTCGCCGAGCACATTCGCGCTCACGCCGGGGATCGGGCGGCCGATCGGCAGGCTGTCGGCGAGTAGATCCTCTGCTTGCACCTCGTGCCAGGTGCAGACGTTGGTCTCGGTCGGCCCGTAGAAGTTCAGGTAGCGGGGGCCCGGCAGCAGCTCCATCAGCATCGACAGGTACTTGACGGGGAACACCTCGCCGGCGAAGATCACGGCCCGCAGGCTCGGCAGCGAGCCCTGCTCGAGCTGGCCGCGCAGCACCAGGGCGGTCAGCACCGAAGGCACCGAGTACCAAACCGTTATCGATTGCTCGGCGATGAACTTGGCGAGCGTCACCGGGAAGATCGACAGCTCGCGCGCTACCAGCACGAGCGTCGCGGCACCGCGAGCGGCCGCGAACAGGTCGAACGTCGAGAGGTCGAAGTGAAAGGGCGCGTGGCTTGACAGCCGGTCTGTCGGACCGACGCCGACCTCCTCGGCGGCCCACTCGACGAATGCCAGGCAGTTGGCGTGTGAGAGCATGACCCCCTTCGGCTCTCCCGTGGAGCCGGAGGTGTAGAGGATGTAGGCGAGCTCGTCGGGGTTGATCGCACGGGGGATGGCTGGAGCGTGGAGCGAGTCCTCCAGTTCCTGCCAGGGCAGGAAATCCACACTCGCCTCGGATGGTTCCCCGGCTGCCTGCGGGCAGGCGGCGCCGAGCACCGTCTCGAGTGGCGTCCCCGCCGCGACCAGCTCCTGGCAGACCTCGGCCTTGGCCTGCGAGCTGACCAGACAGCGGATCCCGGCGTCGCTGACGATGTAGGCCAAGCGTCGAACGGGAGCCTGGTCGTCCAGCGGCACGTACGCGGCGCCGGCCTTGAGCGTCGCGTAGATCGCGACCACCGACTCCAGCGACTTCTCCAGCAGCAGCCCCACGCGATCTCCAGCGCCGACCCCGCGCTCGATCATCGTGGCGGCAAGGGCGTCGGAGCGGGCGTCGAGATCGGCGTAGGAAAGCTCCCGCTCGCCGTCCACGACTGCGATCGCATCGCCGCGATCTTTCGCGGCCGCCGAGAGCAGGTGCTGGATCATGTATTGGGCGATCCCGCTCACAGTCCGAGGTGGCGGGCGATCACGTTGCGCTGCATCTCAGAGGTGCCGGAATATATGCGGCTGCCAAGCGCATCGCGCACGTCGCGCTCGAGCCCGGTCTCTGTCACGTACCCCGAACCCCCGTGGATCTGCAACGCCGCGAGGCTGGAGGCGATCAGCGCCTCGCTGAGGTGGAGCTTGGTCATCGCGGCGTCCAGGTCGGTCGCGGCTTTCGCGTCCAGCAGCGCCGCTATCCGGTACAGCATCATGTGCGAGGTCTGCAGGCGTACCCGCATGTCGGCGAGCGGATGCGAGACGGCCTGGAAGCCGCCGATCGGCGTCCCGAACTGGACGCGTTCGCGTGCATAGGCGACACAGCGCTCGAGCTGGCGGCGCATCGTACCGACGGCGGCAGCGAGGATCAGGCTTCGCTCCCAGCGCATCGAGCTGTTGAAGATCGCCATACCGGCGCCCGGCTCGCCGAGCAGCGCGTCGGCGGGCACGCGGCAGTCGTCGAGGAACAGCTCGCCAAGCGCCGAGGTGCGCAATCCCATCTTCGAGAACGGCTTGCCGACCTGCAGTCCCGGCGTGTCTCGCGCCACCAGGAAGGCGCACAGGCCGGCGAAGCCGCGGCTTCGGTCGGTGGTGGCGAACACGACGAACAGGTCGCTCTCGGGAGCGTTGGTCACAAACGTCTTCGAGCCGCTGAGCGCCCACCCCTCGTCGGTCGCGGTGGCGGTGGTGCGCAGCGCAAAGGCGTCAGAGCCCGATTCGGGCTCGGTCATCGCGTGTGCGGCGATCAGCGAGCCGTCGCACAGCCCCGGCAGCCAGCGCTGCTTCTGCTCCTCGTTGCCGAAATGCACGATCGGCAGCTCGCAGGCCCACGTCTGCGCGTTGATCGAGAAGATCAGCCCGTTGTCCGCGCACCCGTAGCCGAGCCCTTCGAGCGCCGCGGCGATCGTCGTCGCCGAGGCTTCGAGGCCGCCGTAGCGGGTCGGGACCGGCATCCCAACAAGTCCCAGCTGGGCGCACCTGCGCCAGTCCTCCCGCGAGAAGTCCCCGTCGCGGTCGCGCTCGTCCAATCCGCCGCCGAGCTGCTCGCGCGCAAACGTGACGATCGAGTCGCGCAACGAGCGCTGCTCGTCATCCAGCGTGTCGGGGAGCAGCGCAACCCCCCCCGCCCGAGTCATCGATGCGCTCATGCTGTGGATGTCGGAGCGCCCGGTTGTCGCACGGGCATCAGGTAGCGAGCGTAGTTGGTGAACGGGCGGTAGCCGAGCCCCAGCCAGACCGGCGCGCCGAGGCCGGACGTCTGACAAAGCGACAGCCGTGCCCCCAGCTCGCGGTAGCTGAGCTCCAGCGCAGCCCACAGGCAGCTCTGGGCCAGGCCGCGGCGCTCCCCCGGCGCCCCGGAGCGCGGCAGCCGTTGCCCGGGCTTGGGCCGGCGCAGCGTCGCCGCCTGGCACCCGAGCGCGACTCCGTGAGTGACGTGGGTCATCGCCGCCGACAGCGGCTCGTCCTCGTAGTAGGCGACGAATGCCGCCACGTTGGGCACGTCGAGGCTATCGGGGTCGAAGAACACCTTGGCGGCGACCGCGCGGGGCATCGAGGCCATCCCCCAGGCGTCGGCGACGAGGCCTAGATAGTCCTCGCGCGCGCGTGAGGACTGCGCGCGCCTGATCTCGACGCCCTCGGGTGGCGGAAGGTAGTCGGGCAGCCGCTCCAGGAACAGCTCCGGCAGCCGCTCGAGCTCGTGCAGTCCCGCCTGCTGGGCGGTCTGCTCCAGGTCGGCGTCGCCGTGCTCACGCGCCCACAGCGCGTATCCGCTGCGACGCTGGGCAAAGAAGCCGTCGGCGAGCCGGATGGCCTGCCGCGGCTCGAGCTCCGAGCTGAGGCGCAGCGCCCCGTTGCGATACGGATTGGGCTGGCGATGGGCGCCGGCGAACAGCAGCAGCCCGTCCTCCTCGGCGATCGCGCCGCCGAAGGCGGCCAGGTAGCGCAGGTACTCCGCCAGAGTCCGGTCGGCGAGATCCAGCAGGTCGCTGCGCTGGCTCAGCTGCACGGTGGCCGCGTCGTGCACCGCAGTCGCCTGCTCGCTCATCGCCGTGAATCGTAGTCGATGATCTCGGAGCGACTGGCCGTGAAGCGCCCAGGAAGTTCCGACTGGCCCCGCTTTTGGGGCGCTCGCGTTTGCGCTTGCCCTCAGAAAGACGCTCGCCGGCTCGGAGTGGAAGCGATGGCCGGCCGGCTGCGTTCATTAGCATTATGCCCGTGCTTGAAGGAGCCAGTCCCGACGCGACCGTCGTGGAGGGAAAGCCGAGTCAGGCCCACCAGTCGGCCAAGAGGGAGTCGGATCGTCTACGCGAACCGCGGCCAGAGATCTGGTTTCGCCGACGGGTCGGCCTGGTCGCGGCGCTCAAGGAGTTCTGGGCCTTTCGCGAGCTGACCTTCACGCTCGCGGAGCGCGAACTGCGAGTGCGTTACAAGCAAGCGGTGCTGGGAGTGGCTTGGGCGGTGATCGGGCCGGTGGTGATGATGGTCGCATTTACCGTGCTGTTCAATCGCTTTGCCAAAGTTAACACCGGCGGCGCACCGTACGCGCTGTTCTCCTATCTGGGCCTGCTGCCGTGGACGTTCTTCTCCAACTCCGTGTCGAACGGTGGCTTGAGTCTTGTCAGTAACAACGAGCTTCTCAACAAGCTGTATTGCCCGCGCGAGGTGTTCCCGATTGCGGTGATCGCCGACTCGGTCGTGGATCTGGCGATCGCCGCATGTGTGCTCGCGTTGCTGTTCCCGATCACCGGCTTTGCGCCGAAGGTAGAGGCGTATTACCTACCCCTGTTCCTCGCGGTGATGTTGATCTTCACTCTAGGAGTGACCCTCGCCGTCTCGGCGGTGGTCGTGTACGCCCGCGATCTGCGCTTGGTGTTGCCGTTGGCCATTCAGGTCGGTCTGTTCGTCACACCGGTCGTCTACGGGACGGGCTCGATCTCGAGCTCGAAAGCTTTCTTGATCGCCTTCTCGGCGATCAATCCACTGGTGCCGGTGATCGACGGGATGCGTGCGACGATCTTGAACGGTCACGCCCCGGACTGGCTCTCGCTCGGCGTGGGCACGGTCGCCGCTCTGCTCTACCTGCTCGGCGGCTTCAAGCTCTTCAAGCGCCTGGAAACCGGGATGGCCGACATTGCGTGACGGGACCATCCTCGCCGAGGAGATCTGGAAGCGTTTCCGTCTGGACGAGCGTCCGACCTACCTGCAGGACCGGCTCGCGGTGACCCGCGACCGGTTGCGGGGTGAGAAGGGTGAGAGCTGGCGCTGGGCACTGCGCGACGTCGCCCTGCGCGCCGAGCCCGGCGAATCGTGGGCGCTCGTCGGCGCCAACGGTGCCGGCAAGTCCACGCTGCTGAAGATCATCTCCCGCGTCATGTACCAGACGGCGGGCAAGCTCGAGATGGCAGGTCGAGTGGGGGCGCTGATCGAAGTGCGCGCCGGCCTCACACCCCTGCTCACCGGCAGAGAGAACATTTTCCTGACAGGATCGATCATGGGTCTGCGCCGTCGCGAAGTCGCGCGCCGCTTCGACGAGATCGTCGAATTCGCCGAACTCGAGCGCGCCGTCGACCGCCAGGTCAAGTACTACTCCTCGGGGATGCAGATGCGGCTCGGGTTCTCCGTCGCCGCCCACCTGCAGCCGGACATCCTGCTCGTGGACGAGGTGCTGGCCGTCGGCGACGCCAGCTTTCAGCAACGCTGCCTGGATCAGATCCGCAAGGTGCTGAGCGACGGGACGACACTGCTGTTCGTCTCCCACGACCTCGCAGCGGTCGAGGCAAGTTGCTCGAACGGGATCTGGCTGCACAACGGCGAAGTGCGCACGATGGGCCCAATCCGCGACGTGCTGTCCGCCTACCGCGGTGCCGTCGAGGGCGACGCGAAGTCGCGCGCCGGGATCGAGGGTTTGATCAAGGTCACACAGGCGGAGGCCGTGTCCCCGGATGGGGGCCTTGCCAAGACCGGTGCGCAGCTGGACGTGAACATGACGCTGCACACCGACGAGCCCTATCGCGCCTGGATCTATCTCGGTGTCACCGAGGGTGCCGCGACGCCGATCTTCCTGCTGAACCCCGGGCGCGAGACGATCCTCGAGCCAGGTGAGACGCAGGTGCGCTGCTCGGTCCCATCGCTGCCCTTGCCTGCTGGCAAATACTACATTTGGTGTGGCGTCTATCGCAATTGGACGCAGGGCGAGGAGCTCATCGGCTGGCAACCGCTGACCGAGTTCGAGGTCTACGGCCCAGAGCTCGACGCCGCCCCGCGCGCGGTCGTTCGCCTCTCGCCACTGCACGTAGACGCCGGCTGGGAGATAGAGACCGCAGCCTGAAGGTGCGCTGTGACGCCGTAAGGCGCCACAGACCGGCCGAACCGACCGCGCGTCGGTCGGCAGCGCCAAACGAGATGGTCGATCGCCGGCCGAGGTGGGCCGCTCGGGCGGACGCGTTTGGCGGGCGGCTGGTGGGCACCCGGGCTGGGCACCCAGGCGCGCGCCCCAGGCGCGCGCCGCTGCGAGGTGGACGCAGCCGATCAGTGCGGTCGGCGGACGCCGTCGGGCGCCGCGGTCAGCTAACTGGGCGCGAGCCGTTGCAGACGGACCCGTTCGACGCGCCGTTGGCATTGGCGCCCACCTCGACGGCGCTCGAGCCGTTTGACGAGTGCGCGACGCCGTTGTTTTCCGCCGATGTCCCGGTCTCGTCCTGGGGGCGGCTGCGCGCGGCGTCGCCCAGCTGTTGCAGCGCGCCCCGCACCTTCTCGGCGAGGGCGCGCACGTGGGGCTCCTGCATCATGCTGGCGTGGTCGATCTCCGGCACGACGACCTGATGTAGCCGTACGCGGGCGATCCCCTCCCAGGGGGTCGGCCGCTCGTCCGGTTCGCGTTGGGCCCGGAAGAAGTCGATCTGGATCTCGGTGGGGCGGGGCACGAACGCCTGTCGTGCGCGGCTGCTGGCGATCAGCACCAGGCGCCATGGTAGGCGCGGCAACGGGCTCGACGGGTCGCGCAGCGCAAGCACGTCGTAGGCCAAGGCACCGCTCTTCAGGTAAACGCTGTCGCTCAGGAGAGCGCGCAGGCCTCCCCAGCGTCGTCGCAGCCAGTGGGCCTTTCCGCTGGTCCCGCTGGCCATGAACTCCCTCATCTTGGTCCGCTCGAGCTCGAGTCGGCTCGGTCGTCTCGATGAGCCCGCCGGGTAGGAGTCGATCAGCGCGACCATCGCAAGTTCTTGGCCCTGCTCGCGGAGTTGGCGAGCCATCTCGTAGGCAATCAGTCCCGAGAAGCAGTATCCCCCGAGTAGGTACGGACCCTCGGGCTGGGCCTGGCGGATCTCGCTCACGTAGTGCGCTGCCAGCTCCTCGACGCTCGCCAGTGGCAGCCGATCGCGTTCGACCCCCGGTGCGCGCAGCCCGACGATCGGGGTGTCGACATCGAGATGCTCCACAAGCTGGCGGTAGCCGAGTACCTCGCCGCCGGCCCAACCGACCAGGAACAGAGGGCGCCCCTGGCCGGGTCGCATCGGCGTTACCGACGACCACCCCTCCAGGCGCTCGGACGGCTTGGGATCGTCGATCAGCGCCGCCAACCCCGCGATCGTCGCCGTCTGGAACAGGGCGGCGAGTGGGATTCGGGCGCCGAGTTGGCGCTCGATCTCCGAGAACAGCCGCACAGCCAGTAGCGAGTGGCCGCCAAGCGCGAAGAAGTTGTCATGGACGCCGAGCTCCTGTACGTCGAGCACCTGGCGCCAAATCTCCGCGAGCTGGCACTCGGCCTCGGTGCGTGGCGCCACCATCTCCTCAGAGGCGGCCGAGCGGTCGAATGCCGGCGTTGGTAGAGCGTCGAGGTCGACCTTCCCGTTGGGCGTCATCGGCAGCGAATCCACAACCGTCCAGGCCGAGGGGATCATGTAGGCAGGCAGTTGGGCCGCGATCAGCTCGCGCAACTCGTTGAATGCGGGTGGATCGGCAGGGTCCTTCGCCACGAGGTATGCGACAAGGTGCGAGTGGCCAGCGTCGTCCTGCCGATCGGTCACCGCCGTGGCCCGAACGTAGGGGTCGCGCTCGAGCACCGATTCGATCTCGCCGGGCTCGATCCGAAATCCGCGGATCTTGATCTGGCGGTCGGTGCGGCCGAGGAAGTCGATCGTACCGTCGGGTAGCCATCGAGCCAGATCGCCGGTGCGGTACAGCAGGGCGTCGGGCTCGTCGCTGAACGGGTCGGGCACGAATCGCTGCGCCGTCAGCTCGGGTCGATTCAGGTAGCCGCGCGCGACGGCCGTGCCTCCGACGCACAGTTCTCCGGGGATGCCGATCGCCTGCGGTTCGAGTGCCGTGTCGAGCACGTACACGCGCGTGTTTGCAAGCGGCCTGCCGATCGGCACGAACCGGCCCGGAACGAGCTCCGAGTCGGCGCCGCCCTCGAACCAGGTGCTGTCGATCGTCGCCTCGGTAAGGCCGTAGGAGTTGATCAGGCGGGTCTCGGGTCCGCACAGCCCCTTGAAGAACGCGTACTTCTCGTTGCGCCAAGCCTCGCTTGAGACGACAACCAGCCGCATGAAATCCAAGCGCAGCGATTCGCGCTCGGCGTACTCGAACAGCAGCGACGCGCTGGCCGGCACGAACTCCGCCGCGTCGATCTTCTCCCGCAGCATGAGCGCGTAAAGCGCGGCCGGATCGACCACCACCTCCAGTGGGCACAGCACGAGCTTGGCGCCGGCCAGCAGCGAACGGATCATGTCGCCCGTGAACACGTCGAAGGAAAAGCTCGCGAGCTGGGCGTGCGCGGTCAGCTCGTGCAGCCGGTAGGCGTCCTCGTAGGCGAAGTGGGCGCTCAGCAGGCTCCGGTTGGCGATCCGCGCGCCCTTGGGCTGGCCGGTCGAACCGCTCGTGTAGATGACGTAGGCGAGGTCGTCCGGCCCGGCGCTGGTAGGGGGGTTCTCGGTAGGACGATCGGCGATCGTCGCGTCCTCGTCGAGCACCACCACGGCGCTGTCGTGCTCGGCGAGAGTGTCGAGGTGCTTGCGGTGGGTCAGTAGCACGCTCGGATTGGCGTCGGAGATCATCGACTCGAGGCGATCCTGCGGATACATGGGGTCGAGCGGGATGTACGCGCCGCCGGCCTTGACTACCCCGAGCACTGCCGGCAGCAGGTCGATCGACTTCTCCATCAGGACCCCCACCAGGGTGCCGGGACCCACCTGCTCGTCGCACAGGCGCCAGGCGATCTGGTTTGCGCGCGCGTTCAACTCGGCGAAGCTCAGTCGTTGCTCGCCAAAGACAACCGCTGGCGCGTCGGGGGTGCGTGCCGCCTGCGCCTCGAACACCTCCTTGATCGACACAGGCTCTCGGCTCGACGCCGGCTCTTGACTTGACGAGGGGGTCGGCACCTGCGCCGGCTCGACCGCCGGGTTCCACGAGACGAGGACCTTGGCGCGCTCTCCCTCGGAGAGCATCGACAGGCGCGACAGGGGCCGTTCCGGGCTGGCCGCCGCGCTGTCGGCCAACGCTCGGAAATGCTCCATCATTCGCGTGATCGTGGAGGGCCTGAACAGCTCGGTGCTGTACTCCCAGGTGGTGTTCAAACCGGTCGTTCGCTCGCTCATGCCGAGCAGAACGTCGAACTTTGACCACCCCTTCTCGTGTGTGATCTCTGTGCAGCGCATCCCGTTTGGCTCGAACTTCGGCCGCTGGGTTTGCCATGCCGGGTTGTGCAGCACGATCATCGCTTGGAAGACCGGCGTCTGGCTGAGGTCGCGCTCGGGATTGGTGGCACGCACCACCGTCTCGTAAGGAACGTCGGCGTGCGCGAAGGCTTCGAGTGTCGTGCGCCGCACGCGCTCGATCAACTCGAGGAAGCTAGGGTCGCCCGAGAGGTCGACTCGCAACGCCAGGGGGTTGATGAAGTAGCCGACCATCGACTCGAGCTCGGTGCGGTTGCGACCGGCGAACGGGGTGCCGATTACGACGTCTTGTTGGCCCGAGTAGCGCGCGAGGAGGGTGGCAAACAGCGACAAGAGCGAGACGAACAGCGTCGCGTCGCCGCGTTGAGCGGTAGTACGCAGTCCCTCACGGGCTGCCATGTCGAGCATCATGCTCATGTTCGAGCCGACGTAAGAGCGCACAGGCGGTCGGGAGAAGTCGGTGGGCAGGTCAAGCCGTGACGGCGCGCCGGCCAGATTGCCCTTCCAGTACTCGAGCTGACCCGAGGCTGCCGATCCTTCGAGCCATCCGCGCTGCCAGACTGCGTAGTCGGCGTACTGGATCGGCAGCGGCGCCAGCGGGGAGGGACGATCGTCGGCGAAGGCTTCGTAGAGCGCGGTGAGGTCGCGATAGATCGCGGTCCGCGAGTAGCCGTCGGTGGCGACGTGGTGCATGTTGACCATCAGGATGTGGTCCTTCTGCGAGAGCTGGATGACCGTCACCCTCATGACCGGTCCCTCGACCAGGTCGAAGCGAAAACGCGACTCCTCCTTGAGGATTCGCTGTGCCTCGTCGTCGCGCTCGTCCGCCGGCGTGGCGCGCAGGTCGACGACGTTGAGCTCCACCGGCTGCACCGGGCCGACGTTCTGCGTCGGCTTGCCGTCGATCACCTGATAGGTGGTGCGCAGGATCTCGTGGCGCTCGGTGAGCGCTGCGAACGCGCGGGCGAGCACCTCCAGGTCGAGCGGTCCCTGCAGCTGGAAAGCGCCCGGCGCGTTGTAGGCGATCCCGTCATCGAACACCTGGCTGAGCAGCCACAGCAGCTCCTGTGCATAGGAGAGCGGCGCCGCCCCGTCGCCCTGGCGCGGCACGATCCGGCTCTCGCGGGCCGCCGCGGTGCGGCGGGCCATCAACCGCTGCTCGAGCAGCGCCCGCTGGGCGGGAGTGAGGTCGCCCAGGCTGAGGGTGCCCTCGAGCTTGGCGGCGCCCTCGCTCACAGCTCTTCCAGCTCGCTCAGCATGTCCTCGAGATCGCTCTCGCTCACCTCGCCAAGCATCTGCCTGGTGACCGAAGCCGCGAGCTCTCGTATCGTGGGCCGCTCGAACACCCGCGCCAGCGGGAGCTCGAGGCCGAGCGTGTCGCGCACGCGTGCGACCATCCGCACGGCCAGCATCGAGTGACCCCCCAGGCGAAAGAAATCGTCATCGATGCCAACCTTATCGATAGATAGAACTTCCCGCCAGATCGACGCCAGCGCCTCCTGCATCGGGCCCTCCGGCTCGGCATACGGGCGCTCGAGCTCGGGCCTGGCACCGTCGGGCGCCGGCAGCGCGGCGCGGTCGAGCTTGCCGTTGGGCGTGACGGGCAGCTCCGTTAGCTCCACGAAGATCGAGGGAACCATGAACGGCGGCAGGCTGCCGCGCAATGTGCGTCGCAGCTGCTCGTGCTCAACCGCCTGCCCCTCGGCTGCCACCACGTAAGCGACGAGCCTTCGGTCCCCAGGTGTGTCCTCGCGAACCGCCGCGACCGCCGCGGCGACGCTCGCGTGGGCGCTCAGCACCGCCTCGATCTCCTCGAGCTCGATGCGAAAGCCGCGCAGCTTGACCTGCTGGTCGATCCGTCCGAGGAACTCGAGCGTCGCGTCTGCGCGCCAGCGGACGAGGTCGCCGGTCCGGTACAGCCGCCCTGTTCCGCTCAGTGCGAACGGGTCTGCGACGAACCGTTCCGCCGTCAGCTCGGCTCGACCGTGATAGCCGCGAGCCACGCCGTCGCCGCCGATGTAGAGCTCCCCGGGAACGCCGATCGGCACCGGCTGACGACCCGTGTCCATGACATAGAAGCTGGTATTCGCAATCGGTCCTCCCAACGGAGTGGGCCCCTCGCCCGCCTGGGTGCCGAGCTGGAGGATCGAGGACCACACGGTCGTCTCTGTCGGGCCGTACATGTGCCACAGCGAATGTCCCCGTTGCAGCAGCTGCTCGGCCAGTCCACGCGGCAGTGCCTCGCCCCCGCATACGATCTTCAGCTGCTCGGACCCCTTCCAGCCAGCGTCGACCAGCATCTGCCAGGTGGTCGGAGTGGCTTGGACGATCGTCGCTGAGGTACGCGCCAACCAGTCCGCGAGCTCCACGCCGTCGAGCGTCGCCTCGCGTGGCACGATCGCCAGTCGCGCGCCGCTGGTGAGCGGCAGATGCCAATCGGGAACTGACAGGTCGAACGCGGGTGTGGTCAGGTTTGCCAGCACGTCGTTCTGCTCGATGCCCGGCCGCTCGCGCATCTGCTCCAGCAGGTTGGCCACCGACCGGTGGGAGATCTCGACTCCCTTCGGCTGTCCGGTCGAGCCGGAGGTGTAGATCACGTAGGCGAGCGAGTCGGGACCCACCGCTAGCTCGAGTGCCAGGTCGGGCTGTGCATCCAGGCGGGGGCGGTCGCGGTCCATACAGAGGACTGTCGTGTTGCGCGGATCGATCAGACCGAGATGGCGCTCCTCGGTGACCAGCACCGATGCGCCGGCGTCGGCGACTATGAGCTCCTGGCGCTGCGGCGGGTAGGTCGGCTCGATCGGGACGTAGGCGGCTCCGGTTTGCAGCACCCCGAGCATCGCGACGAGCAGGTCGATCGATCGATCCAGGCAGAGCGCGACCAGGCCGCCCGGCTCGACTCCGAGGTCGCGCAACTCGCGGGCCAGCTGACTCGAGCGCCGTTGCAGAGACCCGTAGGAGATCCGCTCGTGCCCGTCCTGGACGGCTATCGCATCGGGTCTGCGTGCAGCCTGGTCGGAGAACTGCTCGTGCAGCGCACGGCGATCGTACCCGCGTGCGGTGGCGTTCCATTCGATCAACATCTGCTTTCGCTCTGCCGGCGTCAGCAGCGGGAGCTCGGACAGACGCTGTTCGGGGTCGCGCGCAGCCGCGGCGAGCAGTGTCCGGTAGTGATCGATCAGGCGCTCGATCGTGCTCGCGTCGAACAGGTCGGAGGAGTACTCGAGTTGGGCTCGCAGTGATCCGTCGGTTTGCTCGCGTACGACGACAGAGAGGTCAAAGCGCGACCACTGCCAGCCCGGCACCGGCAGCTGATCGAGCTCGCAGCCGGCAAGCGTTGGCGGTGTCTGGGCGACGTCGAACCCGAACAGCACCTGGAAGATCGGTGTATGGCTCTGACTGCGCTCGGGGTTGAGCTCCTCGACAAGGCGCTCGAATGGCAGGTCTTGATGGGCGCGCGCCTGCAGCGTGCCTGCCTTGGCCCGTCCGAGCAACTGCGCGACCGTCGGGTCGTCGGAGACGTCGGTACGCAACGCCAGCGTGTTGCTGAAGAACCCAAGCAGCGGCGCGATCTGCTCGTCCTGGCGCCCGGAGACCGGTGTGCCGATCACAAGGTCGAGCGCTCCCGTGTAGCGGTGGACCAGGGCCTGGAACCCGGCTAGCAGCACCATGAACAGCGATGCGCTCTGGGCTCGCGCGAGCTCGCGCAGCGGCTCGGTCTCCTCTGCGCTGAGCGTGAACTCGCACAGTCTGCCGGCGTAGCTCTGCGTACTTGGCCGGGGCCGGTCGGTCGGGAGCTGCAAGCGCTCCGGCGCGCCTGCCAGTTGACCGCGCCAGTAGTCGAGCAGCTCCTGCAGGTATGGCCCGCTCAGCTGTTCGCGCTGAGAACGGGCGAAGTCGGCGTATTGGATCGGCAGTTGCGGCAGGGCGGGCTCGGTGCCGTCCCGTAGCGAGGTGTAGATCGCGTCCAGCTCGGCGAACAGCAGCGCTCCGGAGGCGTGATCGGAGGCCACGTGGTGAAAGACGACAAGCAGCAGATCCTCGCCGTCATCGATGTGGACGAGCCCCGCGCGCAGCATCACGTCGCCGGTGAGGTCAAAGCCGCGCGAGGCGAGCTCGGCGAGGGCCTGCTCGGCCTGCGCCTGGCGCTCGTCGCGCGGCAGCTCGCGCATGTCCACCACCGTCAGCTGCACCTCCGCCGGCGGGCCGACCTCCTGCACCGGCGCGCCGTCGTGGAGCCGGATCCCCGTGCGCAGGATCTCGTGGCGCAGCACGATCGTGTTCAGCGCGGCGGCGAGCAGGTCTGCGTCGAGATTGGTGCCCACGCGCACGAGCGTCGGCACGTTGTACGCCGATGACCCGGGCATGAGCTGGTCCAGCAGGAACAGTCGCTCCTGCGAGCTGGAGAGCGGTGCGGGACCAGAGGGCGCCTGCGGGCGAAGCGCCGCGTCGGGCCCGGCGGCGGCCATCAGCCGCCCGCCTCGGGCGAGAGGTCCTCGGCCAGCAGGCGCTGTGCCTCCTCGTCTGACATGCCCTCCAGCTCGGCCATCAGCTTGGCGGTCTCGTCTCCCTCGGACTCGCCCATCATGCGCATGATCTCGGTTGTCAGAGTCGCGACTGTCGGGCTGGTGAACAGGCTGTGTAGCGGCAGGTCAACCGCAAAGTCGCTGCGAACCTGCGCGACCACCTGGGTCGCTAGCAGCGAGTGGCCGCCCAGTGCGAAGAATTCGTCATTCACCCCCACGCGTGGCAGCCCGAGAACCTGTGCCCAGATCGCCGCCACCGCCTCCTCAAGCGGTGTCCGCGGCGCAACGTACTCGACGCTCTGTGCCTCCTCGGCCTCGGGCTCGGGCAGCTTCAGCCTGTCGATCTTGCCACTGGGCGTGCGCGGGAGCGCGTCGAGCAGCACGATCGCCGAGGGCAGCATGAACTCGGGCAGCCAATCGGCCAGCTGCGTGAGCAGCTGCTCTTGCTGGAGCGCGCCGTCGGTCACGCAGTAGGCAAGCAGGCGCGGCTCGGCCGCGTCGGTACGGACGACCGCGACCGCCTCGCGGACCCCCTGCAGCGAGCACAGGGCCGCCTCGACCTCCGCCGGCTCGACGCGATAGCCCCGCAGCTTGACCTGCTCGTCCACGCGCCCGAGGAACTCGAGCGATCCATCGGGCAGCCAGCGGACGAGATCGCCGGTGTCGTACATGCGTCGAGTGTCGTTGGCGAATGGGTCCTCGGAGAACCGCTCGGCGGTCATCTCCGGCTCGCCGACGTAGCCGCGTGCGACGCCGGCGCCCGAGACGAACAGCCGGCCGGGAACGCCGACCGGGATCGGGCGGCGACGCTCGTCGAGCACGTAGCAGGAGGTGTTCGCGATCGGCTGGCCGATCGGCACGCTGGCGGGCGCGTACTCGCCCCGCCCCTGCCCGACGGCAAACGTGCAGCAGCCGATCGTCGTCTCGGTCGGGCCGTAATGGTTGAGGATCTGGCAGTCCCCGAGCGATCGCACCCGCTCGATCAGCTCCCAGCTTGCAAGCTCGCCGCCCACCACGAGCCAGCGCCGCGGCAGCGCTCGTGCGTCGCCGGCTGCCAGCAGGGCGCGAATGTGCGAAGGGGTGATCTTCAGGACGTCGACAGCTGTGTCTTGCATCAGCTCGGCAAACGCGCCGGGATCGCCGGCGATCGCCGGGTCGACCAGCACCAGCGTGCCGCCCGAGCACAGCGCCCCGAACACCGAGGTGTTGCCGAGGTCGGTCGAGATCGAGGTCACAAGCGCAAACGACATCGGCTCCCGTTGCGCGTCCAGTCGCTCGAGGATGAAGGCCGCGTAGTTGGCGAGGTTGCCGTGGGTGACGGCAACCCCCTTTGGCGTGCCGGTCGATCCGGACGTGTAGACGATGTAGGCAACGTCCTCGCTCGAGACGGCGCTCGCGGGCGCCGTGCTCGGCTCGCCCTCGAGCGCCTGGCGATCCCCGTCGACACAAACGACCTCGCCCTCGAATGAACCAAGTCGGTCGAGCACGCGCTGCTGGGCGACCACCACGCCTGCGCCGGCGCTCTTCAGCTGGTGGCGCAGCCGCGCGGAGGGGTGCTCGTGATGAAGCGGCACGTAGGCGCCGCCTGCCTTGAGGATCCCAAGCAGCCCGACGATCATCTCGTTGGACCGCTCGGCGAGCAGTCCCACCGCGGAGCCGGGCCCAACGCCAAGTGCGGCCAGCCGCTGCGCGAGCTGGTTCGCGCGGGCGTCGAGCTCGCCATAGGAGATCGAGCCGTCGCGATCGATCGCTGCCTCTCGCTCGGGCGTCGACTGCGCCCATTGCGCGATCGTCTCGTGCACGCACAGTCGCGGTAGCTCGGCGGCGGTTTCGTTGAATTCGCGCAGCACGCGGTCGCGTTCCTGATCGCCCAGTAGGTCGACCGTACCCAGCTCGACGCTCGGGTCCGCCGCTGCCGCCAACAGCGCCAGCTCGAGCCCCTGAGCAAGCTGCTGCACTGCCTCGCGGCGATGACGCTTGGGGTCGAACAGCAGACTGAGGCGGGGACGCTCCCCGCCGGTCCCGCACACCAACAGCAGTCGTTGCTGCGGGCCGCAGTTGAGCACACGCTCGAGCGTCGCCCGGACGCCGTCGTGTTCGGGCAGCGCCGCCGGAAACTCCACGAAGCCGATCTCGGCCTCCTCAGCACCGCCGGCGGGGGCGTAGTCGGCCCTGACCAGCGCGTCGCTGCGGGCTCTGTCGACCTCGGCCAGCACCTCGGCGAAGGAGCGGCTCGGGTCGACGGCCGTCGAGATCGGCACCGGACGCGCGAACGCCCCGATGGCACCCTCGAGGTCGGCGTGGCGGCGTTCGCAGGGGGTGTAGGCGACAGTAACCGTCTCGCTGTCGGCCAGTGCGCCGAGGACGGCGTGCCAAGCGGCCTGCACAAGCGACTCGGTTGGTGCGTTGTAGCGCGCTGCCTGCTCGGCCAGCGCCCGAGCGCAGGTCGCCCCGATCTCCAAAGACAACTGCTCGACCGTCGCGTGCTCGTTGACCGGGAGCGTGAACGGCAGCGTGGGGGAATCGGACTGTCCGAGCTCGGACCAGAAGGCCCGGGCCGCGCGGGCCTCGTCCTCGTCTGACTCGCTCAGTTCGTGTTGCCAGGCGGAGAAGTCCGCATACTGGAGCGGTTCCTCGACCAAATCGGCCCCCGCCAGCTGGCCGAGCACCTCCGCCAACAGCAGCGAGGTGGAGGACTGGTCGGCGCACAGCGCCGACAGCGTCAGGATCAGGTGCGTTACACCCCCTGGCCCGTCGACGAGCGTGGCGTGTACGAGCGGTCCGTGCTCGAGCTCGAACGGCGCCTGCAGCTCGGAGAGGCAGAGCTCCTCGATCCGGCGCGCCAGCTGTTGCGGCTCCAGCTCAGACAGATTCAGCGTCTCGATCCGCGGCTCGAGCTCGGCGTGAACGGCTTGCAGGGGAAATGTGAGCCCAGGCTGGCGCGCGAAGGTGGTGCGTAGGCTCTCGTGCCTTGCCACGACTCCGCCCAGAGCGGCCGCAACGGCGGCGCTACCGTGCCCCTCGATCGCCAGAACGGCCTGCACGCGAGCCGCAGGACCCTGCGGCTCGGCGGTCCAGATCCGTTCCTGCTGCGGCGAGGATTGATAGCTGTCCGTGGCGCTATCCGACATTCCGTTGTCCACGAGGCACCTTACCCCCAGTTCCTATTCGTCGAGAGTGCTGAGGCCAATTCGCCTCATCCAAATCGTAGCTGAGCCAACTACTCCGACTAACGCCCGTACGCGACGGCAACTGACGCGCGGAGGACGAACTTTTCCGGCACCCATGGCGACGGCGGCCACGCTCGCGGCCGCCGTCAAACGGGGTGTCCGCCACGATCGGCGGACACCGGCTGCTTTGCGATCAGTGCAGCTGCATCGTCAGCAGCTGTAGGTGGCTCCAGGGGAAGCTCCGGAGCAGCTTGAAGGGATATTGACCTTCGAAGTAGCCGCTGGGAGCTATGTACGGGTTGGTGCCCGTCGGCGTCGGGTCTTGAGCGTAGAACGTGATGTTCGAGCTTCGATCCCTGACGACGATGCCATAGCGCTGTGCCGCTTCGGCGAGCATCAGCACGACGTGGGGCAGTTTCAGCGTTGCCAGATTGAGGTTCGGGTCGAGTCGCAGGTGGGCTCCCTCCGGGAGCGCCGATGGTTCGTTTGAGTTGCCGTCGGTGCGCTGCGCCGGCGAGGCGTACGCGCCGGCGCGGGTGTTCGGGGCGGCCATCGCCAGTGCGTGGTTGATCTGTCCGCGCTGAAAGTCTTCAAGCGTGATCAGGCCGCCGACGACCGGCAGTGAGGTCGCGGTCGAGCCCCAGGCGTTGATGTCGCGTTCCCATGCAGAGAAGTTGAGGATCAGCTGCGGCCAGGCCAGGAGGTTGTACGCGCCCGGGTTGCTCGACACGTTTTGCATCGCACCCCCCCACGCGGCTGTCGGGCCGGTCGCTGTCTGTTCGAAGCCGAAGAACTCCCACATCTTGTCGGTGCTCGGCTGCCAGACGACCAGGTGTTTGTCGGTTCCTTTTGCGGGTTGCGCGCCTGGTGGCAGCGGCACAGCGTTCCACGCCGTCTGCAGCGGGTTGGTCGAGGAGCCGGCGCCTTTGTTGAGCACCATCTTGACCAGGGGCTGGCCGGCGGGGACGGTATAGATCGGCACCGACCAGGCGGTTGTGTTGATGTTCAGACCGTTGTTGGGCGCCTCTCGTGCGACGATCTGGTTGAGGTTGCCGATGATGGCCGCCGAGCTTGGGTCAAGCGTGGCCCCGGCGCTCAGAGGTGCGTTCCAAATGCTCGTTTCTGAAAAGAAGTGGGTGGTCGAGCCGAACACCGCGGCTGGGATGGTTGCGCTTCCCGCGAATGCGACTGCGCTCAGCAGCAAGGCGGTGAGTGCCCGGCGGATCGCCGGCAAAGATGGGTGGTTGTGCGCACGTGACATGGTCAGACCTCCTTGTCCTCAGCTGGGCCGCGGTGCGGACGCGGGGTGCTGGGCGATTGAGTTCTCTATGACTTGACCCGGGTTGCGAGGGTCAGTGCAGGTATCGGAGGGCCGAAGCAGGCGTGGTTGCGTAATCGCCCTCACTCGCGCTCGTCAGAAGACCGCCTTCCTTTGCGGAGCGCTCCTTTGCCCCGTGCGGTCCTGTCTCTAACGCACGCGCGCAAAAATGCAATTGCGGCGCGTTGCTCTATCCGCGCCCGCGGCGCGACCTCGGGCGGAGTGAAGTGGACGATCGGCGCTGCCCACTAGCGACCGGCCCTGCGCGCTGGCAACCACCGGCCCCGCCACCGGCGACCGCCGGCCCAGCCCTAGGATCGACCTACTACCGCTTGGCGCGGGTCGATCGGCGCTTGATCGAGTGTCCGGCCCTGGCCCCGTCGTCCCCCTCGTCGAGAGCGAGCGCGAGGACCGGCGTGTCGGGGCGCTCGAGGACCTGAACGAGCAGCGCGCTCAGCCGTCGCTGCAGGCCCCCGACCGACGCGGGTCCGAACAGGTCCTGGTCGTACTCGAGATAGCCGCCGAGCTCGCTGCGACGGAGCTCGAGCTCGAGCGCCAGGTCAAAGCGCGAGAAGCCGATGTCGATCGACAGTGGTTCGACCTGAAGTCCCTGCAAGGCTAGCGCCGGCCGTTCGCTGGCCTGGGCTCGAAAGTTCACCTGGAAGAGCGGGTTGTAGGCCGGATCGCGCCTGGGCGCGACGGTGGCCACTACCTGCTCGAAGGGCAGGTCCTGGTGTGCGTAGGCACCGAGCGCGGCCTCGCGTGCGCGCCGAATGGCCTCGCGAAACGACGGGTTGCCACCGAGCTTGACGCGCAGCGCGATCGTATTGGTGAAGAAGCCGATCAGGCCCTGCAACTCGACGTTGTTGCGGTTGGCGATCGGGCTGCCGATGACGACGTCCTGCTCTCCGCTCCAGCGGTACAGCAGCGTGGCGAACGCCGCCAGCATCACCATGAAGAAGGTCGCGCCCTGCTCGCGGCCGAGAGCCTGTAGGTCGTCGCCGAGCTGCCGCGGCAGCGAGAACTCGTGGTGAGCCCCGGCGTGGCGTTGGATCGAGCGCCGCGGGCGATCGGTGGGGAGTCGCAGCAGCTCAGGCGAGCCCTCGAGCGTCCTGGCCCAGTAGGAGCAGAGCTCTTGGAGCGCTGTCCCTTTCAGTCGCTCGTGTTGCCACGCCGCGTAGTCAGCGTACTGGATCGGCAGCGCCGGTAGCGCCGCGCCGCGGCCCGAGAGCGCAGCGTCGTAGCACTCGGCAAGCTCCGCGAACAGGATGCTGTCCGAATGCGCGTCGGCGGCTATGTGATGCATGCCGATCAGCAACACGTGTTCCTCGGCTGAGAGCCGCACGAGATCGGCGCGCAGCATCAGGTCGGCGGTCAGGTCGAACGGGCGACGCGAGAGCTCGCGCAGCAGTCGCGCCAACTCCTGCTCTGCGTGCTCGGGCGGCAGGGGGCGCGTCGGTAGCTCGAAGGACCAGCTCTCGAGTACCCGCTGGTGCGGCTCGAGCCCGGGGACGATCACGGTTCGCAGGCTCTCGTGCCGCTCGATCACCGTGCGTATCGCGCCCTCCATGGCGTTGTGGCTCAGCGTGCCGCGCAGCCGTAGAGCGCGCGCGCCGTTGAAGGTAGGCGAGCCTGGTTCCCACTGCTCCAGAAACCACATCCGCTGTTGAGCGAACGACAGCGGCGCTGGTCCATCCACGGCGCGGCGTGCGATCACCACCTCGCCCGCGCTCGTTTCGCGGCGCCGGCGTAGGGCACGCTCGAGGAGTGCTCGCTTGGCCTCGGACTGGGATTGCGGCTGAGGACCGCTCACCGCGCTCCGGCGCCGACTGCGTCGGCGTTGCCGGCTGCGCGGATCACGTCTGCCAGGGCAGCGACCGTGGGCGCCGCCAGCAGAGCGCGCAGCGAGACGTCGCCGTAGGTGCGACGGATCCTCATCGTCGCCTGCGTGGCCAGCAGTGAGTGGCCGCCCAGTGCGAAGAAGTCGTCGAGCGCGCCGACGCGCTCGACCCCGAGCAGTTCCTCCCAGATCGTTGCGATCTGCTGCTCGACCTCGTCGCGCGGGGCCACGTACTCGGCCTCACGCGCAGCCTGCACCTCGGCGATGTTCGCGAGCGCCTGGCGGTCCACCTTCCCACTCGCCGTAAGCGGCAGCGCGTCGACTGTCATGAACGCCGACGGGATCATGTGGTCGGGCACGATCTCGGCGAGGAACGAGCGCAGCTCCCCGGCTGGCGGCGATTGCGGAGCGACCAGGTAGGCCACCAGCCGCACCGCGCCCCGTTCGTCGTCCTCCGCACAGACGGCGGCTTGGCGCACAGCGGTGTGCCCGAGCAGTGCGGCCTCGACCTCTGCCGGCTCGACTCTGAAGCCGCGGATCTTCACCTGGTCATCGACGCGGCCCAGGAACTCGATCGCGCCGTCTCTGAGCATCCTCACGCGATCTCCGGTGCGATACATCCGCGGAGAGCCCGTGCCGGCGTCTGCAAACGGGTCGGCTGTGAATCGCCGCGTGTCCTGCTCTTCGGCTCCCACATAGCCTGCGGCCACGCCCTCACCGGCGATGCAGAGCTCGCCGGGGACACCGACAGGGGCAGGCTCCAGGCTGCCGTCGAGGACGTATGCCCGCGTTCGAGCCAGCGGGAAGCCGATCGGCACCGTCAAAGCGTCAGGGCGCGGCCGTGCGTCCACCGGGTAGGTGGTGCACCCGATGGTCGTCTCTGTTGGCCCGTAATGGTTGAGGATTCGACAGTCCGACGCGAGCGCGCGGGTCGCTTCCACGAGCTCCCACGAGAGTGCCTCGCCGCCTACGATCAGCCACTCCCGGGGCAGCGCCTGCTCGGTGCCGGCCGCGAGCAGGGCGCGCAGATGCGACGGGGCGATCTTCAGCACGTCGAGTCGCTCGCCGTTCAGCTCCCGCGCGAGCGTCTCGCCGTCCATCGAGGCTTCCGCGCTTATCAGCCGCACCGCGCCACCGCAGACCAGCGGCGCGAAGATCGAGGTGTTTCCCAGGTCGGTGCTGATCGAGGAGATGACGCCGAAGGTGCGAGCCGTCGCCTCCTCGCCGTCGCCGAGTCGCTGCCCGATCGCGGCCGCATAGTTGGCCAGGTTGGCGTGCGTGATGGCGACCCCCTTGGGGGCGCCGGTCGAGCCGGAGGTGTACATCACATAGACGAGATCTCCGTGCTTTACGCTGCGGACCGGTTCCTGCGCGGGGCGGGCTGCAATCGACTCGGCGTCGCGATCGACGCACACGCAGGCTCCGTCGAACGACGGCAGGCTCTCCAGCAAAGACTGTTCGGTGATCAAGGCGCGCACCTCGGCGTCGCGCAGCTGGTGTGCTATGCGGGCCTGGGGGTGGTCGTGGTTGAGGGGAACGTAGGCACCCCCGGCCTTGATGACCGCAAGCAGCGCGACGATCGTCGACGGCGTTCGCTCCATGCAGATGCCGACTCTCTGCCCCGCCTGCACCCCGAGCTGCTCGAGGTGGTTTGCCAGCCGGTTTGCGGCGACGTCCAGCTCGGCGTAGCTCAGCGACTCGCCCGCCGGTCCGATCGCGGCGGGCCGGTCGGGGGTCAGCTGTGCCTGTCGGGTGAACTGCTCGTGCACGAATGCCGGCTCCTCGCCGGACGCGGGGGCGGCCGAGCGTGTGAGGATCAGCTCGCGCTCGGCGGGCTCGAGAATGCAGAGATCGGCGACACGGGCCGAGGGGTCGGCGAGCGCGCCGCGCAACAGCGTCACGAATCTCCTGCCCAGCTCGCCGACGTCCTCGCTGGCGATCGCGGTGGGGTCGTAGTGGATGGCGCCGGTCACGCTCGAGCCGTCGGTGCGTAGGGCCAGCATCACCGCCGATCCGGTCGAGGCCGGTCGCAGGGCCAGAACCTTGCTCACCGGTGAGAGCATCGGCGCGGTGGTGTGAAAAGCCCATCCCGCCGCGGCCCGGTTGGCAACGGCCGCGAGCTCCTCGCCGCCGCCGTAGTCCTGCCAGCGAACGGCTGCCGAGCGGGCGCGGCGGACCTGATCCACTATCTCCGCAAACGAGGTCGTCTCGCGCAGTCGCGAGCGGATCGGCGCGGGCTGCTCGTAGGGCCCGATCGCCTGCGCCAGGTCCGGTTGCGCACGACCGTCGCACCACCCCGCGACCAGCAGCTCCGGCTCCCCCGAGAGGCGTGCGAGCAAGGCGTGCCACGCCGCCTCCAGGAACACGGGGACGGTGGCGCCGGCGCCCACCGCGGCGCCATTGAGCTCCTCGAGCGCGATCCCGTCGAGCTTGACGCGCGAGCTGGCCCGCGACGAATTCGCAGTCTCGGCGGCGGAGGCGAACAGGAGGCGCGGGCGCGGAGGGGTGCCCTCCAGCTGCTTGCGCCAGTGCTCGAGACCCTCATGCGTCTCGGCCTCCTCGCCTTCCAGGAGCGAGTGGCGCCACTCGGCGTAGTCGGCGTATTGAAGCGGTTCCTGACCGTCCTGCATGCTCTCTCGGTAGCGCTCGCACAGCTCGCGCAGCAGCAGCAGCAGAGAGGTCGCGTCGGCGCAGGCGGCGCTGGCGCTCAGCAATAGCAGCGCGCGCTGAGTCTCGGCGCCTGCAAGCAGAGCCCGTACGAGCGGACCCTGGACGGGGTCGAGCTCGCGCTCTGCCTCGCGCTCGAGCAGCTCGCACAGCGCCTGCTCGTCCTCGCTCGCGGCGGCCGTGTCGGGCTGGGTGAGCAGCGTCGCGGCCGCCTCCTCGCGGATCACCTGCTGGGGAACCCGCATTCCCGCAGGTCGAACGAAGACGGTGCGCAGGATCTCGTGGCGTGCGACCGCAGCGCCCAGCGCAGCCTCGAGCTTGGCCGCGTCGACAGGGCCGTCCAGCACTGCCGCGCATTGGACCACCCCGGGCGCGCAGTCCCGATCGAAGCACTGCTGCTGCTGAGGTGAGAGCCTGAAGCCGGCCGAGCTGGTGTCTGTCCCATCCATGGGATGCGTCCCCCTAAAGTGCGTGGAGTTGTTGCGGTCGTCTCCTGCCGCTGATTCGAGACGCCCAAATGGTAGTCACATCTAGTTAACGGGCAATGTCCGCGCAGCCGTACGCTCGCGCTCGGAAAGTTCCTCGAGGGTGTCGGGAACGCTGGCGGAGGCAGGGCGCCCGGCAGCGAGCGAGAGTCGGGCCTGCATCAGCAGCGGCGCCATGTGGGCCCACCGCTTGGCAAGCGGCTCGGCCTGCTCGCGAACCCAGTCGGCAAGCGCCCCGTCGCCGCTCTGGGCCGCCTTGGCGCCCGTCGCGGTGGCCAAAAAGGCACGGTGGCGCGCGATCGACCAGACGTCGTCAGCCTGGGCGTAGGCGCCGGGGTCCTGTCCGCGCTCGCGGATGCCGTTCGCAAGCTCGGACACCGCGTCGGGTCCCTCGGCGCCCGCGGGGACTCGCAGGTCCTCGACCGCGGCGCGCACAAACCAATGACAGGAGCCGCCGGGCGGTGGCGGACAGTCGTCGCCGAAGGCCAGACGTTCGCGCAGCTCGAACACTGGGTCGCCCCCCGGCAGCCCGACCAGGACCTCGCCGAGATCGTCGCGTGCGATCTCGGTGCGGGTCGCGTGCTGGGTTCCGAGCTCGTTGCGGCAAGCGAAGGGGTCGCTCACCACGAGTCGGTCCGGCGTGCCGCCCAGCACGTACCAGTGCGGCACGTGGTGGCGTCCGTGGGCGACATGCCAGGGCAAGCGAAAGCCGTCGCCGGCGACGATCGCTCGTCCGCAGCGCTCCAGCTCCGCGAGCACGGCCTCGACGGCCTGCGAGCCCGGACTGTGCGGGCCGCTGCGTACCAGCTGCAGATCGCGGCGCAGGCCGGCGGGGAAGTGAACGAAGCCGAACAGTCCGTCGCCGGCGGGGAAGACCTTCAGCGTCAGGCCCGGGTCGATCGCCGAGCGCCAGTCCTCGCGCTCGAAGGCCGCCCAGGTCGCGATCGCCGCGCTGTAGCAGGTGAAGGTCTCGCCCAGCTCGCTCAGCTGCACCCAGCGAGCATCCAGGTCGTTCGTCGTCATTTCGTCTCCGGTGTGGGGGGTTCGAGCACACTAAGACCAGGCTCGAGTCGGTCGTCGACCAGCCGCTCGGCGGTCCACAGCGCCACCTCGTCGGCCGAGGCCGCTCCGATCTGGCCGCTTGGCGTTCCCGTCATGTCCGTGCGCATCTTCGCCGGACGCAGCACGACCGTGCGCAGCGATGGCCTGGTTGCTGCGACCCAGCCAGCCAGGCCCTCGATGGCGCCCTTCGCGGCGACATAGTGGGGCCAGTCGCGTGGGGGGGCGGCCAGCGCGGCCGAGGAGCAGAACAGGACCCAGCCGTGCTGTCGGTCGATTTGCCCGAGCAGCGAGCCGAGTGGAGCGGCGACCAAGCGCACGCTGTCGGCGACGTAGTCGGCGAGCTCCGGCGCCGAGCTCTCCGTCAGGCCCATCGGCAGCGGCGCCAGTGCCGCGCTCAAGACAAGGCCAGCGAGTGGCAGCTCGGACTGTGCCAAAGACGCGAGCAGCGCCTGCAAGCCCACGCGATCGCGCAGATCGACCTGTCGCAGGTGAAGGCGCTCCGCGTGTGGCCCGGCGATTCGCTCGAGCTCGCGCGCTCGCCGCGGCGAGCGCGCATAGAGCACGTGCACGTCGTGGCCGAGCGCAAGCAGCGCCAGCGCAAGCGATGCTCCAAAGCCCCGGCTTCCGCCCGCCACGATCACGGCTCCGCGCTTCGTCGCGGCCGGAGCGTCGAGACCGAGGACGGCGGGCGAGGGGGGCACTGGGCGTGGCAGGGCAAAGCACTCGATCTGCGCAACCGTCGGCTCGGCTTGGCTTGCGGCCAGCCGTCCGTCGAGCATCAGCCTGCCGGTGCGCGGGTCGTGATCGCGAATGGCAAGCGTCTGACCGGGCGCCGCACCCTGCGGCGAGGGGTCCGTTTCGAGCGTGAGTCCTGCAAACAGCGAATGCAGACCCGGCAGCTCCATCCCGACGACATAACTGGCCCAAGCCAGGCCAACCAGCAGCGAGCGGTCCAAGCCTTCGGCGCCGAGGCTGCGCGCGAGCGCCTCCAGCTCGTGCGTCCTCGCCAGGTAGTCGCTGCGCACGACGTGCCCTGCCTGCAGCTGGGAAGCGGACGGCTCGGCCGGCGTCACCCGCATCGGTCCGACGGGCGTGGTCGCGTTTGCTTCGCGCGCGGCGGGTGCCTGGGTTGAGACCATCGGCTGCTCGGCGGGCGACAGCGTCGAGACCAACGGCCGCTCGGCCGCTCGGCGTGCCAGCAGCCGTACCGCCGCGCGGCCACGCACCGTTACGTGCGCCTCCCAGCATTCGGGCGCCGCGGCGGGCCCGGCCGCGATCGTCACCTGTGTGCCCACGGGCACCGCGCCCGAGAACGAGACTCGCAGCCAGCGCGTCGCGGCGAGCGCCTGCTTGGGTAGCGCGCCGAGCATCGCGATCGCAACCAGCGAGCCGTGTGCGATCGGGCCGCCAAACGCTGTCCCGGCCGCAAACTCGCGGTCCACGTGCAACGGGTTGCGGTCGCCGCTCGCGGCCGCGAACCGCTCGACGTCCTCAGCGGTGAAGCGCAGCTCGCGCTCAGCCGGCATGCTCGAGCACCAGGGCCCTGAGCGAGCCGACGCTCTGGCGCTCGAGCAGCGCCGAGTCCGGCAGGCGCACACCGAAGCGGCCCTCGAGTTCGTGCACGAGCCGGATCTGCGCCAGCGAGTCCCACTGCTCGAGCGTCTCAGGGCCGTCGTCGTCGTCGATTTCGACGCCCCAGCCGAACACGTCCTCGAAGACGGTCCGGAAGTCCTGCTCGAATTGCTCGTCGGCGGTCATGGCTCGTCCACGATGAAGTCGCTCTGGATCGGCCCGTTCGCCGCCAGATCGTACTCCCAGCAGTACTTGCCCTCCTCGCTGGCGCGAAAGCCTAGTCGCGGATATACCTCGGCGACGAGCTCGTTGCGCGGGCCGGGCACATACTCGCCTCGCAGCCGGCTGAAGCCCAGTTGCAAAGCCGCGGCGCTCACGTGCGCGAGCATGTGCGCCTCGGCGGTGCGCCCGATCACGCGGCAGCTGAGCAGGAGCGTGTCGATCACGGCGGTGTCAGGGTCGTGCTCGCTGGCGAGCGCGATCGCGAGCCCGATCATTCCGTGGCTGGCGAAACGGTCGTCGAGCTCGAGCGTGCGGCAGATCGTCCGCGGCTCCTTCGCCATCAGCTCGATCTGCTCGCGCGAGTGCCGGCGCAGAGTGAGGTTGAACTGGTTGGTCTTCTGCACGAGCTGCGCGGTGCGCTCCAGCGAGTTCTGCTCGAGCGCGCGCACCCGCGCGCGCATCTGCAGCGAGCGCCAGAAGTCCTCGAGGGTTCCCGCTCCGGCCAACAGCTCCGCGGCCTGGGCGCGCGCGGCGTACGAAGCTTGGCGGCCCGCGTCCTCGCGCGAGAGCGCCGAGAGCTCGAAGTGGACGTCTGCGGCGAGCGTGCGCACCCGCTCGGATGCTGGCACGTCGAGGCACACCGTCCACACCTCTGGCAGCGCCGCCGAGACCTCGGCGCACTCGGCGGGGTTGTCGTCAACGAAGACGATCGAGTCGAGCCCCAGCCCGAGCGTCGCTGCGATCTCGGCGATCTGTTCTGGCTTGCGTCGCCAGTCGGCCACGAAGACGGCGAAGTCCTCGAGCTTCAACCGCATGTCGGCGCGCTCCAGGAATGGTTGGCGGGCACCCTCGGGGTCGTTCTTGGACGCGACCGCGAGGACGATACCGCGGGCGCGCAACGCCAGCACGTACTCCTGGAAGTCCGCGTAAGCCTCTCCGTCCGGCCCTTCGCCGATCGCGACCCCTTCGCTGCCCAGCTCGCCGACGACGCCTCCCCACAGGGTGTTGTCCAGGTCTAGAACCAGACAGCGCGCTGCCAAGCCGAGGTCGGCGCCCAGAACGGCGGCGGTCTCCCGCGCCAGCAGAGGCAGCGCTTCGTGGGACACCGGCTGGCGCATCCGGTACCACAGTCGCGGGTCGTGCCAGCGTTGCTTGCCGATTCGCGCCGCGAGCCGCTCGCAGTCGAGCAGCAGCACCTCCTCGCCGGCGGCGTCGGCCAGTCGGCGATTCAGCTCGCGCACCAGCGACGGTCGGCTGGCCGGCGTGCGCAGCGACAGATGCCCGAGCGGCGTATGGTCCGGGACGACGAATGCGTGCTGGATGACGCGCGCCCCGCGCTCGCCACGGATTCTCTCCCACAGTGTCTGCCACCGCTGCAGCTCGGCGGCGAGCGACCCCTCGGACTCCTCGGCAAGCTCGGCAAAGCCGAGGTCGGCCGTCGTGGAGGCGATCAGTACGTGAGTCGGCTCGAAGGCCGACAACCGCGAGCCTGGGTCGAGAACCTCCTGCTCGACCTGGCCATATGGCGCGACGTACAGCTGCGCGTCCACTCCAAGCGCAAGGCACGCGATCCGCAGGTGCTCGGATAGCTCGGCGGCCTCATAGGTGCACAGCAGCGCCAGGCGAGCCTCGCGTTTGCCGCCGGGCGTCCAGCCGGCCTTCTCGCCGGCGCCCAGGAGGTTGCGCGCAACGTTCCACGCGGCCGTGCTCTCGCCCACGAGCAACTCGCGGCGCAGCGAAAGCCAGGCCTCGTCGAAGCGCCCTTCGCTCACCAGTGCACGAACAGGCGGGCGCGCGGCGTCTTCTCGAGCATCTACTCTCATCGTTGTGATGACCTGCGTTGGCCGCTTGATCGGCGCCGTTCTGTGAGGATAGCGACGGGGCGCTAGGATCGAGTCGTGGGCGAGCTCGAGCAGGATGGCGCGGGTGCGCTCACGACCGAGGATGGCTCCGCGACGGCGGCGATCGCGGCTATCTGGGCCGAGATACTGGGCCTGGAGCGGGTGGAGGAGGACGCGAACTTCTTCGAGCTCGGTGGGGACTCGCTGGCGGCCGTTCGGATGCTCGTCGCGATCGAGGAGCGCCTGCTCGCGCAGGTGAGCTTCACCGACTTCCTCGAGCTGCCCACCGTCGCCGCGCTGGCCCGGTTGACCGCCTCGAGCGGCGTGGGCGCCGCTGTCGAGGCGGCCGCGGCCGGTCAGCCCACCCCGCCACCGGGTGCCGAGGGGCCGCTTCCTCTCAGCTACGGGCAGGAGCGGCTTTGGTTTTTGGAGCAGTTGGGTGGCTCGACGGCCGCGTACAACATGCCGATCGGGGCGCGCCTGCGCGGTGAGCTCGATCGCGAAGCGCTTCGCGCCGCGCTGGGCGACCTGATCGAGCGTCACGAGGCGCTGAGGACGACGATCGCCGCTGAGGATGGACGGCCGGTGGCGCGCGTGTCCGACAGTGGCGAGCTCGACCTGCAGGAGATCGACCTGCGCGGCGAGCGCGACGCGGAGGGGGAGGCGAGTCGGCTGTTGGCCGAGCTCGCAAGCCGTCCGTTCGATCTGGAACGCGGGCCGCTGCTGCGTGTGGCGCTCGTGCGCGTCGGCGATCACGAGCACGTGCTGGAGCTCGTCTTTCATCACATCGTCTGCGACGGCTGGTCGCAGGCTGTGGCGATGCGCGAGCTTGGTGTCCTCTACGAAGCTGCGCGCTCGCACGAGACCGCCGTGCTCGAGTCTCCCCGTGTTCAGTACAGCCAGTTCGCGCGCCGCCAGCGCGCCGAGCTAGACGAGCGCGGGCTGGAGCACCTTTTGGCCCCCTGGCTGGAGCGCTTGGCAGGGGCGCCGGAGACGATCGACCTGCCGACCGACCGCCGGCGCCCGGGCGTGCCGACGTACGCGGGGGCGACCTATCGGATTCGCCTCTCGGCAGGCACCGCCGCTGCCGTTCGAGCCTTTGCCAAGTCGGCACGGGCGACTCCGTACGCAACGTTTCTGTCGGCCCTATACGCGCTGCTGTATCGCCTCAGTGGTCAACGGGACATCGTCATCGGGGCGACGACGGCCGCGCGCGAGGCACCTGGCCTGGAGGATGGCGTCGGCCTGTTCGCCAGCACCGTCGCGCTGCGCGGCGAGCTCAGCGACGAGCTCAGCTTCCGCGAGCTGGTCGGTAGCGTGAGCGCGACCGTCCTTTGGGCGGTGGCGCACGAGCAGGCGCCTCTGCAGGAGATCGTGGCTCGACTACCGTTGCAGCGCGATCTCACTCGCCACCCGTTGTTTCAGGTCTTCTGCGCGCAGGTGCCGCTCGCCGATCTGCCGATCGCCGGCGCCCAGCCCTACGACGCGCTGCCCACCACGGCTCGCTTCGACCTGACGCTGTTCATCGAGGAGAAGCTCGGCGGGGAGCTCGAGCTCGCGTGGGAGTACAGCTCGGAGTTGTTCGACGCGGCCACGATCGAGCGGATGGCGCGCTGGTACATCCGGCTGCTGCAGGGCGGACTGGCAGATGGTGAGCGGAAGATCGAGGATCTGCCGCTGCTGGACCGCGAGGAACGCGAGCGGGCACTCGCGGCCGGCCGCAGCGCTGCCAACCCCTATCCCGTTGCCTGCCTGCACGAGCTCTTTGAGCGCCGCGCCGCAGCCGCGCCGGACGCGCTCGCAGTCAGCTTCGAGTCGGACACGCTCACATACGCCGAGCTCGACCGCCGGGCAAACCAACTCGCGCACAGGCTAATCGCCTTGGGTGCCGGCCCGGAGACCCTCGTCGCGCTGCTGCTCGCGCCGTCGCTCGAGCTGGTAGTGGGCATCCTCGGCGTGCTCAAGGCCGGTGCGGCCTATCTGCCGCTCGACCCCGAGCACCCGCGCGAGCGGCTCGACTTCGTGCTCTCGGACGCTGGCAGCGAGTTGCTCGTGACCGACTCGAAGCTGCTGGATCGACTCGGCTCACGGCCGAAGGCCAGCGTGTGCCTGGATCGCGATGCCGCGGAACTGCAGCAACAGAGCGTCGAGCGGCCGCACACCGAGGTCAGCCCGGAGAGCCTCGCCTATGTGATCTACACATCGGGGTCGACCGGCCGACCAAAGGGTGTGCAGGTCGAGCACCGCCATGTCGCTCGCCTGCTTTCCGCCACCGACGAGTGGTTCGGCTTCGGCGAGGGAGATGTCTGGATCATGCTCCATTCCTACGCGTTTGACTTCAGCGTGTGGGAGCTTTGGGGAGCGCTCGCATACGGCGGGGAGCTGGTCGTCTCGCCGGTGTGGACGACGCGCTCCCCGCAAGCGCTTGCCGAGCTGCTCGCGCGGCGCGGCGTGACGGTGCTCAACGCGACTCCGAGCCTGTTCGCGGCAGTGCAGGAGGAGCTCCTGGGTCGTGCAGGGGAACTGCGCCTGCGCTATGTGATCTTCGGCGGCGAGGCGCTGCGCCCGCCCGTGCTGCGCCCGTGGTTCGAGCACCACGGCGACGGTGGGCCGACGCTCGTGAACATGTACGGGATCACCGAGACGACGGTGCACGTCACCTATCGCCCGCTGAGCGCCCGGGACTGCATGAGCGATACGAGCCCGATCGGAGATCCGATCCCCGACCTGAGCCTCTATCTACTCGACCGCAGCGGCGGGCCGGTGCCCGACGGCGTGGCCGCGGAGCTGTACGTCGGTGGCGCAGGGGTCGCCCGCGGCTACCTGAATCGGCCCGAGCTGACGGCGCAGCGCTTTGTCGAGAACCCATTTGGCCCGGGGCGGCTGTACCGGACAGGCGACGTCGCGGCGCGGCTGGCCGACGGCGGTCTCGACTTCAGGGGACGGATCGACGAGCAGGTCAAGATCAGGGGCTTTCGGATCGAGCTCGGAGAGATCGAAGGGGCGCTCAGGGAGCACCCGCTGGTCGAGGACTGCGCGGTCGTCGCAGTCGAGGCGGCCGCAGATCAGCGGCTGGCAGCCTACGTAGTCATCAAGGACGACACGGCGAAGGGTCTGCGTGAGGAGCTGCTCGATCACCTGCAACAGAAGCTGCCGAGCTACATGGTGCCCGCCGCTCTGACTCTGTTGGAGCAAATCCCGCTCACGCGCAACGGCAAGATCGAGCGTCGCGCTTTGCCAGCTCCCACCTGGGAGCGCGAGGCGGACAGCGACCTGCTCGAGCCCGAGACGGCGATGGAGAAGCTGGTCGCTGCTATCTGGATGGACGTGCTCGGCCTCGAGCGGGTTGGAGCGCAGGACAACTTCTTCAGCCTCGGTGGGCACTCCCTGCTCGCCGCGCGGGTCGTAAGCCAGGTACGTCGTCGCTCCCACGCGGAGATCTCCGTCCGGGCGCTGTTCGAGCAGCCCACCCTTAGGGAGTTCGCGGCGGCCGTCGATAGCGCCTCAAGCGCCAAGGCGTCTGCAAGCAGCACAGCGGCGCCGGCGGTTGGAGCAGCAGCCGACTCAGACCAAGGGGAGCCGGTTGGTCGCCAGGGCGCCCCGCCGCTTGCGAGCGGCGCGGAGGACGGCTTGGCGGGCGCGGATTTGACTGCCTCGCCGACGGGCCTTCACCCGCTGTCCTTCCCCCAACAGCAGCTGTTGTTCTTCGATCAGCTGGCGCCGGGGAGCGTCACCTACAACGCCGCGCTTGCCTGGCGTGTGGTCGGCGAGCTCGACGAAGAGGCGCTGCGAAGCGCGCTGAGCGAGGTGTTCGCGCGCCAGCAGGCGTTGCGCACCGTGCTTGTGTGGGGCGAGCAGGGAGAGCCAGGCCAGCAGGTGCTCGAGCAGTGGGAGGTGAGCCTTCCGCTGGTCGATCTCTCGCAGCTGGACGCAGCGGAGCAGCAGAGCGAGCTCACCCGTCGCCTGAGCGAGCACGCGCGTCAGCCCTTTGACCTCTCGCGTGAGCTGATGCTGCGCGTGACCCTGTTTCGGCTCGCGCCCCAGGAACACGTGATCCTGTTTGCCCCTCACCACGTCGCGTTCGACGCATGGGCGGTCGAGGTGCTCTACCGAGAGCTTGGCGAGCTGTACGACGCCGCGCTAGAGGGCCGTGAGGCGCAGCTGCCGCAGTTGCAGCGGAGCTACCGGGACTTCGCCTCCTGGCAGCGCGATCGCCTCAGCGGCGAGCTGCTGGCGGACGAGCTCGATTTCTGGCGAGGGCACCTGGCAGGCGCTCCGACGCTCACTCAGCTCCCGACCGATCGTCCTCGCTTGGGCGAGCAGGCATTCGCCGGCGCCACGCACCGTTTCCTGCTGGATGGCGAGCTCGCCGAGCAGGTACGCGAGCTGTGCGCGCAGGCCGGAGTGACGCCGTACATGCTGTTGCTTGCGGCCTTTGCGACGCTGCTTTACAGGTCAAGCGGCCAGGACGACGTCCTGATCGGGGGGCCGATGGCCAACCGTCAGCTGGCGGGAATCGAGAACCTGATCGGGTTCTTTGCGAACACCGTCGTGGTTCGCGTGTCGCTTGCTGGCAATCCCAGCTTCCGTGAGATGCTGACGCGCGCGCGCGATTCGGTGCTGGCCTCCTACGAACACCAGGAGGTCCCGCTCGAGTTGGTCGTCGAAGCGGTGCGGCCAGAGCGCGAGCCCGGCGTGCACCCGCTCTTCCAGGTCAACTTTCGCGTCCGCGTGGGTGATCCTCCAGCGTTGCGGCTCGCGGGCACGAGCGCCGAGCCGGTGCCGGTCGATCTGCAGCTCGCGCGCTTTGAGCTCTCGCTAGAACTGCACCTCCACGGCGATCGGATCGAGGGCGAGCTCAACTACGACGTGGCGCTGTTCGACCGGGCGACCGTGGAGCGCCTCGCCGAGGACTTCGAGGCGGTGCTGCGCTCGCTCACGCTTTCACCTGACGACCGGCTGCTGAGCGTGCAGCTCGACTCCGAGCCGACGCCCGACGACACAGAGGCGGGTGCGCTTCCGCCCCCCTCGGCAATTCGCGGCTTTCGCGCGCCCGGGCGGCTCAACGAGCGGTGAAGCCGGCGTCGACCGGGATCGTCGCTCCGGTCACGTGTCGGGCCCCCGGTGAGCACAACCACACGATCGCTGCCGCAACGTCGGCTGCGCTGACCAGCGAGCCGAGCGGATGGTGGGGGAGAGAGAGCGCTTCGTAGTCCTCTCGCTCGACGCCCATCATCGATGCCACACCGGCAAGCATCGCCGAGTCGAGCTCGGGGTCGTCTTGCACCGAGGTTGGACAGACGGCGTTCACGCGGATCGCCTGAGGCGCGTAGTCGAGCGCCAGCGCTCGCGTCAGGCCGATCAGACCGTGCTTGGCGGCGACGTAGTTCGAGAAGAACGGAAAGGCGACCAGCCCGGCGGTCGAGGCCACGTTGACGATCGCTCCGCCGCGGCGCTCGATCATGTCCGGCAGCACCGCCTTCGCGCAGCGCCAGGGGCCGCTCAGGTCGATGTCGATCATCGTCGTCCAGTCGTGCTCTGCCAGTTCGTGGGCCGTCGCACCCGCCGGCCCGACCAGGCCGGCGTTGTTGACGAGCGCGTCGATCTTGCCGAGCTCGCTGTGAGCGCGTGCTACCGCATCGTCGATCGCGCTCTGCTCGCGGACGTCCACCACCGCCGTGCTCACGCGCGCCCCGAGTGCCCGGCAGCGTCGAGCGCTCTCCTGCAGCTGCTCCTCGGTTCCGAGCGGGTAAGGGCACTCCTCGATCGGAGCGCAGACGTCGGCCAGCAGCAGGTTCGCTTTCTCCTGGGCGAAGGCAAGCGCGCACGCGCGCCCTACTCCGCGTGCGGCTCCGGTTATGAAGACGGTGCTTGTCATACCGTGGCCGTCTCCTGCTCCCAGCCGAAGTCCGATCCGACCAGCTCGTATAGGCGCTCATTGTGCGGGCGGAAGTACTCGCTCAGCGCCGCGCGCTCCTGCGCACCGATCGCGTCATAGTGCGCGGAGTGCAGGTGAGGCAGCTCGCCGTACTCGTGCTCGGGCAGCTGCAGGAACTGCTCGACGCCGGCGAGCGCCTGGCGTGGGTCGCTCGCCAGCTGCTCGAGCGTGAGAAAATGAAAGCGTTCACGCGGAAAGAACTCGAGCCAGCGCTGCAGCTGTTCGGCGTAGCGGCCTCGCATCAGGTAGGACCAACAGCCGATCGGCCAGCTGTTGTACCAGCTGTCGCTGAGCATGCGCGAGCGCTCGCCCGAGAGCCGGTCTTCCTCGGCCGCCACGGCGGCGGCGAAGGACTCGAGCGGCTCCTCTTTCTCTCTGCGCGACATCTGAAACTGTGAATAGGCCCGGTCCACCGGGTTTCGCAGCGTCACTAGCAGCTTGACCTCGGGCAGAAGTGCAGCGACGCGCTCCGGCGCCCAGTGGTGGGAGAGGTAGGGGGGGCTGGCCTCGCCGGTCAGGAACGTGCGACCGCGCTCGGCCGTGAACAGCGATCGCTCGCGCTCTGTCGGGAAGTGCTTGCGGTACCAGTCGGTCCCGCGAAAGTAGTTGTAGTCGAAGAAGTGGACCTCCTTCTTGGAAGCGGGGCTGACGAAGGGGTGCTCGCTCAGCCACGCGAACAGACTCGTCGTACCGGCCTTCGCAGCGCCGATGATCAGGAAGTCGGGCAGCACGCGTCCTCGACCCGGACTGCGACCGCTCAGTGTGAGCAGGCCGTTGCAGCGTCGAACGAGCGAGCGATAGACCGGCTTTGGCAGGCGACGACGGGCGTGGATATCAAGCTCGGCCAGCCTGCCCGCGACCCTGGCCCTGGTGGGAGTGCTCATGCCGTGCTGCCGGCCCCGTGCAGCTCCGGCGCTGTCTCGCGCAGGTGAGCTTCGATCCGCTCGGCGACGAACTGCACAGCCGGCTCTCTCATCGCGTCGCGGTTGTTCTTGTGCTCGCCTGGGACCGCGAGCGCCTGCACTCCTCCGCGCGCCAGCTCTCCCCAGCCAAGCTCGGGGTCCTCGTAGAGCCCTTCACCGTGGAAGACTGTCAGCTCGCCGGGATAGGGACTCGGTGTGTAGGCGCGCTCGGCGCGGGCGTGCAGGCCGAAGAAGAACTGCTCGCGCGTGCGCTCGGGGATCGGCCGCGAGCGAGCCAGCGCCAGGCGCACCCGCAGCTGGTCGATTCGCCCGCCGGCGTGCCAGGCAAAGGCTTTGAACAGGCGCCGGGGCTCGCGCACGGCTCGCAGCAGTCGCTGCCTGCCCGTCATCCTTGGCGGCCGGGGGCGCTGCGCTCGCAGTGAAGGCTGGTTGCCGAACCAGCCCCATCTACCGATCCACGCTGGGCTCGGGCCGTTGAACAGCGCGACCATCCGCACATCCTCGCCCTGTGCCTGCAGTCGTTGCGCCAACTCGAACGCGACGATCGCCCCGAAGCAGTACCCGGCCAGCAGCCACGGGCCGTCCGGGTGCACCTGGCGCATCTCGGCGAGGTAGTGGGTGGCCATCTCCTCGACTGTCTGGATCGGCGCGCTACCGCCGTACAGCCCACTGGACTGCAGGCCGTAGAAGGGCTGCTCGGGCCCGAGGCGGTGCGCGAGCGGCTGCAGGTGAAGGATCGTGCCGGCGCCGCCGTGGATGCAGAAGATCGGCGGCCGCGAGCCCAGCGGCTGGATCGGCACGAGCGAGGTCCAACGCGAGGAGGCCTCGCCCTCCTCGATCAGCCGTGCCAGGCGCTCGATCGTCGGCGCCCTGAAGATCGCGCCAAGCGGCAGGCTGTCGCCGAGATCGTGCTCGATCGCGGCAAACAGGGTCGCCGCGACGATCGAGCTGACGCCGAGATCGAAGAAGTTGTCGCTCACGCCGATCGGGTGGATGTCGAGCTCGCGTTCCCAGATCGAGGCCAACCTGCGCTCGAGCGACGTACGCGGCGCGATCAGCTCGTGTGCGCCCGACCGTTCGCGGACCGGCTCCGGTAGCGCCTTACGATCGACCTTGCCGTTGGGGGTGAGCGGGAACGCCTCCAGGGCAGTGACGGTGGCGGGCACCATGTAGTCCGGCAGCGATTGGGTCAGATAGCTGCGCAGCTCGTGCGCCGGTACCGCCTCTTCTTCAGGGCGCTCGCCGACGGTTACATAGGCTGCCAACTCCGCGTCGGCTCCCTCCCCACGGGCGACCACCACCGCTTCGGCGACCCCCGGGTGGCGACCGAGCACGGTCTCGATCTCGCCGAGCTCGATGCGAAAGCCGCGGATCTTCACCTGGTGGTCGATACGCCCGAGGAACTCGACCGCGCCGTCCTTGCGGTAGCGGGCCAAATCGCCCGTCCTGTAGATCCGCGCGCCTGGCGTCGGGTCGAACGGGTGCGCCACGAATCGCTCGTCGGTGAGGTCGGGACGCCCGCGGTAACCGCGGGCCAGTCCCTCGCCGCCGATCCACAGCTCGCCCTCTACGCCGAATGGAACCGGCGCGAGCTGCGCATCGAGGATGAAGAGAGTGGTGTTGGCGATCGGGTGACCGATCGTCAGTTTCTCGCCGCGGGTGAGGATCCGAGCGCAGGTCGACCAGATTGTGGTCTCAGTCGGACCGTACATGTTCCACAGCTCGAGTCCCGCGTCAAGGAGCCGGTCGGCCAACGTCACCGGCAGCGCCTCGCCGCCACATAGCGCCTTCATGGCGGCCCGTCCGCTCCAGCCGCTGTCGATCAGCATCCGCCAGGTGGTGGGCGTGGCCTGCATGACGCTGGCTTGGACGCTGTCGAGCAGTGCCGCAAGCGCGCGCGGATCCTCAGTGGACTCGGTCGGGGCGATCACTACGCGGGCGCCGCTGGTCAGCGGTAGGTAGAGCTCCAGCCCGGCGATGTCGAAGGACAGCGTGGTGACTGCGACCAGCACGTCCTCGGCCGCTAGCCCGGGCGCGATTCGCATGGTCTCGAGGAAGTTCACGAGCG
>DATASE010000102.1:0-14096 GCA_036269375.1 Solirubrobacteraceae bacterium
AGGCAAAGCAAAAGCGCGAGCGTGACACCGCCACGAGTCGCGACCACTCTGTGCCGACTGGTCCTGTGCGGGTGCCGGCCGCCGCGCATCGGGCCGCCTCAGGCTGCCGGGTCGGCGTCGCCACGGACGTGTGCCAACGCCTGCTCCAGCGTGGGAAAGATGGCAAACGCTCCGTCGATGCCGGAGAACTCGAAGATCTGCAGCACCTTCTCGCTCGTGCAGACGATCGCCAGGCGCGTGTTCGCCCCGAACTTGCGCTGCGCCGCGACCAGCACACCGAGCGCGGTGGAATCCATGAAGCCGACCGCCGAGAGCTCGGCGACGATCCGCTGCGCCCCCGACTCGACGGCCTCCATCAGCATCCACTTCAGGCGGGGAGCCGTGGACAGGTCGAGCTCGCCCTCGACCGACACCACGGCGGTGCGCTCGTCCAGCTCACGCTTGTAGATCGCGAACGGATGCGCCGCGGCGGTGGAGCTGTGGATGTGATCGCGTCCGAGCATTTCCCTAGTACGCGCCGATTCGGTCGAACCGGACGCCGCCGCTGCGGCGGCCCGACCCTGGCTCATTCGCCGACCGGGTCGGTGCAGGTCCCACGCGCGTATGGGTACAGGTTCGGCTAATTGACCAGGAGCCTCTCGGTGATTAACCGAAAGATAGAACAAACGTCCATCCGCGGCAAACGGCAGGTCCGCAGTGGCAGTCCGTATCCTCTCGACGGATGACGCAGGAGCTGTGGACAGCCGTCGACGAGCACATCTGCAGGCACCTGCTGGACAAGGACACCGCGCTGGAGGCGGCAGCAGCCGCCGGCGAGTCGGCCGGGCTGCCGCCGATCGCGGTCACGCCCAACCAGGGCAAGTTGCTCGAACTATTGGTGCGCATCCACAAATCCGAACGCGTGCTCGAGCTGGGTACGCTCGGCGGCTATTCGACGATCTGGCTTGCGCGCGGGGTGCCAGCCCAGGGCACGGTGGTGACGCTCGAGCTGAGCCCCGACTACGCCGCCGTGGCGCGCGAGAGCATCGCGCGGGCCGGCCTGGCGGCGCGGGTCGACCTACGCGTGGGAGCGGCGCTGGAGACCCTGGCAGCGATGCACGCCGCCGGCGAGCCCCCCTTTGACCTGATCTTCATCGATGCCGACAAGCAGAACTACCCCGGTTACCTGGAGTGGTCGCTGAAGCTCTCGCGACCGGGGACGGTGCTGATCGGCGACAACGTCGTTCGCTCAGGAGGGATCCTCGACACCGGCAGCGACGACGGTGTGATCCAGGGTGTGCGGCGCTTCTACGAGCTGCTTGAGGCCGAGCCGCGCGTGGACGCCACCGCGGTCCAAACGGTCGGGGCGAAGGGCCACGACGGGTTCGCGCTGGGGATCGTCCTCGGCGCGGCTCGCTAGCGAACTTTGCTCAACCGCCCGCGAGCAGCCGCTGCTTCTGCTGCTCGAACTCGTCCTCGCTGAGGACCCCCTGCGAGCGCAGCTCTCCCAACTGCTGCAGCCGCTCGATGTCCTGCGAGGAGAGCCCGCCAGCCGCAGGCGCCTGCGCAGACGCTGCGGGGCCCGGCGGTGCGGACTGCTGAGCTTCGAGTGTCGTGAGCCGGTCCTCCTGGGTCGCCTCGCGAGCACCGGCCTGCGCGCTGCGCTTGCCGGCGATGTAGGCGCCGCCGCCGACGGCGGCGGCGCGTAGAAGGGGACGACGTCTGGCCAGTGGCATCGCCAGCCTCCCCTATTCGGCGCCGTCGGGAAGCGAGAGACCAAGCGCGAGCATGATCTCCGGCGCTGCCGCGACGACCCTTGGACCGCCCACCTGTGGCGCGACCGCCCGCAACACCGCAAGGATGTCCTCGGGCGTGGCGCCCTCCTCCAGAGCGTTGGCGATCTGCCACGCGTAGGAGGCGGGGGGCGCCTCGATCGCGATAAGCGCGGCGATCTTGACCAGCGCGAACGTCCGTCCGTCCAAACCAACCGAGTCTCGATGAGCTTCCCGCAGCCCGATGGCCGCCTCGAGGATCGACACATCGCCAACGGAGATCGCCTCGAGCGTCTCGCTCGTCTCCTGTGCAACCGCTGTCATGTCAGGCTCCCATGTGAATGAGTCGGTGAATGTCCGCGGGGAGCGCCTGCGGACACGGCAATTCCCTCAAGATACGCTCCGCGCTCATCGCTGCGGCTCGGTTTTCCCGCAGAGTTTGCGACCAGCTGGCAATCGGCTCTCATACCTGCTTCACACGTGCCCGCCCACCGCGATCAGACCGGCGGGGTCGATCGTGTTGGCATGGCACGAATCCTGATCTGCGAGTCACACGACGCCGTCCGCGCGCTGCTCGAGCGCGCGGTGTCGCGCCTCGGCCACGAGCCCGTCGCCTTCAGGGTGCCGGGCCCCGAAGACCTGCGCGACGCCGACGCCTTCATCGTCGAGCCGGCCGCGCCGATCGGCGCCACGATGGCTCAGGCGGCGAGCGTGATCGATCCCTCGCTGCCGCTGATCTGTGTGAGCGTCGCCGCGCCGCCGCCCGAGCTCGAGGCGCTGGGCGTCGCGTTCGCCGCGAGCCTGCTCAAGCCGTTCACGCCAGAGCAGCTCGCCGGCGCGATCGAGCGGGCGCTGCGCTGAGCGGCTTGCGGCTGCGGTCGGTGGTTTACCGCGAGCGAACCGCGGCGCTCCCCGCTCTGTCGCTCCGAACGCTCGCCGATGCTCTCACTGCTCCGATGCAACAAGCCGATGACAGGTCGATCGCCACTGCCGACTCCGTGGACGCCGGATGGTCGATTGAGCTGCTTCGGTCGGTCTGGAACGAGCAACGGCCGGTGCTTTTCCGCCGGGTCGAGACGATCGAGCAAGCGGCAACCGCGCTCGAGCACGACCGCCTGGGCGAGCAGCTGCGATCCGACGCACAGCGCGCGGCGCACATGCTCGCCGGCTCGCTTGCGATCTTCGGCCTGACCGACGCCGGCGAGGCCGCTCGCGAGCTGGAGCTCGTGTTGGAGCCCGCTCGCTGCGCACCCGAGCGTGCGCAGACGGTGCTCAGGCTGCTCGCGCGCCTGCCCGGCAAGGGCTGCGACCCGCTCGCCGCGCCCTCTGCTCCTCCTCAGGCCGGCCGGCGATAGCGGTAGCCAAAGCCGCGCATGGTCTCGATCGGAGTACTGTGCGGGCTCTCGGGGTCGAGCTTGCGACGCAGGTAGCCGACGTAGAGCTTGACCTGGTTGGTCGAGACGCCGTAGGCGTCGCCCCACACCAGCTCGAGCAGCTGCTCGCCGCTCAGCACCTGGTTTGGATGCCCGACCAGCGTCGCGATCAGCCTGAACTCGAGCGGCGTCAACTGCACCTCATGGTCGCGATAGGCGACAGCGCGTTGTGCGAAGTCGATTCGCAACAGAGCGTCGGCGTAGGTCTCGCGCTCCTCGCTGGGGCGTGCTCGACGCAGCAGCGCCCCCACGCGCGCAGCCAGCTCCTGGTGGCCGAACGGCTTGACCACGTAATCGTCGGCGCCGCTCTGTAGCCCCCGGACGCGCTCGAGCTCGGTCTCGCGCGCGGTCAACATCAGCACCGGGACCTCGGAGACGTCGCGGATGCGCTCCAGTGTGCTCCAGCCGTCGAGCTCTGGCATCTCGACGTCGAGGATCACGAGATCGACCGGCCGCGCGTACAGCTCGCGCAGCGCCGCGCGTCCGTCGGCGACCTCGCGCACGTCGTAGCCGGCGCGCTCGAGCACGCCGCGCGCGAGCACGCGAGCGACCTCGTCGTCGTCAACGACCAGGACACACGCCGGGCTCACCGGCACTCGCTCTCCCCTTTTCGCATCCGCGGCGGTCGCCGGGCTCACGTGCTGTGGGCAAAATGGGCCGCCTCGATTTCCGGCAGCGCCTCGACAAAGGCATCCAGCAGCTCGGGGTCGAAGTGGGTGCCGCGCTCGTCGCGCATCATCTGGACGGCGACCTTCAGCGGAAACGCGGACCGATAGACGCGATCGGTGGTCAGCGCGTCGAACACGTCGGCGATCGCGGCGATCCTACCCTCGCGCGGGATCTCCTCGCCGGCGAGCCCCTGCGGATAGCCGCTGCCGTCCCACCACTCGTGGTGAGAGCGTGCGATCAGAGCGCCGAGCCGCACGACCTCAGAGCGCGATCCGGCGAGCATTCGGTAGCCGATCTCAGCATGAGTCCTGATCGTGCGCATTTCCTCCTCGGTCAGCTTGCCGTGCTTTAGCAGGATGCTGTCGGGAATCGCCACCTTGCCGACGTCGTGCAGCTGGCTTGCCAGCCGCAGCCGCTCGCAGCCGTCTCCCGGCAGGCCGATGCGGTGCGCGAGGATCTCGCAGTAGGCGCTCATCCGCTGCAGGTGCATCCCGGTCTCCTCGTCGCGGAACTCGACCACGCGCGCGAGCTGGAAGATGGTTTCCGCCTGCGAGCTCCAGACCTTGGTCTCGGAGAGCTGCAGATCCTGCAGCGCCTGCTCCAGCCGCTGCCCGCGCTCTGCGGCGGTCTCCTGCAGCCGCCTGAGCAGGTGGCCGGTTTCGAGCTCCAGGCGGCGGCGGTGAAGCGCGTTTGCCACATTGATGAGCAACTCACCGGCCTCAACGGGCTTGATGATGTACCCATAGGCACCCTGCTCGATCGCCGCCATCGCGAGCTCGACGCTGTCCTCGCCTGTGACCATCACTGCGGCGCAGTCGGGGTGGTTGCTGCGGATGTGCGAGAGCAGCTGCATCCCCGACTCGCCAGGCATGTTGACGTCAAGCAGCGCGAGCTGGAAGGCTCCGTCCACGAGCTGCTCGCGCGCCGCGCCCGAGTCGCCGGCGCCTTCGCAGTCGTAGCCGTGGTCCTGCAATACCCGCTCCGACCAGCGCCGCAGCGCTGGCTCGTCGTCGACGACGAGGACCTTCACCGGCCGAGCACCTGGTCGATCTTCGCAAGCAGCGTCGGGCCGGAGAACGGCTTTTCAATCAGCGTCACGCCGTCGACGAGCAGCTCGGTGGAGTCGATGATCGGCTGGGCAAACCCCGACATGAACAGCACCTGCAGCGACCGGCGCTCGCCACAGAGCTGCTCGGCCAGCTGAGGACCGGACATCTGTGGCATGATGACGTCTGTCAGCAGCAGATCGATCTGCTCGTGCTCGCGAGCCGCTGCGAGCGCCTCGGGCCCACCGGCAGCCGTGAGCACCCGGTAGCCCGCGCCGGCGAGGATGCGCTCGGTGACGTCGCGCAGGGCCTGCTCGTCCTCGACCAGCAGGATCGTCTCGCCGCCGGGAGTCCCATTCGGCTCGGGGCTCTCCTCGCTACGGGTCGGCCGCCGGTCGGTTGCCGGCAGCAGTGCCGTGAAGGTGGTGCCGATGTCTGGCTCGGAGTAGATCTGCACGCGCCCGCCGGCCTGCTGGATGATCCCGTAGACGGTGGCGAGCCCCAGGCCCGTACCCTGGCCCGGCGGCTTGGTAGTGAAAAATGGGTCAAAGACGCGCTCGAGCACCTCGGCGGGCATGCCGGTGCCGGTGTCGCTGACGCGCAGCCGCACATGCGGCCCAGGCGAGAGCTCGGGCCGAGCGGCGGCGTAGCCCTGGTCGACCTGCACGTTGGCCGTGTCGATCCGCAGCAGTCCGCCGTCGGGCATCGCATCGCGCGCGTTTACGGCGAGGTTCACGAGAATCTGCTCGAGCTGACCCGGATCGATCAGCACCGCACGCAGGTCCTCGGCCAGCGCGCTCTGCAGGTCGATGTGCTCGCCGAGCGTGCGTCGCAGCATCTGCTCGATGTCGCCGACGACGACGTTTACGTCGACGACCTCGGGCTGGACGACCTCGCGGCGCGCGAAGGCGAGCAGCTGGTGGGTGAGCTGCGCCGCGCGTTCGCTCGCCAGTCGAATCTGAGCGAGATCCTCACGGGTCGCGCCCCAGCGCTCCTCGCCGTCGTTGAGCATCGCCCGCTCGACCTCGCCGGCGACGAACGCGGTGTAGTTGATGATGACCGCCAACAGGTTGTTGAAGTCATGCGCAATCCCCCCCGCGAGCTGGCCGAGGCTCTCGAGCCGGTGGGCCTCGTGCAGCCGGTTCTTGAGCGCCACACGGTCCGCCTGCTGGCGCAGGCGCTCGCGCTCCGCGGTCTCGGCGACGCGCTCGCTGATGTCGCGGATAGCCGCCAGCGCAATCACGGTGTCGCCCACCTCCACGCTCGAGAGACTGATCTCCGCAGGAAACTCGCTGCCGTCGCGCCTGCGCGCGTACAGCTCCAAACCGGCCCCCATCGGCCGCGCGCGCGGCTCCTCGAAGTAGCCGGCGCGGTACCCGGTGTGCGCCGAGCGCATCCGCTCGGGCACGAGCAGCTCGACCGGGCGGGCCAGCAACTCGCCACGCTCGTAACCGAACAGCGCTTCGACCCGACTGTTGACGAGCACTATCAGTCCGTCGCGCCCGACCCCCACGAACGCATCGGGCGCGTGCTCGAGCATTGCCGCCTGAGCCGCGAGCCGTTCGCTGACGTCTCGGTTTACCTCTAGCAGCCCGGCCAGCCGACCGGCGCTGTCGTAGCGGGCCGCCCAGCGGCTTTCCACGACCATCCGCCGCCCGTCCTTGGCATGCTGGACGAGCTCCCCCTCCCAGCCGCCGGTCTGCGTGACGATCCGCTCGATCTGCTCGAGCGGTATCGGATACTCGGTGGCGAGCAGATCCTGGGGGCGCCTGCCGAGCGCCTCCTCCAGCGTGTAGCCATAGGTCTCCCGCGCCCCCCTGTTCCAGAAGGTGATCAGCCGTTTCGCGTCGCGAGCGAAGATGGCGTCGCGAGCGAGTTCCAGCTGAGCCGCAAGCTCACCTGAGCTGACGCCGGCCGGCGTCTCCATCGTGCTTCCAGCGCTTGGCACGTCTCCCGCCATAAGTTCATTGTTCAGATCTTTGCCGGCTAAAGAACCATAGCGCGTGCGCGGCAGGCTAGCGCCCTTTCACAAAAATAAGTCTCCGACTTGCCAGATAATGGGATCTTTCAATAAATAGACTGACACGGCGACCGAGCCCGCGTAACCCCATACCGGTTTCATACCAACGGGCACCTCCGCTCCGACCTTCGCGAGTGACATTTGCGTGGCAAATCCGCCCATTGGACCAGGAGGTCTAATCATGGAGAACAGCACTGTAAAGAAGCTACTCGGCACATTCGCGGCCGTCGGCGTGGCGGCGGCGGTGGCCGGCCTTGGCACGTTGCAACCTTCACGAGCTCGACTACCGCGAGCCACACCATCAGCTCGGGCACGGTGGCGATAAACCTCGCAGCGTCGGGCGCGGCCAACCGCCTCTCGATCGGCGCGAGCAACGTCGTTCACGGCGACACGATCCAGCGTGTGGCCGATCCGACCAACAGCAGCGGCGGTGGCGGCGACACGCTCTCCTCGATCGTGCTGAGCACAACGGCGTCGCCCAGCTCGCTGCTCGACACAGAAACCACCAACGGCCTGCAGATGACGATCGAAAAGTGCTCCAATGCGTGGACGGAGGCTGGCACCGCGCCCGCGTACAGTCAGCGCCGTGTACCGCGCTTGGAGCGCCACCTCGGCGACGTACTCGGTGAAGACGCTCAACAAGAGCTGCCAGTGACGTGGCGCGTGCGTCCGGCCCCGCCACGGCGCAGCCCACTCGAGCGCAGGCGTCATTCGCCGCCGCTGCGTCCCGCAGCGACTGTGACTGCGTCAGCCCCGGTATCGGTCTTCCCGCTCCCGGTGTCGGACTTCCCGCTCAAATTCGCCGTAGCGCCCGCACGAGCGACCGCGTGGCGACCCTAGGCGAACTCCTCGACGATCTTCGCTCACACCTCGTCCCCTGCGAGCGGTGGGCGCTCCTCGACGGTGACGGGACGGCTCTCCATCAGCTCCGGCGCGGCACGAAGCGGGGGAAGCACGATCGAGCCAGCGGCGTGTGCGTCGGCGAAGGCCGTGCCGAGAAAGCGCGTCTGGGCCGCGACGAGCACCGCGTAGGCCATCGCCGAGAGCTCTCGCAGCGACTGATGGCGATTCTGCCTTTCGCCCAGATCGACCTGGGCGAGAGCGTCCAGACCGCACGCGCGCCAGCAGTCGATCAGCATCGCGATCTCCACGCCATAACCGGCGCTGAAAGGAATCTGCTCGAGCAGCCCGCGGCGAGCGGCCGTCTCGCCCGCAAGCGGCTGCTCGAAGACGGCGAGCTCAGGGGCGTGCAGGTTCAGCAGCGGACGAGCCATCAGCTCGGTGACGCGCCCGCCGCCTTCTGCGAGCACCGTGGCGCCGCTACGGAATGGACGACGGAACGCTCCCTTGACGAGCTGTATGTCGGGGTCAGACAACAGCGGCCCGACCAGCCCAAGCAGGAACCCCTCATTGAAATCCTCGGTGTCGGTGTCCGCGAACACGACGATCTCGCTGCGGGTGGCGGCCAGCCCTCGCCACATCGCATCGCCCTTGCCCTGGGCGGGGCCGTATCGCGGCATCAGCTCGCTCTCCTGCACGACCCGGAGTCCAGCTTCTCGGGCGATCGCGACGGTCCCGTCCTGCGAGGCGGCGTCGAGGACGAGCACCTCGTCGAGCAGTCCGGCCTGCTCCAGACGGGCCGCTGTTTGCGCGATCGGCGCGAGCGTTTGTGCGACTTCGCGGGTCGGCAGCAGCAGAGCGACCGTTTGCTGCTTGAGCGCGAGCAGACGATCGAGGCGAAACTCCTCTGCCCGATAGTTGCGCCGAGCTCGCCAGTCGGCGCGGGTCAGGTCCTGGGCGAGACCACGCGGAGCGCGGCCGTCGGTGCGGGCCGAGGTTCGCACGCGCACGCTGCTGCTGCGGTGGATGGCTATGCCGTGCCGCGCGAGCGCCTGCGCGAGCGCTTGGTCCTCCAGCGCCGCACGTACGGGCAGACCGCCGCAGCGCCGGTAGGCGGCGGGCGTCAACGCCAGGGAAGCCCCGGCAAAGTGGGGATGCTCGACACTCGCGGCGCCGGCGGTCTGCTCGATGGCCGCTGCGAGCCGCCGGCTGGCGCTCCGGTCACGCACACGTAGGGCGTGTGGGTCAAGCGCACCTCCCTCGGCGCGGTCCAGCTCGATCAGGCCGCCGATCGCGGTCGCTCCATCCGCCACAAGCGCGAGCTGCGCGGAGATCCAGTCGGTGGCAACCGCGGTGTCGGCGTCGGTGCTTGCGATCAGGCCGTTCTCCCTACCGACCTGCAACAGTCGGCGATAGGCGATGTCCATACCCAGCCGGCGGGCGTGACCCACACCCTGCGGTTGCTCCAGCGTGACCGTGTGTACGGGCGAGTGCCCGACAAGCCGCGCGGTCTGTGCGACCACCTCGCGTGTACGGTCCCGACAGCCGTCGAGAACCACGATCGTCTCGTAGCTGAGGGAGTCAACGTCGCGCTGGTCGGAGAGCGCCCGCAGACAGGCTGCGATACGAGACTCCTCGTCGCGAGCGGGCACGACGACCACGACGCGCAGGTCCGAACGTGGCACGGGCAGCCCGGCCAGAGCGGTCTGCGCTCGCTCGACATGGAAACCCGGCGGCTCGATCATGGCGGCCCCATGCCGGCGGCGATCAGCTCGCGGGCGTGCTCGTAATCCTCGTCCCGGTCGTGAGTGAGCGCCCCGACCAACCGTCCGTCCCCGACGTACCAGGCGGTAAACGCGCCGTCGGGATGCTCCTCCAAACGGCTCGTCTGGTAGCCATCTCCCCACGCGGCGTACTTGACGACGTGGGCCCCGATGGCGGACCAGAAACCGGGTACCTCCTGCCAATGCGCGTCCTCGCCGGCCAGGACACGCCCTGCGACCTCGCCGTGGCCCAGCGCGTCGCCCCAGTGCTCGACCCGAAGTCGACGGCCCGCTCTGCGATTGTGAGCATAGGCGACGTCGCCCACCGCAAACACACGCCCATGGATGCGCATCTGGGAGTCCGTGCAGATCGCCCCATCGGCGATCGCCAATCCGGCCTGGGCGGCCAGCTCGCAGCGAGGGCGCACACCCATCCCGAGCACGACGTTGTCCGCCTCGATCCTCTCGCCCCCGACAAGCTCGACGATGCGGGCGTCGTGCACGGCGGCCACCTCGGCGCCCATCGTCAAGCCGACGCCGAGATGGCACAGCCAGTCGGCGATGCGCTCGGCCACCCCGCGACCGAGGCGCTGCTCCTGAGGGGCCCCTTCCTGACCGACCATCGTGACGCGGGCGCCGCGTAGGGCGAGCGATGCTGCGAGCTCGCAACCGATGAACCCGGTGCCGAGCACAACGGTGTGCGTGCCCGGCCCGGCTTGGCGGGCGAGGCGTTCGCTGTCGCGCCGCTCGCGCATCGTCTGCACCCGCGGGTCGCCGAGTCCGGGCAGGTCAGGCCGCGAGGGCTCTGCGCCGGTGGCGAGCACGATCGCCTCAGTGCGCAGGGTCTCGCCGTCGAGCTCGATCGTGCCTGCGTCCGGGTCGATTGCACTCGCCCAGCAGCCGAGCCGCAGCTCGATGCCGTGCCGATCGAACCATCCGGGCGGCTCGATCGCCAGCTCGTCGGCGTCGAGCTCGCCGCGCAGGAACTCCTTGGTGAGGGGTGGGCGGCGATAGGGGATGTACGGCTCGTTGCCGATCAGCGTTACCTCCGCCGTGCCGCCGCGCGCGCGATAGGCGCGTGCGGCGGCCAGCCCGGCCGGACCGGAGCCGACGATCGCGATCCCGCCGGCGTTCATCGGCCGTCGAAGCGATCGAGCCTGTATCCGCGCCGGCGTGCGTCGAGCACGTGCCACTCGGCCAGCTCGCGTTCGAGCAGGTCATGCACCTCATCGCCGCGCAACGGCTCCTCTTGGCCGACGCCGCGCCAGCTTACGGCGAGCACGCTCGCGCCAAAGCCGAGCTGCGCCTTGATCCAGCCGATCGCCTCCTCGAGCGCCGGGCGCTGCAGGTAATAGAGGACCTCTGAGCAGACGATCAGATCCCACGAGCCCGGCGGCGTCTCCTCGGGAAAGCCGGCACGGAGCAGGTCGACGTTTCGCACCCCTTGCAGGTGCCGGCGCGCCAGCTGCAGCGCACAGAATGAGAAGTCGATCGCTACGACGTGCTCGCACCGAGCTGCCAGCTGGCCGGTGAACACGCCGATCGAGCAGCCGACCTCTAGGCACAGACCATGGGCACGCCGCGGCAGCGCGGCCAAGGTCGCCGCGTACTTCTCGCGCTCGTACTCGCTCGTGCGGTATCCCCACGGATCGGGACTCTCGCGGTAGAGCCGCTCGAAGCGCTCGACCGCCGCGGGCGCGCTCGCCGTCATGCTCGCTCCGAGTCGAGAAGCCCTGCTCCGAGGCTGACGACCTTCGGGTCCAAACGGTGCTGGAGCAGGAACAGGTCGAGGTCGCGACGAGCGCGGTCCAGTGCAGTGGCTCCGATCAACGCTCGCGAGCCGCAGACCCGGGCCGCCTGCGCGGCGATGAGCAGCGCGCACTCGTACAGCGCGATGCGGCATTCCAGCGCAAGCGTGGGCAGCTCGAGCTGGTGCTCAGCGTCGGTTGCGAGCGCTGTCGCGGTGTGCTCGAGCCAGCGGTCAATCGTGCTCTGCGCGACGCGCATCCGGCCGACACCGTGTGCCTGTACTGGATCCAGCCGTGCGGGGTCGAGCGCGGCGAGCGCCTCGTTGAGGATGCAGTCGGCAAGCCCGGCCCAGGTCGCCGACGTGCGGATCGCGTCGCAGGAGAAGTGCGGCTCGCGGGAGAGCTCCCCGGCGCCGCCGAGTAGAGCGAGCACCGGCGTGTCGCGAAACTCGATGCGGTGACTCTCCGAAGAGCGCAGCCCCGAGGCGCGATACCAGTCTCGGTCGATGCTGACGTGGCTGGTGGGATCGAGGTAGACCAGTCGCCGAGACCCCTCCCCATCCGCCGCCACCACGAGCGCACGTTGCACGCCCCCCGCACCCGAGCAGAACGTCTTGACTCCGCGCAGCACCAATCGACCCTCGACCTCCTGCAAACGCGCCGGCGAACCCTCCTTCGCCGTGGGGTCGGCGCCCCACACGCCCAACAGCAGCTCACTCTCGCCGATCCGCGCGAGCTCGTTCGAGCGCAGCGGCTCGGGCGCCGCGAGCGCGAGGCGCTCGGTGCCGTTGAGATGCCCGTCGAGGATGCGCGCAGTCGAGGCGTCGGCGGCCGCGACGGCGCGCACCAGACGCACCTCCCCGACCAACCCGTCCGCTGGGGCGCGCAGGGCGCCGACGGCGGCGAGGTCGGCGAGGTTCTCGGAGGGAAAGCGCGGCTTGCTGTCAAGCGCACCGGCCCGCGAGGCGATGCGCTCGAGCGCCCACGACAGATCCTCACGCGGCGTTTCGGGCTCGGGTGGGCAGGCCGAGAGCTCCTGGACGCTCATGCGGTGAAGCTCCGCCGCTGCTCGCGGCTGCACGGGCCGAGAGCTCTGGTCACGAGGTCTCTGCTCACGAGGTCTCTTGGTACTCGCGCAGAAAACCCTCGAACAGCCGGCGGTGTCCTTCCTCGTCGTGGAGGATCGCTATCACCATGTCGTTGGTAGCCGGGTCCGACTGCTCGGTGGCCTGGACGATCTGGTTGTAGAAGTCGATCGCGCCGGTCTCTGCCTGGATCACGCCCTCGATCACGTGCACGATGTCCGTCTGGCGCTCGGGCGGTTGCAGATAGGACTGCTCAGCGCGGAATTCCATCGACCCGGGTACGACGCCGTAGAGCTCCTTGATGCGGTTTGCAAACTGGGTGGCGTGTCCGAGCTCCTCCTGGACGTCCGTGCGCAAAGATGCGGTTATCTCCCGCGCGCGCACCCCGTCGGGGTTAACCGAGTTGGCGAGATAGCTCATCACCGTCTCGACCTCCATCCAATACGCCTTGGTGAGCATCTCGACTATGCGCTCGCGCTGCTCGCGCGCATCCTCGGCGAGGATCCCGGTGCTGCTGTGCACTGCTGACATGGCTGCTCCCGTCGCTTGCGATTGTGTCTGCCGTGGTTTGCCGTATGTCTGCCGGTATTGCCCACCGGTGGCTCACCGGTAGCTGCCGATAACTGTCGGGCCTACGCGGCTACGGTCTTACCCGCGACGAGGTCTTACCCGCGGCGAGCACCTGCAACCCGTGCGCCGCAGGACGGCGAGCCGCGAAGGCGTAAGGACGGCGTGAGGACCGAGCCTCTCGGATCTGCGGATTGGACCGGGTTTGACGGTCCCGGCCTGCCGGGTATCGTCGCCGGGCGTGTAGGGGGACCGGGACAGAACCGCTCTGGGCGGCGACGCCGCATTTGACTGAGGCACGGTCATCCCCCGACTGAGACGAAGCAACTGCGCGACGCCCGGCATCTCGCGGCGGCGTCACAGCCGCGGCTTTGAATACGTGGACCCGGACGGGGAGCGTGTCGATGATCCCGAGGTGCTCGAGCGGATCGCCGAGCTCGTGATCCCACCAGCCTGGCGGGAGGTGTGGGTGTGCATCGACCCACTCGGGCATCTGCAAGCCACGGGGCTCGACGTGGCGGGACGCAAGCAGTACCTGTATCACGCTCGATGGCGCGTCCACCGCGACCGGCGCAAGTTCGATTCGATGGTTGCTTTTGGGAGGTCATTGCCACAGCTGCGAAGAGACGTGGCGCGCGACCTGCGGGTCGAGCGCGGGGGCGTCGGTGTCGCCCAGTTGACCCGACAAAGGGTGCTTGCCTTGGCGGTGAGGTTGTTGGACCTCGGGTTCTTTCGGATCGGCTCAGAGGACTACGCGGAGCGCAACGAGTCCTACGGACTGACGACGATGCTTCGCGAGCACGTGACCATCCGCGCGCACGAGGTGATGTTCGACTTCCCGGCGAAGTCGGGACAGCGCCGCGTACAGGCGATCGCCGACCCCGAGTCGCTTGTCCTGCTCGGTGCGCTGAAGCGACGACGCACTGGCTCGCAACTACTTGCCTACCGCGTTCAGGGCTGCTGGAAGGACCTGGCCGCCGAGGAGGTCAACGTCTATCTGAAGCAGCTTGCGGGTGCGGACTTCACCGCCAAGGACTTCCGTACCTGGAATGCGACCGTGCTTGCCGCGGTCGCCTTGGCCGCCGCCGAGAAGCGTAGGCAGGCCGCGCAGGAGCGGCAGATCAAGCAGGCGATCGAGACGGTAGCCGCTTACCTGGGCAACACGCCGGCCGTC
>DATASE010000103.1:0-22758 GCA_036269375.1 Solirubrobacteraceae bacterium
TCGCCCGACGGCACGGACCTGCGCGTGCGCTTCCGGATCGACGGGATCCTCCAGGACGTCACGACGATTCCCCGGCGGATGACGGCCGGCGTGGTCTCGCGCATCAAGATCATGTCCGAGCTCGACATCGCCGAACGGCGCCTGCCGCAGGACGGCCGCGTCGGCCTGACCGTCGACGGCCGCCACGTCGACCTGCGCATCGTCACGCTACCGACCGTGCACGGCGAGTCGATCGTGATGCGCATCCTCGACAAGGACTCGGTCGTGATGAAGCTCGAGAAGCTCGGCATGGCCGACGAGGAGCGCCAGCGCTTCGAGCGGGCGTGCGGCGAAGCCCACGGCGCCGTGCTCGTGACAGGCCCGACCGGCTCGGGCAAGTCCACGACGCTGTACGCGGCGCTAATGACGCTCAATACCCCCGAGAAGAACATCATCACCGTCGAGGACCCCGTCGAGTACGAACTGAACGGGATCACCCAGGTGCAGGTCTCCAGCAAGGTGGGCCTGACGTTCGCCACGGGCCTGCGCGCGATGGTGCGAGCCGACCCCGACGTGATCATGGTCGGGGAGATCCGCGACCGCGAGACGGCCCAGATCGCCGTCGAGTCGGCGCTCACCGGCCACCTCGTCCTCTCCACGCTTCACACCAACGACGCCCCGTCGGCGATCACGCGCCTGACAGAGATGGGCATCGAGCCCTTCCTGGTCGCCTCGGCGCTCGACTGTGTCTTGGCTCAGCGCCTGGCGCGCCGCCTCTGTCCGGGCTGCAAGCAGCGCACGATCGTCCCCGCCGAGGTGCTGCGCAAAAGCGGCTACAAGGTACTGGTCGACCTGGAGGCCTACGAACCGGTCGGCTGCCGGCGCTGCAACGGCACTGGCTACCGCGGACGGGTCGGCATCTACGAGGTGATGTCGATGTCCGCCGAGCTGCGTGCCCTGGCGCTCGAACGCCGGTCGGCCGACGAGCTGCGCGACCTGGCGGTGCGTCAGGGCATGCGCCGCCTGCGCGACGACGGCTTGGAGAAGGTGCGCCAGGGCCTGACGTCGGTCGCGGAGATCGCCCGCGTGCTGGGGTCCAGTTGAGCTTACGAGCGCGTCTGCCGATAACGCTCCCATGAGCATCGACTTCGCCGACATGCTGATGGAGGTCGTCAGCCGCCGTGCCTCAGACCTGCACCTCTCCGCCGGCGCGCCGCCGACGATCCGCGTCCGCGGTCGCCTGTCGCCGATCGAGGGCTATCCGGAGCTCAACTCCACCGACACGCGCGAGATCGTCTACTCGATCCTCTCCGGCGACCAGCGCCAACGCCTTGAGACTCATTGGCAGCTGGACTTCGCCTACTCGATCCCCGGCCACGCCCGCTTCCGCGTCAACGCCTACTACCAGCGCGGCGCGATCGGCGCGGCCTTCCGCCTGATCCCGTTCGGCCTGACTTCGATCGACGCGCTCGGGCTGCCGTCGACGGTGCACGACTTCACGCGCAAGCCGCGCGGCTTCGTGCTCGTTACCGGCCCGACCGGCTCGGGCAAGTCGACCTCGCTGGCGGCGATGATCGACGAGATCAACTCCACGCGCGAGGAGCACATCATGACGATCGAGGACCCGATCGAGTTCCTGCACGCGCACAAGAAGTGCCTGGTAAACCAGCGCGAGCTCGGCTCGGACGCGCAGTCCTTCGCCGACGCGCTGAAGGCCGCGCTGCGCCAGGACCCAGACGTGATCCTGGTGGGGGAGATGCGCGACCTGGAGACGATCTCCACCGCGCTGACCGCGGCCGAGACCGGCCACCTGGTGTTCGCCACGCTGCACACGCAGGACACCGCGCAGACGATCGACCGCATGATCGACGTGTTTCCCCCCTCCCAGCAAGGTCAGGTGCGCGTGCAGCTGTCGGTCGCGCTGCAGGGGATCGTCACCCAGCAGCTGCTGCCCACCGCCGACGGAGCCGGTCGCGTCGCTGCGTGCGAGGTGCTGGTGCCCACACCGGCGGTGCGCAACCTGATCCGCGAGGGCAAGACCCACCAGATCTACTCGGTGCTGCAGACCGGCTCTGCACAGGGCATGCAGACGATGGACGCCGCGCTCGTCCAGCTCGTGCGCTCCGGGAAGATCTCACAGAAGCTCGCCGAAGAGCGCTCCTCCACGCCCGAGGAGCTGCGCCGGCTGATGGGCGGCGGCCTGGTGGCCGCCTGAGGGTGGACCGGCGACGATGAGCACCTACGTCTTCAAGGCGATGGATCTCGCGGGCGTCAAGGCCCGCGGCGAGATCGAGGCCGAGTCACGCGAAGCGGTCACCAACCAGCTGAAGTCGCGCGGCATGATCGTGCTCGACATCGCCGACAAGCACGGCTCGCGTCAAATCGAGCTGAGCTTCATGAAGACCGTCAAAGCGGGCGACCTGGCCGTTTTCTCGCGCCAGCTGGCAACGATGATCTCCTCCGGCCTGTCGATCCTGCGCGCCCTGTACGTGCTGGAGGAGCAGACCGAGAGCAAGTTCCTCAAGGAGACGATCGTGCAGGTGCGAAAGGACGTCGAGGCCGGTCGCTCGCTGAGCAGCGCGATGGAATCGCACCCCAAGGTGTTCAACCCCCTGTTCGTGGCGATGACGCGCGCCGGCGAGGCGGGCGGTCTGCTCGAGGAGTCGCTGCGCAGGGTCGCCGACCAGCTGGAGAAGGACGCTTCGCTGCGCCGCCAGATCCGCTCGGCGATGATCTACCCGACGCTCGTGATCACCTTCGCGGTCGGTGTGATGATGGCTTTGGTCGCCTTCCTCGTCCCGGTGTTCGTCGGCGTCTTCAAGCAGTTCGGCGGCGAACTGCCGAAGATCACCCAGGTGTCGGTGTTCATGTCAAAGGTCGTCACCCATTACTGGTGGGCGATGTTCGGCAGCGTCGGGCTGGCCGCCTTTGCCTTCCTGCAGTGGAAGAAATCCTCCTGGGGGCGCCCGCAGTGGGATCGCTTCCGCCTGCACGTGCCGATGAAGATCGGCACGATCGTGCAGAACATTGCGGTCGCGCGCTGGAGCCGCACGCTCGCCTCGTTGACTGCCGCCGGCGTGCCGCTGCTGCAGGCGCTCGACATCGTCGGCAAGACCGGCGGAAACATCGTCGTCGAGGAGGCGATGGACGGCGTCATCGAGTCGGTCAAGCGCGGCGGCACGATCTCCGAGCCGCTGTCAAAAACCACGATCTTCCCGACGATGGTCACGCACATGGTCGGCGTCGGCGAGGAGACAGGCGCGCTCGATCAGATGCTCGCCAAGATCGCCGACTTCTACGAGGATCAGGTCGAAGCCTCGGTCAAAGCTCTCACCTCGATCCTCGAGCCGATTATGATCATCGTGATCGGCTCGATCGTCGGCTTCATCGTCATCTCGATGTACATGCCGATGTTCACGGTCTACAACCACATCGAATAGGCCAGGGCACGGATGGCCTGCGGGAGCGCCGACCCCGGAGGGGTTTGTCGGCGTCAGGTGCGGGTCGCCCGCAGCGCTTGAGCGTCCACCGACAGCGAGACGTGGCCGTGAAGGAGCGCGAGCAGCTCCTCGCCGACCAGCTCGCGGCGCCAGCCGCGCAGCGTGCGCACGTCGGCGCGCTCGTCCGTGCGCTCGCCGATCACGATCGCCTGCAGGTCGGCGCGTGAGGCCAGCAGCTCGTAGGCGAGGTCGGCTTCGCGTGCGCGTGCGCGCACGAGCGCCTCGCTGAGCGCGATCAGCGGCGCGTCGCGCGCCTCGGGCGGTGCCTGGCGCGCTGCGGTCGCAAGCGGCTCGTGCTCGCGTTGCTCGCCGCGCCGCACCGCCGCAAGCACCTCCTCGCCGGCACGCCGCTGCGCCGCCTGACCGACGCCGCGGATCTCCTGCAGCTGGCGTGTCGAGCGCGGCCGGCGCTTGGCGATCTCGACCAACGCGGCGTCGCCCAGCACGCTCTGCACGGGGCGGTCGCGCTCGGCGGCCGTGCGCTCGCGCCAGGCGACCAGCTCGCGCGCTGCTCCCTGACTGACCTCACTCAGCGAGCGAATGCGCGGCAGTCGCGCGAACACCGTCTCCACGTCGCGCTCGTCGCTGACCTGTTCGAGGTAGCGGCACTCCTCGCGCGCCCACGCCAAACGGCCGGCGGCCGTCAGGCGGCGTTGGATCTCGGTGGCGAGCTCACCCAGGTGCTCCACGTCCTCGCGCGCGTAGGCGAGCTGCTCGTTTGACAGCGGGCGGGCGTCCCAGCGCGTGAAGCTCGCGCTCTTGGCAACCCGCAGTCCGAGCAGCTGGTTCAGCAGCGTCTCGTAGGAGCACTGCGCGGCCAGGCCGAGGAAGCCGGCGGCGACCTGGGTGTCGAACACGTTGGTGGCCTGGCAGCCGAGCGCGCGACGCAGCAGGGCGATGTCTTGACGGCCCGCGTGCACCACCACCTCGACGGCCGGATCGGCAAGCAACGCGGCCAGCTCTAGGCGCCAAGGGGCATCGTTGCCATCGTCCCTGTCAGCCAGCGGATCGAGCAGCTCGATCCGCCGCTCGCCGCTGCTCTCACAGACCGCCAGCTGAACCAGGCACAGCAGCGTGCGGTATCGCCCCTCGCCCATGAACTCGGTGTCGAGTACAAGCCGTCCCTGTGCGCGGGCGAGCGCGGCGAGCGGGGCCAAGCCGACAGGAGCGGGATGGTCTCGCTGGCCAGCGGGAAGAGTCGAGGTCATCGCCCGTATCCTCGCCGATCGCTGTCTCGAGCGCCAGCGATACCACAGTTTGGTGCCCGCCGGGCTCAATTCTGGACTTGTGGCCACCGCTGGCCGCCGGGCTCAATCCGTTCGATTCTCGCCACCGCCGGCTGCCCGGCGGTTCGCGCGTCCGAGTGTTGCTCAGCCCGCGCCCATGTCTTCCGCGGCAGTGTCCTCCGCGCTCGCGGGCGGCAGCGTGAGCCGGAAGCAGGCGCCAACGGACGGCGCGCCAGCCCGCAGCCCGTCTCCAGCACTGTTCTCACCGGCCACTGGGAGCAATGACAGCGACCCGCCCATTCGCGCCGCCAGCTCGCGCCCGATCGCCAGGCCGAGCCCGAAGCCGCCGCGACCGCCGCTCGCGCTGCCGCGTTGGAAGCGCTCGAAGATGCGCTCGCGCTCCTCCGCCGCGACTCCGGGCCCGGAGTCGCTGACACTCAGGCATGCCTGGCCTGCGCGCAGCTCGGCGGTGACCGTCACATCGCTGCCGCTCGGTGCCACGTCGATTGCGTTGTCGAGCAGAATGCGCACGACACGGGCGATCGCGCCCGGGTCGCCCTGCGCCCAGCACGGCTGCGGTGCTGTCAGCGTCCGCACGCACACCCGCTGCTGCTGGGCGCGTCGCTCGAACTCCGCGGCGACCGCTCGGCCAAGCTCGCTGAGCTCGACCGGCTCGGTGCGCAGCGGCACGTCGGCGTCCAGCCGGCTCAGGTCGAGCAGGTCGCCGGCCAGGCTCGAGAGCTGCCGCGAGTGCTCGCGCGCCCGGTCGGTGCGATCGCGCGCGTCGGCGAGATCCAGGCGCTCGGGATCGAGGTCGTCGGCGAGCAGCTCGAGCGTGCCCTCCAGCGAGGCCAGCGGCGTGCGCAGCTCGTGCGAGGCCGTCGCGACGAACGCCTGCCGGGCTCGCTCCTGCGATCGCAGTCGCGTCTGCAGCGAGGCGAAGGCGCGCGCGAGGTCGCCGATCTCATCGCCGCGCTGGTCGCCGGGAATCGGCTCCTCCAACCCGCGCTGCTCCAGCCCTCTGGCGGCGTCGCGCAGGCGCTCGAGACGCCGCAGCAACGTCGTGGTCAGCGCCAGCCCGAGCAGCAGCGCCGTGCCGAACCCGGCCGCGGCGGCGACCAGGAAGGCGTTTCGCACCACATGAACGGTCGAGATCACATACTGCAGCCGGCGCACGAGCACGACCGCGTAGGTGGCTCCACCGCGACCGATTCGCAGCGGCTCGGCGGCGACGAGTTCGTCACCGACCAGTGTGTGTTGGCCATGGCCGGTGTCGAATGCGCGCCTGGCCAGCGCGTAATAGTTGACTGGGACGTCAAGGTCCTGCTCGGCCGGCGCATATACGGTCGCGAGTCGACCGTCGAGCACGGTCACCTCGGCTGCGGAGCGGCGGCGCAGCAGCGATACCGTCAGCGCCAGTTCACGCCGATCTGGCTTTCCGGTGGTGGGATCGGTGCCGATCTCGGCGAGCTCGGGTCGCGCGGCGGAGATCGCGGCGAACACGCCGGATGCCCCCTGGTTACGCAGCCGCTGCTCCAGCGGTGAGAGCAGCGCGAGCGCCGCTACCGCGAGTGTGACGGCGCTCGAGAGCAGCAGCGCGGCGAACACCCGCGGACGCAACCCGAGCACCCGCGGGCGCCGCAACGGCCCACGCCGCCGCCATCGGTGCTCGCTGGGCAGCGCCGCTTGCACCGGGCTCAGGACTCCTGGAAGCGGTACCCGGCCCCGCGCACGGTCAGGATCAGCTGCGGCTCCTCCGGCCGCTGCTCGATCTTCTCGCGCAGGTGGCGGATGTGCACGTCGATCGCCCGCGGGTCGCGGTAGGCCGAGTCGCCCCAGATCGCGCGCAGCAGCTCCTGACGGTTGAACAGCCTGCCGGGCTCGGACATCAGCTTGGCCAGCAGCTCGAACTCGGAGAAGGTGAGCCTGACGAGCGTGCCGTGCGCACGCACCTCGCGGCGGCCGCGGTCGAGCGTGATCGGCCCGACGTTGAGCTGCTCGCCGCCGAGCGCCAGTGCGCCGCTGCGACGAAGCACGGCCCGGATGCGGCTGCGCAGCTCGGCCAGGCCGAACGGCTTGGTGACGTAGTCGTCAGCGCCCGCCTCGAGCCCCTGGACAGCGTCCGCCTCGGTATCGAGCGCGGTCAGCATGATGATCGGCACGACGTTGCGCCGCTCGCGCAGCGTGCGGCAGACGTCGTGGCCGTTCGGTCCGGCTCCGAGCGCGACGTCGAGCAGGACGACGTCGAATCGGTCTGCGCTGGCGCGCTCGATCGCGCTGGCGCCGTCGGCCACCGCCTCGACCGTGTGGCCCTCCTTGGAGAACGAGCGGGTCAGCGTCTCGCGCAGCGATGCCTCGTCGTCGACGACCAGGATGCGCAGGGCCGCTGCCGCCATCGTGTCGTTGGTCTCAGCGGAGCTCACCGCGCTCACGGTAGCCGCCAGAGGGTTCGCGGGCGCAATCCGGCTCGCTGTGACACGTCGCTGCCGTGCGCCTGGACCCACAGCGCAGCCGGCGCGCAGCCGGCGTTGGTGGGGCGGGGGTAAACGCCGCACAGCGAGCTCAGGAAGGCGTAGCGCACTTCCTGGCGATGGGCGGCGCGGCGCAGCTGGTCGGCGCTCGTCAGCGGCCGGCCGTCGTAGGTGGTGAGCATGAGCACGGGCAGCCGGTCGGCGACGATCAAGGAGGCCACCGCCGTGGCGGAGCCGGCGGCGAGCTCGTAGCGCGCGCCATTGCGATGGGCCAGCAGGTAGGAGCTGAGCGCGTGCTGCTCGCTCGGTGCGAGCGCGCCGACATTGCCAGCGTCCGAAGCGCTGCTCTGCACCGCTTCCACGCTGACCGCGAGCGGCCACGCCAACAGGGCCGTCAACGCAAGCGCCAGCCAGCGCACGGGCGAGCGTGCCGCCGCGATCAGCCCGACGCCGATGCCGAACGTCGCCGCCACGGCGGGTACGAAGCTCTCGACGTAGCGGGGGTGCAGGCGCGCCATCTGGCTGAACAGCACGAGGCCGGTCAACAGCCAAACGAAGACGCCGACCGTCACCGCGCGTCGGACCCGCGCCGCTCGGCCACGCCGCGCCAAAACTACCACCGCGAACGTGCCAAGCAAGAGCGCTGTTAGCGCCACCCAGCCGAGCCAATTCCCCGGCAGCCCGCCCGAGCTCGCAAGCAGCCGGGTGGGGGAGGGCGGCGCGATCGCGCTCGAGCCGTGCGCCTGCGCCACTTCGACCGCTTTGCCGCTGATCCGTTCGCTGCCGTTGAAGACAAAGGCTGCGTTCCAGGCGCTGCCGTTGCTCGATCCGATCGCCCACGGTCGCTCGCGCGCGGGGTAGAGGAGCGTTGCGCCGAGCCATGAGAGCGCGACGACCGCATAGACCACAGCCGCAGCGAGTAGCTGGAAGGCCACGCGCCCCCAGGTCGAGCCGTGGCCATTGGTCTGCGAGCCCAAGCCTGCGTCTTCATTGCTGCGCCCCTCCTCTCCGGTCCTTTGCGCGCCAGCGCGGGGTAGCCCGAGCAGCGCGATAAGCGTCAGGCCCGGCAGCGCGATCAGCGACTCCAGCAGCTTGACGTCAAAGGCGACTCCGAGCGCCGCGGCGGCACCCAGCAGCCAGGCGGTCGAGCGCCGCTCGCTCTCACACGCTCGCACGAGCAGCAGCAGGGCAAGCACGAGCAGCAGCATCATCACTGCGTCCATCGTGTCGCTGCGGGCCGTGACCACCTCGATCGGCAGCACCGCGAGCGCCAGCGCCGCCACCAGTCCGGCCAGCGCGCCAAATGGCCGGCGGACCGCCGCGTACAGCAGCGGCACCGCGACGGTGCCCGCCAGCGCCTCCGGGAGCTTCAGCGACACCGAGCCCCAGCCGAACAGCTTCACGCTTGCTACCTCCAGCCACAGGTCGATCGGCGGCTTGTCGATCGACACGCTGCCGCCCGGCTCGTAGGCACCGAAGAAGAAGTTGTGCCAGGAGACGCCCATGCTGCGCACGGCCGCGTCGTAGAAGGGATCCACACGCACAGCCCCAAGGTCGACCAGGCGCAGGGCGGCGGCCAGGGCAGTGATCAGCGCCAGGGCCAGCAAGCGCCAGGGAGATTTCGACATGGCGCAAACGCTATTGGACGCCACGGCCGCCGGCGCCGCCCGACCGTGCCCGCGAGCCGATAGTGTGGCGATCCTCATGAGCGATGCCGAGGAGCCCCAGCAGCCGCAGCCGTGCATGCCGTGCAACGGCGGCGGCAAGGTGATCTCAAACCTCGGCGGCACGCCGCGTACGGTGACCTGCCCGTGGTGTCACGGTGACGGTGTGCGGATAGCCGCCGCCGACGCGCAGGAGTGGCGGCGCGAGCAGGACGCCAAGCGCATTTAGCCTAGGCGCAAATGTGTCCAGTCGCCGTTAAGGGCTAAAGCGCCCTCGCACGCCTGTCGATGAACGCCTTGACAAGCCAGGTCGCAAGCCAAGGCAACACCGTTTGAGGTGTGAGGCAAAGCCGGCGACTCCCGAATAAAGCCGATCTGAGGATCGGTGGGGGACGCACCGCCGAGTGAGGCGGTTGGAGTGAGGGCTGGCGCAAACACCGGAAATCCAAGGAGATTTCAATGTTGAATCGACTGCGCCAGCGCGCTGGCGATGAGGGTGGCTTCACCCTGATCGAGCTCCTGGTCGTCATCCTGATCATCGGCATTCTCGCCGCGATCGCCATTCCGTCGTTCCTGAACCAGAAGAGCAAGGCCAACGACTCACAGGCCAAGGAGCTCGCGCGTACGGCCCAGACGACGGTTGAGACGTATGCGACCGACAACAACGGAAGCTACAAAGGCATAAACATCACCGAAGTCAGCAAATACGAAAAATCCGTCCCAGTCTCGGCCTCGGAAGGCACGGCCTGCACAGGTAGCAACGCCTGCCTGAAGACGGCTAAAGAACTGAACAGCGGGAGCGGCTACGAAGTCATCGCCGAATCTCCTGTCACCAAAGACACGTTCAAGATCAAGAACGAAGAAGGCACGGTCACTCGCGAATGCACGGCGGCCAGCTCGACCAACAAGGGTGGCTGCCCCAACAGCACCTGGTAGATGCGTCGGCAGCTCTAGCTATCGCATCTCGAGCAAGAAGGGCGGCCACGGTGGCCGCCCTTCTCATTTCCTACATCTGGAGGCAATGAGTCATTATGTTCGTTAGGCAGTACCGGCGCGCATCCGATGAGGGTGGCTTCACGCTGATCGAGCTGCTTGTCGTAATTCTGATCATTGGCGTCTTGGCTGCAATCGCCATTCCGTCGTTCCTGAACCAGAAGAGCAAGGCCAACGACTCACAGGCCAAGGAGCTTGCGCGCACAGCACAGACGACGGCTGAGACGATCGCGACCGACAACGGTGGCAGCTACGCAAAAGTCGAATTGGCCGAAGTCGAAAAATATGAAAAATCGATCCCGATCGCCTCGGGCGGGAAATGCCCGACCAACAACGCCTGCCTCAAGGTGGCTAAAGAACTCAACTCAGGCAAAGGCTACGAAGTGGTAGCCGAATCGCCAGTCACCAAAGACACGTTCAAGATCAAGAACGAAGAAGGCACGGTAACTCGCGAATGCACGGCTGCAACCGAAAGCAACAAGGGCGGCTGTCCCACCAGCACGTGGTAGCTGCCCAGCCGGTAGCGCAGTATGGGACACATAGAGGGCGACCGCTCAAGGTCGCCCTCTCTGCGTCCGGGGGCCGCACATCTTCCGCCAACCGTCGCTTGCCCTCAAGTCTTGTCCTTCCCGCGCCGATCATTCGGCCATGGAGACAGCAACCTTCGCCGGGCTGTTCGGAGCGATCTTCGGTTCGTTCCTGAACGTCGTCGTCTATCGCCTGCCCCGCCGCGAGTCGCTCGTACGACCGGCCTCGCGCTGCCCGCACTGCCAGACGGCGATCCGCCCCTACGACAACGTCCCGCTGCTCTCCTGGCTGCTCCTGCGCGGCCGCTGCCGCGACTGCGCCGCGCCGATCCCCTGGCGCTACCCGCTGGTGGAGGCGCTGACCGCGCTGCTGTGCGTTGTCGCAGTCATCGCCGGTGGCTCGACCGCGACGGTCGCGCTCGACGTCGTCTTCATCCTGCTGCTCGTTCCGATCGCTCTGATCGACCTCGAGCACAAGATCATCCCCAACAGCCTCACCGGTCTCGGCGCGCTGCTCGCGATCGCGATCGGCACCGCGCTTGACCCGTCCGGCGAGACGACCCGGCTGATCGCCGGCGCCGCCGCGGGCGGCGCGCTGCTCCTGGTCGCGCTCGCCTACCCGCGCGGGATGGGCATGGGCGACGTCAAGCTCGCGGCGGTGATGGGCCTGTTCCTCGGCAGCTCGGTGGCGCCGGCGATGCTGATCGCGCTACTCGCCGGAAGCGTCTTCGGAGCGGTGCTCGCAAGCCGCTCCGGTGCGCGCTCGGCGCGCAAGACGGCTGTCCCGTTCGGTCCGTTCCTCGCGTTCGGATCGGTGGCGGCGATCTTCGCCGGCGATGCGCTCGTCGACTGGTACACGACCTCCTTCCTGCACTAACCCCGCCATCGAAACCTCCCACTGATCTGACATGCCATCCGCCCCCTCATTCCTGAAGGCCGAAGTCTCGGCCGACTCGCTGAAGAAGCTGATCCCCAGCCGCTCCGCCAAGGGCGAGGGCTCGCGGGGACGCTCCCGCTCGGCCCAGACGCTTGTCGGCCTTGACATCCAGCCCGGCTACGTCACCGCGGTGCAGGTACGCGTCAACGGCTCGATCTCGGTGCAGCGCGCCGTCGGCGCGCCGCTCCCGCCCGACACGGTGCGCGAGGGCGAGGTGATCGACGGCCAGGCCCTCTCCCAGACGCTGCGTGAGATGTTCTCCAGCGCGCGCCTTGACCGCCGCGTGCGCGTCGGGGTCGCCAACCAGCGCACCGTGCTTCGCGCGCTCGAGCTACCGCCGGGCATCGCCGGCAAGGAGATGGCAACCGCCGTTCGCTTCCAGGCCGAGGACCAGATACCGATGCCGCTTGAAAGCGCGGTGCTCGACCACCAGAGCGTCGGCACGATCGATACGCCGTCCGGTCCGCGCCAGCGGGTGATGGTCGTCGCCGCCCAAAAGGACATGGTCGAAAAGCTGATGACCGCTGTACGCGGCGCCGGGCTGCGTCCCGAAGGGATCGACCTTTCGGCGTTCGCGCTGATCCGATCGTTGTATCGCGACGACGAGCAGCACGCCGGCCGTGTCCTGTACCTGAACGTCGCCGGCCTGACCAACATGGCGATCGCCGAGGGCACCGCCTGTCGTTTCACCCGTGTGGCGACCGGAGGCCTCGAGTCGATGGCGACAGACGTCGCCGAGCGCAACGGCATCCCGCTGGCGCGTGCTCGCGAGCTGCTCGCCGCGGTCGACCTGAGCGCTGCGCCCACGCCGGGCGCCGAGCTCTCGCCCCCATCGCCCGGGCTGGAGCAGGAGCAAGAGCAGGAGCACGCCGACGAAGACGATGTTCCGCGCGAGCCGGAGATCGACGTGCGCCCGGTGCTCGTCGCCGGGGTGCGCGAGATCGCCGGCGAGGTGCGCAACTCGCTCGACTTCCACCGCTCGCAGGGCGGCGGCGGCGAGGTCGGCAGCGTGGTGCTCAGCGGGGCGGCGCTACAGATAAGTGGCTTTGCCGAGGCGCTGAGCGGCGAACTGAACGTCCCGGTCCACGCCCAGACCGTCGACGTCGACCCCACCGCGGTCGGCTCGGTTTCCCCCGAGCGGCTGGCCGTGGCTGCGGGCCTCGCCGTCGAGGAGGCGCCGCGATGAGGGCCGTAAACCTGATCCCCGGCGAGCAGGGTCGCCAGTCCGCCTCGCTCGCGGGCCGCTCCGGTGGCGCGGCGCTCATCCTGCTCGGCCTGATCGTGGGCGTCGCGGTGCTGGCGTTCTTCTACGGCAAGGCCGACCGCCAGATCGCCAGACAGACCGGCGAAGTGGCGCGGATCGAAGCGCAGACGAACGCCGTGCGTGCCCGCGCCAACCAGCTGACCCCCTACACGTCGTTCGTCAGCATGGCCGAACAGCGCACGAAAACCGTCGCCCAACTGGTGCAGGCGCGCTTCGACTGGTCGCACATGCTGCGCGAACTCGGCCGCGTGCTCCCGTCGGGCGCCGCACTGCAATCGCTTCAGGGCACGGTCGGCGCCGCGGGCGGCACGTCGGTGAGCGCGACCACGAGGTCGGGCTCGACCCCGACCTCGAGCACCCCTCCCGGCAGCACACCCACGCTTGCGCTCACCGGCTGCGCCACCAGTCAGTCGGTGGTCGCCCAGATCCTGCAACGCCTGAAGCTGATCGACGGCGCACAGGAAGTCCACCTGCAGAGCTCCACCAAGTCCGCCGCATCCGCAGGTGGATCGTCCTCGTCGGGCGCGTGCGGCGACGGGCGGGCGACGTTCTCGACGTCGGTCGTCTTCGCTGCCCTGCCGTCGTCCCCCGTTCCCAACGTGACGCCGCCCACGACGCCGGTGAGCGGCACGGGGACGCCGGCAAAGGCCGAGCAGGTCTCGACACGTTCGAAGGGGGGCTCGCGATGACCGCGCGCGATCGCCTGATGTTGATCGCGAGCATCGCGATCGTCCTGCTCGTCGGGGGCTACTTCGTCGTCGTATCGCCCGAGCGCGAAAAGGCAACCAAGCTCAGCTCGGAAGTGGCCAACGCACGCCAACAGCTCGAAAGCGCCCAGACTGCCGCCAACGAAGCCGCCAGCGCGCGCAGCCGCTACGCGCAGTCCTACGCGTCTCTGGTCAGCCTCGGCCCGGCCGTTCCTGCCAGCGGCGAAACGCCGGCGCTCGTCTACGCGCTCGCCGCAGCGACGAAAAGCCAGAACGTCGAATTCAGCTCGATCACCAGCGGGGACTCTGGCCCCGGCGGCGGCTCGAGCTCCGGCTCCTCGAACGCCAGCTCCTCCACGAAGGCTGCCAGCGCGACCTTCACGCAGATGCCGTTCAGCTTCGTGTTCGACGGCAGCTTCGAAGACCTCTACCGGCTGCTCGCGAAGCTCGAAGGCTTTACCACCCAGACCGCGTCCGGCGACCTGCGTGTGAACGGCCGCCTGCTGACGATCGACGGGATCCAGCTCGGCGGCAGCGCGAGCGGCTCGGGCGGCTCTGGCAGATCCTCGGCGCCGGCCGAAGGCAAGTCCGCCAACAAGCTGAACGTCACCGTGACGGCCACCGCGTACACGCTGCCCGCCGGCGCGGTCACGGCCAGCGGGGCCAGCGCGGCTGCGCCGGGCGCGAGCCCGGCGGCCTCCTCCAGCGGCTCGTCGAGTCCGACGAGCGCCGCGGTCATCAAGGCGGGGCCATGAACGAGTTGCTGCAATCGCTGCGCGCCGATCTGCTCTCGCGACGCATGCTGCCACTGCTGGCCCTTGCCGTTGCCGGGCTGGTCGCCGCGGTCGGCTACGCGTTGATCGGCTCGGGCTCGGCGGCGCCGCCGCCCTCCGTCGGCGCGTCAGGCACGAGCGGTAAAGCAGCGGCGGCGCTCTCGGTGGCGGCCGCCGCGCCCAACCCGAACGCGGCGGAAGCCGAGACCCCTGGCGGCGTTCGTTATCAGACTCAAGCTCCGCTGCACAACCCGTTCCAGCCGTTGCCCTCCAACGCACCCAAGCAGTCGGTCGGCACGAGCGCGAGCTCGGGCTCCTCCTCGAGCGGCAGCTCCTCCGGCTCGGGCTCGACCGGTGGCGGCTCGGGCTCGACCGGTGGCGGCTCGGGCTCCGGGGGCTCGGGCTCGGGCGGTGCGAGCAAAGCCAAAGGCGAATCCTCGCCGGCGCCAATCCCGCCCAAGCCAAGCAAAGCAAAGCCAAGCTACCCCTACGACGTCTCCGTCCTGTTCGGCAAGCTGCCGCCGGGCGGCCAGCCGGTCACGCTGCCTCCCTACCAGGGGTTGCAACCTCAGCAGCCGCTTCCATCGGCAAAGGAAGCGAGGATCGCGCTCGAACGCGTGAGCAAGGACGCCAAGAGCGCAGTGTTCGCGCTGTTGCAACCGCCGATCCTGCGTGGCCAGGGCGTCTGCCTGCCGAGTCCCTCCGAATGCCAGAAGCTGGCGCTCGAAGTCGGTCACGCCGCAGAACTGGAATACGTCGAACCCAGCGGCCAGACGCTCGTCTACGAGCTGAAGACCGTAAGCATCGTCAAGCGCTCGAGCCAAGCCGCCGGTTGAGCGACCGGGCGCTGCGCGCCATTGTCGTAGCGGTGCGTGCGAGCAAGGGCCAGCTGTCGCGGTCGCCGAGGGCCACCTCAATAAGCTTCGCGAATGGCAATCCGCCTGATCACCGCCGGCGAGTCGCACGGACCGGGCCTGACCTGCGTGGTCGAGGGGCTTCCCGCGGGCCTCGAGCTCAGCCAAGATGACATAAACCGTGACATGGCCCGCCGCCAGCTCGGCCACGGGCGGGGCGGGCGGATGAAGATCGAGCGCGACGCGGCCGAGGTGACGGGCGGCGTCCGCCACGGCGTGACGCTCGGAGGGCCGATCGCGCTGCAGGTCGCAAACCGCGACTACGCCAACTGGGAAGAGCGGATGTCGCCGTGGCCGGTCGACGCCGAGGTCGCCGAGGTGCATCTGCCGCGGCCCGGGCACGCCGATCTCGTCGGCACCCAGAAGTACAAGCAGAGCGACGTGCGCAACGTCCTCGAGCGAGCCTCGGCGCGCGAGACGGCAGCGCGCGTGGCGGGCGGGGCGCTGTGCAAGGCCTACCTGCGCGCGCTCGACGTGCAGGTCCGCTCGCACGTCGTGCAGATCGCCTCGGTGCACGCCCCCGAGCCCGGGCGCGCGCTGGCCGTCGAGGACTTCGACGCGGTCGACGATTCGCCGGTGCGCTGCCTGGACGAGCAGACCGGGCGGGAGATGGTCGCCGAGATCAACACGCTGCGCAAGGCCAACGAGTCGCTCGGCGGCGTGTTCGAGGTCCAGGCCTTCGGTCTCGTGGCCGGTCTCGGCTCGCACGTCTCCTGGGAGCAGCGCCTGGACGGTCGCCTGGCGATGGCGATCTGCTCGATCCAGGCGATCAAGGGCGTTTCGATCGGCGACGGCTATGCGGTCGCCGGCGTGCCCGGCTCGCAGGCGCACGACGAGATCTTCTACTCCGAGGAGCACGGCTATCAGCGCGAGACTAACCGTGCCGGCGGTCTGGAGGGAGGGATGACGACCGGCCAGCCGCTGATCGTGCGCGGCGCGATGAAGCCGTTGCCGACGCTGACAAAGCCGCTGCGCTCTGTCGACATCGCCACGCACGCGCCGGCCGAGGCGCTGCGCGAGCGCACCGACTCGTGCACCGTTCCGGCCGCCGGCGTGGTCGGAGAGGCGATGGTCGCGCTCGTGCTCGCAGAGGCCTACCGCGAGAAGCTCGGCGGCGACCACATCGAGGACACGCGCGAAGCGCTCGAGCGCTACCGCGAGCGGATCGGATGGCGCTCGTCCTCATAGGCTTCATGGGCGCCGGCAAGTCGACGCTTGCCGACGCACTTGCCAGGCGCCGTGGGCGCAGAGCGATCGACACCGACGAGCTGCTGGTGCGGCGCCTCGGCCATCCGATCGAGCGCGAGTTCGAGCTGCACGGCCAGGCGGGCTTCCGCGCCGCCGAGCAGGACGTCGTGTGCGACGTGCTGGCGCAGGCGCAGCCGGGGGACGTCGTGGCGCTGGGCGGCGGCTCGGTCCAATCCGAGCGCGTGTGCGCGGCGCTCGCAGGTCACACCACCGCGCTGATCGAGATCGACGCGGAGCTCGCGTGGGGCCGCGTCGGCGGCGAGCGCAGGGCCGGCAAGCGCCCGTTGGCGCGTGACCGCGAGGCCTTCATGGCGCTGCACGCCGAGCGGCGCGAGCGCTACCAGCGGGTGGCCGACGCCGTGCTCGTGTGGGCACGCTCGAGCGCTGGCAGCTACCCGGTCCTGGTCGGGCGCGGCCTGCTCTCACCCGAGCGCAGCGAGGCGGTATGGCCGCTTGCGCGCGAGCGCTCGCGCCCGTTCTGCGTCTGTGACCGCAACGTCGCACCGCTGTACGCCGAGCGGCTCGGCGGTGTCGCGGAGCTGGTCGATATCGAGCCCGGCGAGCGACACAAGACGCTCGCAAGCGCAGAGCTCGTCTGGAGCGCGCTGGCCGACGGCGGCATGACCCGCGGCGACCACGTGGTCGCGCTCGGCGGCGGCGTCGTCGGCGACCTCGCCGGCTTCTGCGCCGCGACCTACCAGCGCGGCGTCCCCGTCGTGCACGTCCCGACCACGCTGGTGGCCCAGGTCGACTCCGCCTACGGCGGCAAGACCGGCGTGGACCTGCCGGCCGCCAAGAACTACGTTGGCGCCTACCACCAGCCGGCGGGGGTGATCGTCGATCCCGACACGCTCGCCAGCCTGCCGGCGGCGGAGCTCGCCGCCGGCTACGTCGAGGTGATAAAGACCGCGCTGATCGCCGGCGGTGAGCTGTGGCGGCGCGTCGCCGCCGACGAGCCGCTCGACGAGCGCACGATCCTCGCCTGCGCCCAGACCAAGCTGTCCGTGGTCGCTGAGGACGAGCGCGACGCCGGCGCCAGGCAGGCGCTCAACCTCGGCCACACCGTCGGCCACGCGCTCGAGACCGTGACCGGCTACGAGCGCTACCGCCACGGCGAGGCAGTCGGCCTCGGTCTGCTGGCCGCCCTGCGGCTCTCCGGTCGCGAGTCGGAGCGCGCCCGCGTGCGCGAGCTGCTTGCCGCACGGGCTCTGCCGGTCGAGCTCGTGGACGAGGACGTCGACGCTGTGATCGCCGCCACCGGTCGCGACAAGAAGCGCACGGGCGAGCACGTCCCCTTCGTGCTGCTGGACGCGCCCGGCGAGGCAAGGACGGGCTGCCGCGTCGAGGAGCCGCGCCTGCGGGCGGCGATCGAAGAGCTGGCACCGAGCCGCTAGTAGGCTCTGGCAGAGCATGAGCGGCCCGGTGCGCATAGAGGTGATGCACGGCGTCAACCTGAACATGCTCGGCCGCCGCGAGCCCGAGTACTACGGGAGCCTGACGCTGGACGAGCTAGAGCGCGAGATCGAAGGCTTCGCTGCCGAGCTCGGCGTGGAGACGCGCTTCTTTCGCACCAACTTCGAGGGCGAGTACGTCGAGCACCTGCACAACCTCGGCGAGCTGGTCGACGCGGTCGTGCTCAACCCCGGTGCCTGGACTCACTATGCGTGGGCGATCCACGACGCGCTGCTATGCGCGAAGCTGCCGGCGGTCGAGGTGCATCTCTCAGACCTGCGCGCGCGCGAGCCGTGGCGCCAGCTGTCGGTGATCGAGAGCGTGTGCATCGCGAGCTTTACCGGCGAGGGTCCGAACGGTTACCGGCGCGCGCTCGAGCGCCTGCGCGATCACCTGGGTAGTGGCGCGAGCTCGTGAGCGAGACCGCGCGGATCGAGCGGCTGCGGGCCGAGCTGCGCGAGCGTGAGATCGACCGTCTGCTCGTTGGCCCGGGGACCAACCTGCGTTATCTGACCGCCTTCACCGGCTCGAGCGGGGTCGCGCTGCTCGACGCAAGCGATCGAGCCGAGCACCGCTTCTTTACCGATTTCCGCTACGACACCCAGTCGGCACGGCAGGTGGCTGACGTGTTCGAGCGTGAGATAGTAGCGGGCGGCGACCTGCTCGAGGCAGTGGCGCAAGCTTTGAACGGCCAGGATGGCAGCGGCGGTCGGTTGGGGTTCGACGACGCGGCACTCAGCGTCAAGGAGCACACCCGGCTGCTCGAGCTGCTCGACGGGGGCTGGCAGTTGATCGCCGGCGGAGGGCTGGTCGAGCGTCTTCGCGAGGTCAAGGAGGACGGGGAGATCGCAGCCATCCAGGCGGCGGCGGAGCTGGCCGACCAGGCGCTCGTGGGCGTGATCGAGCGCGGCCTTGTGGGTCGCAGCGAGCGCGAGGTTGCAATCGAGCTCGAGCTTACGATGCGTCGCCTGGGGGCGCAGGGGGCGAGCTTTCCGACGATCGTCGCCTGCGGCGCGCACGGAGCTCTTCCGCACGCCGAGCCGCGGGAGCAGCCGATCGCGCGCGACACTCTCGTGACGATCGACTGGGGGGCCTACCTCGACGGCTACTGCTCGGACTGCACTCGCACCTACGCGACCGGTCGGCTCGACGCGCAGGCCGCCGAGGTGTATTCGCTCGTGCTCGAGGCTCAGCGAGCCGTGGTGGGCGCCCTCAGGGCGGGCCGCAGCGGGCGCGAGGTGGATGCGGTGGCGCGCAGGCCGATCGAGCAGGCCGGCCACGGCGAGCACTTCGGCCACGGCCTCGGGCACGGCGTCGGCATGGAGGTCCACGAGGCGCCGCGTCTGTCGCGCACCGCGAGCGAGGATCCACTGCGGCCGGGCAACGTGGTCACCGTCGAGCCCGGTGTCTACCTGCCGGAGCGGCTGGGCGTGCGGATCGAGGATCTAGTCGTCGTCGAGGAGCACGGCTGCCGGTCGCTCACGACCCTGCCCCGGGAGCTGCAGACTGTCTCCTGACGCTCGGTCGTGCAAGTGCCGACGCCAGGCGCAGTCTTGCCGCGGGCGCTCCGTACAGGACCGTCGCGAGCAGCCCGGCAAGCGGCACCGTCCAGGCGGCGAACAGCATCGCCTGACCGTCGGGAGAGAGATAGGACGGGGCAAGCTCGAAGCTGAGCAGCGTGAGCATCGAGGCGAGCAGGCCGAGCAGGGGCGCTCGCCGACGGGCAACCGTCTCCCACGCCGTCAGCGCCAGTACGAACGGCAGCAGGTAGTAGACGTTGTCCCACGGGTCGAGCAGGCCGCGGGCGAGCAGCGCGAGCGCAAGCAGGGCAAGCGCATCGGCGCGCTCGCGCCGGCGGCCGCGCAAGAGCCACAGCAGCGCTAGCGGGATCGGCAGCAGCACAATCAGTGGGTGCGCGATGCGAGCGACCAGCGCGGGCGCGGCTCGGTAGCCCGTCAGTGTCTGACCGGCTGCGTTGTGCACCGACCGCGCGTCCGGGCCGAGCCACCACCACGCTTGCCACGGCGTGAACAGCGTCCCCGTGTTGGCTGCCGCCGCGCCGGAGCTTGCGAGCGAGGCGTGCGAACGCGCAAGCGTCAAAGGCGCCAGCACTAGCACCGCACACGCCGCGGCGCTCGCCAACGCGCGCGGACGGTGACAGGAGAGCGCTGCGAGCGCCGGCGCGAGCGCCACCAGACCCCACGCCTTGGTGGCGAAAGCGAGCCCGACCAGCGCGCCTGTCCACAGTGGACGATCCGAGCATGCGCAAAGGACCGCAGCCAGCGCGAAGGTCGCGCACAGCAGATCCTCGGGGTGGCCATATTCGAGCGCGTAGATCGCTATCGGGTTCGCGGCGCAGAGCAGCAGCGCCACCGCCGCAACGAGCCGTGTCTGGCCGTCGCGACGAGCTCGCACGGCAAGCCACACGCCGAGCGCGGCTGCCGCGAGCAGGCAAGGGGCTGCGACGGCTCGGTATACGGCCAGCGAGCCGCCGCCCCAAAGTCCGGGTAGCAGCGCAAACGGCGCCCGCAGGACCAGCGAACCGCCGTAGGCCGGTGAAAGCCGCAGGAACGCCAGCGCGTCGCCATGGACGAGAGCCTCGAAGGCCGGGCGCGCCTCCGTTTCGTAGTCGCTCCAGGCAAAGCTCTTCAGGCCGAGCCACGCGCACAGCGCGACTCCGGCCCCGGCCAGGGCGAACCAGCACGCGTTTTTGCCGACACGCCGCCTCACATGGGTACATCGACCTGGCGCGCGGGACGCTTGAGATCTGGCCCGGCGAGGCCGCCGATCTATCGCGTCAGTCGGCTCGGCCGCGCGAGGACGCTACGGCGCGGAAGAGCTCTGTCGCGCCGACCCGCGCCGCGACGTGCTCGGCGAGGCCGGGCGCCAGCTGAGCGAGCGCCAGGAGCGGGCGGACCGGAGACCCACTCTCGAGGACCTCGGCGCGATCGTCTCGAATCGCACGCACCACCGCGTCGGCGACCTTCGCGGTGCTGGTGTGGCCCATCAGCCAATTCGAGCTGTGCCCGTCCGCGACCATCCGCGCGTACATCCCGTCGCCGGCGACGAAGCCGGGACAGACCACCGAGAAGCCGACTGGGGCGTCACGGTACTCGGCGCGCAATGACTGCGTCAAGCCGATCAGGCCTGCCTTGGTGGCCGCATAGGGCTCGTTGTAGGCGGGGCCGACCTTGCCTGCAAGCGAGGCGATGAAGACGACGTGCCCGCGTCCCCGCTCGAACATCCCCGGCGTGAGCCGGTGCGTGAGCAGCATCGGTGCGGTCAGGTTGACGGCGATCATCTCCGTGAGCTCCTCGCTCGTGTAGCTGGTGAAGGCGCCGACTGACTCCACACCGGCGTTGTTGACGAGCAGGTCGATCGGCCCGAGGGCGGCCTCGGCGCGCTCGACGAGGCCGTCGATGGCTGCCACCTCGGCAAGATCGGCGGGCACGGCGGCTGAGCGCACGCCCGCCCCGCGCAGTTGCGCGACGACCGATTCGAGCTCCGGCTCGCGCCGCCCCGAGACGACGACGTCGACTCCCTCCTCGGCGAGTCGGCGCGCGATGTGCACGCCGATCCCGCCCGAGGCGCCGGTCACAAGCGCGACTCTGCCTCGCAGCTCCTTCACCGCGGCAAGCTTATCGGGGCGCTCGCGGGATGCGGTGCGCGAGCGCCCCGAGCTTTACCGTGTGGCTATTTGTAGTAGTAGCCGTTGAAGTAGCTGGTCCAGGTCGAATGGTTATGGATGTACGGTTCGGCTTCGACGTCGAAGGGGAGGACTATCACTGCCGTTTCGCCGGATTTGGCGGCACAGTTGAGTCCGACCCCGCGAACGCCGGCACAAGCGATTGCCGTGCCCCATGGGAACGTTTCGGCTGCATAGAAGTAGACGTACGGACCAAAATGATTACCGCCGCCTCCTACTTCTACGTGGTTGGCGTATTCGACCGCTGCGGCTGGCGTTGCGGCAATCGCGCCGCATGAGGCGAACGCTACGAGAGCGACAATTAGTCTCTTGCGCATCGTCAACCTCCCACTTGGGTCGTCTGATAACTCCGAGGAGAGCCTTCCGTTTCCAGGCTCCACGCGTTCCCGCTGACCTTGACGGTCTTGGTCGTTCCGTCTGCAAGCGTCGCAGTGACCGCTTCCACGGTGCTTGGAACCACGCCGGCCACGAACACCCTTCCTGGCTCGCCGGGGATTTCGGAGACCTGTGTGGTCGCGCCGTCCTTCAACCCTTCTTCGGTTTCGGCCGAGCAACTGCTGCCGATGCTCGGCGTATCCCCGGCCGGCTGATGTGCCCAGAGCAGCACACAAATGCCGCCGCCCAGCGACTTCGCGATCCACGCCGTCACGTTCGGCGAGTTGAGGTCCAGCTTGCGGATCGATTCGGCCAGCGGCCAGCCACCCTGGGTACCTTCCGGCGCTTGCAGCGGCCACGTAGGCCGTTCCCCTTGGTGGGTCGAGTCATGTGATGAAACGAATTCGAGTTCGACCGGCCCGGCGTTCTGGAGTGCGGGGTAGGCCGCATAGTCAGATGCCGGAGTGGCTGTAGAGCCGCTCGCGGAGAGCAGCAGAATGGACACGGGTACGACGACCGCCGTGAGCGTCAGCGCAGCTATGCTGCGCCTGGCTGCGCACGACCGCGCGAAGCGTGGTACGTGGTGCATTTAGCCCCCTTCGTCAGGTTGAAGACCCTCGACCGGCGACCGCCGAAACGGTATGCGGGACGAGGCAGTCAGAATGTGCCTGATTAGCGAAAACGTATCATGAATAGCGGCGGCGGCAGCCGGATCGCCAGGAAGCATTCGATGCTCGAAACTCTTGTGCCGTGCACCGCGTCGCCGCAGCCTCCCGCAATCGGCGAGGCAGCCGTGCGTTTGAGCGCCGTTAGCGTTTGCGACACGTCTCGGTGAGTCGGAGACGACTGGGGTGAACGCATGAGTTGGGTCCTCTCAACCGACATGGCCATCACCCCCAGCGACGCAGACCGGTGCCGCTCCGCGGTACAACCCGAAGCTCAGGTAGACCGCCGATCCGGCCTGTCTGGCGAGGATCACAAGCGTGTCGCCGGCGGGCACCAAGGCCGGGTCGATCGCCAAC
>DATASE010000104.1:0-26064 GCA_036269375.1 Solirubrobacteraceae bacterium
GCACCATCCAGGGCAGCGCGGGGCTGTGGGGCCCGCCGTCGAAGGCGACGCCGGCGCCGATCACCAGCAGCGTGGTGACGATCGCCCAGGCGCTGACGCGCTCGGGGTGCGAGCTCTCGAGGATGCGGCGCTCGACCGTGATCAGGTTCACGGCGGTCAGCGCGAACGGGATCAGCACCCACCAGCCCACCCACCGCCCGGTTGCCAGCAGCGCGATGCCGACCGCGGCGATCCCCACCAGCCGGATCGTCCGCACGCGCGGGCTGGCGTCCACCAGCCGGCTGCGGTCGAGCTCGGTCGGGCACAGCCAGGACCCCGACCCCCCCGTTCGGCGCTCTCCTGTTCGCAGACGCATGCGCCTTCTTTCGACCGTCGCCAGTCCGCGCTTGAGCGATGGACACCCCCGGTCATCCAGACGACGATAGTACTCAATTCGCACAAATGGGATACAGGGAATGGTTCGACCGGACCGGCTCGAAGAGGCCGACACGGCAGGCCCGCGTGGCGGTTTGTCGGCTGAGTGCCGGCATGCAGCGAGGCTGGGACGGAGCCGCTCGGTCGGCGCGCGGCGGGGCTGGGACGCGACAGCTCGGATAACGTCCGCGCATGCACGAAGCGATCGACGCGGCGCCGATACCCGAGCCCCCCTCGGAGACGTGCGAGACCGACCGCCTGCGCGCTCTGGGAGTGCTGCGCCTGCGCGCCCCCAACCCGGGCCCGCTGACCCTCTCCGGGACCAACAGCTGGCTGGTGGGCCGCGATCCGACCTGGCTGGTGGACCCGGGCCCGGCGCTCGAGTCGCACCTGGCTGCTCTGCTCGCGGCGGTGGCAGAGCGCGGCGGTCTCGGTGGGATCGCGCTCACGCACGACCACGCCGACCACGTCCAGGCGCTGGCGGCGCTGCGCGAACACCATCCGGCGCCGGTAGCCGCCGCGCGGGGCGAGGTCGACGTCACGCTGCGCGAGGGCACCCCGTTCGGACCGCTGCAGCCGCTGGCCAGTCCCGGCCACGCGCCCGACCACTTCGCCTTCCTGGTCGACGGCGTCTGCTTCACAGGCGATGCGGTGCTCGGCGAGGGCAGCGTCTTCATCGCCCCCGACCCGGGCGCGCTGGCCGGCTACCTGGCGGCGCTGCAGCGCCTTCGCGACCTGCCGCTGACCGTGCTCTGTCCCGGGCACGGTCCGGCGGTCTGGCGCCCGCGCGAGTGGATCGACGCGTATCTCGAGCACCGCCTGGAGCGCGAGCGACGCCTGCTGGCCGCGCTCCAGGAGGGTCGGCGCACGACCGAGGAGCTGCTTGATGCGGCCTGGTCGGAGGTGCCGGCTCCACTGCGCCCCGCCGCAGCCGTGACGTTGCGGGCGCACCTGGACAAGCTCGCCGAAGAAGACCGTCTGGCGCCGGACGTGCAGCGGGGAACGAGCTGATGGGTACGACGCCGACCCCCCAGAGCCCTGCGCCGGCGACCGACTCGCCGTTTCCGCCGATCGCCGACTACGGCTTCCTGTCGGACTGTCACACCGGGGCGCTCGTCGCCTCTGACGGCTCGGTCGAGTGGATGTGCCTGCCGCACTTCGACTCCGCGTCCGTGTTCGCGGCGATGCTCGATCGCGGCGCCGGCAGTTTTCGCGTCGGCCCCTACGGCATGTACGTGCCGGTCGGCCGTCGTTACCTGCCGGGCACGAACGTGATCGAGACGACGTGGATGACCCCGCAGGGTTGGCTGCGGGTGGTCGACGCGCTGACGATCAGCGATTGGCACGACGAGGATCGCGAAACCAGCCACACGCGTCCGCCGACCGACTTCGACGCCGACCACCTGCTCGTGCGCGTCGTCGAATGCATCCAAGGCCAGGTGCAGGTGGAGATGGTGTGCGAGCCGATGCTCGACTTCGGCGCCACCGCCGCCCAGTGGAGCTACGTCGAGGACGAGCACGGGCACGGGCTCGACGCCACCGACGGGCAGACGGCGTTTCGCCTGTTCAGCGACACACGCATGGGAATCGAGGGAAACCGCGCTCACTCGCGCCACACGATGAGCGAGGGCGAGAAGCGCTTCTGCGCGATCTCGTGGACCAAAGAGCTGCGCGGCCCCCGCACCGTCGCGGAAGCGGAAGGGCGAATCGACCGCACCTGCCACTTCTGGCGCACCTGGCTTGCCGAAGGCAACTACCCAGACCACCCGTGGCGCGCGCACCTGCAGCGCTCGGCACTGACGCTCAAGGGCCTCACATTCATGCCGACTGGCGCGCTCGTCGCGGCGCCGACGACCTCGCTGCCAGAGACGCCGCGCGGCTCGCGCAACTGGGACTACCGCTATTGCTGGATGCGCGATGCCTCCTTCACGCTCTGGGCGCTGCACGCGCTGGGACTCGACTGGGAGGCCGACGACTTCGTCCAGTACGTCGCCGACATGGAGCGAAACGAGGACGGCTCGCTGCAGATCATGTACGGGATCAAGGGCCAGAAGGACCTGCGCGAGTCAACCCTCGATCACCTCAAGGGCTACGAGGGCGCGCGCCCGGTGCGGATCGGCAACGGCGCCTACAACCAGCGCCAGAACGACGTATACGGCGCGGTGCTCGACTCGGTCTACCTGCACGCAAAGCAGCGCGACCACATCCCCGAGCGGTTGTGGCCGGTGCTGGTAGACCAGGCCGAATGCGCCGCGCGGGTGTGGAGGGAACCCGACCAGGGGATCTGGGAGGCGCGCGGCGAGCCGCGCCACTACGTGTCCTCGAAGCTGATGTGCTGGGTGGCGTGCGACCGAGCCGCGCGGTTGGCCGAACGGCGCGGCGAGGACGAGCACGCCGAGCGGATGCAGGGGCTCGCCGACGAAATCAAGGCCGACGTCCTCGAGCGGGGCGTGGACGAGCGGGGCGTCTTTCGCCAGCACTACGACACCGACGCACTCGACGCCTCCAATCTGCTGGTGGTGCTGATGCGCTTCCTGCCGCCGCAGGACGAGCGGGTGCGCGCGACCGTGACCGCGATCCGCGAGGAGCTGACCGAGCACGGACTGGTGCTGCGTTACCGCACCGACCAGACCGACGACGGCCAGAGCGGGGAGGAGGGAACGTTTTTGATCTGCTCCTTCTGGCTTGTCTCTGCCATGTGCGAGATCGGCGAGCACGTCGAGGCGCGGCGTCTGTGCGAGCGCCTGCTCGGCTACGGCTCCGAGCTCGGCCTGTACGCCGAGGAGCTCGAGGCCTCCAGCGGCAGGCACCTGGGCAACTTCCCGCAGGCGTTCACGCACCTGGCGCTGATCAACGCCGTGACGCACGTGATGGAGGGCCGCCTGCGCCCGTAGTGCGAGCCGTGCCTTCGACTTGGCGCGACATGAGCGTGTGCCGGGTGCTGCCCGGAGCTCGCCCGGCGCGATACCGCCCGGGCGGTCAGTCCTCGTAGCCGGGCTCGCCCGGCAACAGAATGCGCGCGACCTCTCCTTCCAACGTGACGCGCGGCTGCACCGGGCGGATCTGCAGCCCGCGCGCGTGCTCGAGCAGCTCGGCGACCGAGGCGAACGCTCGTAGTTGCTCGAGGTGCTTGATTGTCGGGAAGACGAGCGCGATCTCCCCGCGCGCGTGAGCGTCCAGTGCCCCCTGCGGCGTGAACCAGCCGAGCTCCACGCACTCCTGCCCGTCCACCCTCGGCGACTGCCCGTCGGGCAGCGCCGCCAGGAAGAAGCGGGTGTCAAAGCGAACCGTCACCTGCGCCGGTGTTATCCAGCGCGAGAATTCGACCAGCTCCGCCGGGTCCGGCAGCGCTACCGAAGCCTCCTCGGCCAGCTCGCGCGCTGCGGCCGCGCGGTGCGCGCGCCCACCGGGGTCGGCCTCGGCGCCGTCGGCGCCGTCCAGCGCACCGCCGGGGAACACCCACACACCACCCATGAAGCGCGCCTTCTCGTTGCGCTTGACCAGCAGGACCTCGAGACCCTCGGCGCCGTCGCGCAGCAGGATCACGGTTGCCGCCTGGCGCGCGGGCGTCTGCTCGCTGCCCGGCGTCTGGCCAGGCAGCGCCGCGATGTTCAATTCCTGACCCGGCTCGCCGATCGCCCCGTCCATCCCATCTCAGCGTACCGGCCGGTAACCTCTGGCGCATGAACGCCACCCAGACACTGGCGCGCTGGATCTGCGAGTCCTGCGGCTACATCTATGACCCCGACGAGGGCGATCCCGACGGCGGCATCCCCGCCGGGACGCCGTTCGAGGACATTCCCGACACCTGGTTCTGCCCGGTGTGCGGCGCGCGCAAGCGGGACTTCACCCGCTACGAGGATTGACGTCGGCGCGCGGCTCCGCCGCCGCGCCGACCACGCGATGAGCGCTACCGCCGGCGATTGGCAGCGGTTGCTCGCGCTCGACCGCGTGCGCGTCTGGCATCCTTACGCGCCGCTTCCCGCTCCACACCCGCCGCTCCCCGTGGTCTCGGCGGAGGGGGTGCGGCTGCGGCTCGCCGACGGGCGCGAGCTGGTAGACGGGATGTCCTCGTGGTGGTGCGCGATACACGGCTACCGCCACCCGAGCTTGGACGAGGCGGTGAGCAAGCAGCTCGGGCGGGTCGCGCACGTGATGTTCGGCGGCCTGACGCACGAGCCGGCAGTGCGCCTGGCCGAGCGCCTGACCGAGATCGCGCCGGCTGGGCTCGAGCGGGTCTTCTTCGCTGACTCCGGGTCGGTGGCGGTGGAGGTCGCGATCAAGCTCGCTCTGCAGTATCAGCGCGCGCTTGGCCATCCGGGTCGGACGCGGCTGCTCACCGTGCGCGGCGGCTACCACGGCGACACGTTCGGGGCGATGGCGGTGTGCGACCCGGTCGCGGGCATGCACTCGATGTTCAAGGGCGTGCTGGCCGAGCACGTGTTCGCCGATCGCCCACCCGACGGTTTCGCCGCACCACTCGACCCCGCCTGGGCCGAGCACGTCGGCGAGCTGCTGGCCGGCCATGCGCACAAGCTGGCCGCGGTGATCGTCGAGCCCGTCGTCCAGGGCGCCGGCGGGATGCGCTTTCACTCGCCCGCGTGCGTCGCCCTGCTGCGGCGCCTGTGCGACGAGCACGGCCTGTTGCTTATCCTCGACGAGATAGCAACGGGCTTCGGGCGCACCGGAGCGCTGTTTGCCTGCGAGCACGCCCACGTCTCGCCGGACGTGATGTGCGTCGGCAAGGCGCTGACCGGCGGCTACCTGACGCTCGCGGCAACGCTCTGCACGCCGGAGGTGGCGGACGCGGTCTCGACGGGGCAGGGGGGCGGCTCGTTGATGCACGGCCCCACCTTCATGGCCAACCCGCTGGCCTGCTCGGTGGCGCTGGCCTCGCTCGAGCTGCTGGCGCAAGACGCTTGGCACCAGGACGTCGGGCGGATCGAACTGGCCCTGCGCGAGGGTCTCGCGCCCGCGCGCGAGCTGCCGGGTGTGGCGGACGTGCGCGTGCTCGGTGCGATCGGGGTCGTGCAGATGGAGCAGGAGGTCGACCTCGCCGCGGCGAGCGCCGCGGCCGTCGAGCAGGGAGTATGGCTGCGACCGTTTCGCGACCTGATCTACGCGATGCCGCCGTACGTGACCGGCGAGCAGGATCTCGCTCGGATCGCTGCCGCGATGAGCGCTGCGGCAGGAGCCGTGGGCTAGTTTCACGACGCTACTAGAGCCAGTCGCGCCACGGCAGAGCGGCGCCGGCCGCGGCGAGCGCTCGCATGTCGCCCACCGGCAGCGGCGCGATCGACTCGCAAGCAACACCCCCGCCGCGCTCGATCGTCTCACGGTTTGAGTGCTCCATCGCCGAGGGCTCGAGCGGCCATGGCGTCAACACGACGGCGCGGACCTCGAGTTCCGCGCGGCGTGCAGCCTCGAGCGTCAGCAGCGTGTGGTTGATCGTGCCCAGCCGCGGCGAGGCGACGACCACCAGCGGCAGTGAAAGCTCGACGGCCAGGTCGCGCACGCTGTAGCCCTCCGCCAGCGGCACCAACAGCCCTCCGACGCCCTCGACCACCGTCGTGCGCTCGGGCTGCTCTCGCGCCCGCCCGATCAACTCCGCGGGGTCGATGCTCGCGCCGGCCAGCCGCGCCGCCAGATGCGGGGAGACGGCGGCCCCGAAGCGCAGCGGCGCCACCTGCTGGGGGCTCATACCGGCGGCAAGCGCCAGCAGCTCGTGATCGGGTGGCCACTCGCCGGCGGCCTCCTCCAGCCCCGTGACGACCGGCTTGTGTGCGCGCACCGGCTCGCCCGCGGCGCGCATCGCCGCCACCAGCGCGGCGCTGACGATCGTCTTGCCGACGCCGGTTCCGGTTCCGGTTACGAACAGACCGCGCATGTCTCGGCGCGCGCTGCCTGCGCGAGCGCGCGCGCTGCTTCGCGCAGCTCCTCGGGCTCGTGGGTGGCCATCGCCGCCAGTCGCAGCCGCGAGCCGCCGGCCGGGACGGTGGGGGGACGGATCGCCTGGGCGAAGACGCCGCGCTGCAGCGCCGCGCCGCACAGGCGCAGCGTGTCGTGGGGGTCGCCCACCACCAGCGGCACTATGTGCATGTCCGAGCGCCGCACCGCAAAGCCCTCGTCGGCAAGCCCGTCGCGCAGGGCCCGCGCCGCGCTATGCAGCCGTGCCACGAGCTCGGGCTGCTCTGCCAGCAGCTGCAGCGCCGTGAGCGCCGCGGCCACCGACGCAGGCGGCGGCGCCGTCGAGAAGATCAGCGGGCGCGCCGTGTTGAGCAGGTAGCGCACCATCTCCTCGCTCGCGCACGCATAGGCCCCGTAGGAGCCGAGCGCCTTGCTGAGCGTGCCGATCACGACGTCCACCTGCCCCTGCAGCCCGGCGTCGACAACGACGCCATGACCGCCGGCGCCGAACGCGCCGGTCGCGTGCGCCTCGTCGACCACCACGCGCGCGTCGTATTCGCGCGCGAGCCGGAGGATCTCGCGCAGCGGCGCCACGTCTCCGTCCATCGAGAACACCGAGTCGGTTACGATCAGCCGTCGCCGCCTGCGGCCGCCGTGCCGATCTCTGGCGGCTGCGTCGGTGTCGTCGCGCAGCAGGCTCTGCAGGTGCTCGCAGTCGAGGTGGCGGTAGACGAGGACCTCGGCGCGCGCGGCGCGGCAGCCGTCGACGATCGAGGCGTGGTTGAGAGCGTCGGAGAAGATCGTGTCGCCGGGCCCCGCCAGTGCGCCGATCGTGCCGAGGTTGGCCAGGTAGCCCGACCCGAACAGCACGCACGCCTCGGTCTGCTCGAAGTCGGCCAGAGCTCGCTCGAGCAGGCGGTGAACGTCCATCGTGCCCGACACCAGTCGCGAGGCGCCGGCGCCGGCTCCCAGCTCCCGCGCCGCCTGTGCCGCGGCCTCGCGTACGCGCGGGTGGTCGGCGAGCCCGAGGTAGTTGTTCGAGCACAGCAGCAGGACCGGCTCTCCGTCGAGCGTGACGTGGGCTCCCTGTGGCCCCGATACCGTTCGCAGCCGGCGCGAGAGGCCGAGGCTCTCCAGCTCGGCCAGGCGCTCGGCGATTTCGCTCATCGCAGGACGGCTGGTTTTGCCTTGTAGCGCAGTTGCGTCGAAGGATCCCACAGGCGGATGTTCAGGCCATCCGGCTGCTGCTCGCCGGCGAGCAGCTCCTGCACCACGTCCGGGGTCTCGCCCTCGAGCCAGCCGGAACGGTTGTCCGGACGCGGGTTGGCGCCGTTGTCCTCGTGACGGGCGACGTTGAGTCCCAGCTGCTCGAACATAGAGCGGTCCTCCTCTGGCGTGGAGCCAAGCGTGGTCAGGAAGTTGCCCATCATCACGCCGTTGAGCCCCGCCTTGACCGCCAGCGGCTGCAGCTCGCCGAGGTTCTCGACACGCCCACCACACAGGCGGAACAGCGCTTCGGGCAGGATCAGCCGGAAGATCGCGACCCACTTGACCGCCTCCCACGGGTCGATGTGCTCGCGCTCGCCGAACTTGGTTCCGGGACGGGGATTGAGCAAGTTGATCGGCACGCTGGTCGGGTCGATCTTGGCCAGCTCGAAGGCCATCTCCACGCGCTGTTCGCGCGTCTCGCCGAGGTTGAGAATGCCGCCGACGCAGGTCTCCAGGCCAGCCTCGCGGACCGCTTGGATCGTGCGCAGGCGCCCCTCGTAGCGGACGGTCGTAGAGACCTCGTCGTAGTAGCTCTCCGCGGTCTCGACGTTGTGGTGCACGCGCTGGATGCCGGCGTCCTTCAGCGCCTTTGCACGCTGTGGCGACATGTGCCCGATCGATGCGCAGCGCTTGAGGTTGGTTTGCTCGGCGACGAGCCGTGCGCCCTCGAGGATCTTCTCGAAGTCGCGTTTTGAGAGCCCCTGCCCCTGTGTGACCATGCAAAAGCGGTGCGCGCCGGCGGCCTCGGCAGCCCTGGCGTGTTCGAGGATCTGCTCGGGGTTCATCATCGCGTGCATCGGCGTGTCGGCCTCGGCGAAGCGCGATTGGGCGCAGAAGCCGCAGTCCTCGGCGCAGCCGCCGGACTTGGCATTGACCAGCGAGCACATGTCGGTGGAGTCGCCAAAGCGCTCGGTGCGCGCCGCCCACGCTCGATCGACCAACGCTTCGATCTCGGCGTGGTCCTCGATCTGGCCGAGAGCAAGCGCCTCCTCGCGGGTGATCAGCGGTGGCATGGCGGCAGATATTACGAGCGTGAGCGCCGTCGCGCGGCGTGGACTCCCGCCCGGGACTGGCCGGGGGGCGTCCGTGGTGCTCTAATGCGCCACGATGGCGGCCCCAGGCGAAGGATGCATCTGCGTTGACGGTCGCGTGTTCGCACCGCGCGAGGCGACCGTATCGGCGCTTGACGCAGGCCTCATGCTCGGTGACGGCTTGTTCGAGTCCCTGCGTGCGATTGGCGGCGTGCCGTATCTGCTCGATCGCCATCTCGAGCGGCTGTTGGCCGGCGTGAACGATCTGGGCTTCGCTGGCGTGCCCGCCTACGAGGAGCTTGTCGATCAGGTCCGGCGCACAATCCTTGAGGCCGCGCTGGAGGACGCCTACGTGCGCGTGACGATCACGCGGGGACGCAGTTCGGCGGCGTTGGCGCCCGCGCTGGGACCGGCGACGGTGATCGTCGCGGTCCTGCCCGCCCCAGCGGTCTCGCTCGCTCCCGTGCTGGCTGCGCAGGTGGGCGCTCCAGGCGCACCTGGTGCGGGCGCGAAGAGCACAAGTCGCCAGCAGGCAGTCCTGGCGCGTGTGCGCGCCCAGCGTCTGGGCGCGCAGGAAGGAATATATGTTGGGCAGGACGGGCAGGTGCTCGAGGGGTTGTCCTCCAACGTGTTCGTCTGGGAGGGTGAGCGCCTGCTCACCCCACCGCGGGCGCAGTGCCTGCCGGGCATTACGCGTGGCCGCGTGCTCGAGCTGGCTCGCGATGCCGGCGTCACTACGCTCGAGCAGCCGGTCTCGGTGTCGGCACTGTTGAGCGCCGAAGCCGCCTTTCTCACCAACGCCGTGCAGGGCCTTCGCACGCTCGGGGCGCTTGACGGAGTGGCAATTGCCATGAGTGGAGCCGGCGCTCAGCTGCTCACCGCCCTGCGCAAGCGCTACGAGTCCGAGCGCACGGCATCGGCGGCTCTCGGGGCGACTCCCGCTTAGAGAGTCGCCCCGAGGCCGCCGGCAGCCTTCTCAGGCCTTGCCGTGGTGTGCGTGCAGAGTCAGCGGGTATTTGCCGCTGACACCGGCCGCGCCTGTCGATTCACAGGTCACGGTGAGTGTCACGTGCAGCGTGTGGTGGCGCCTTAGCGCCGCCAGTCCAGCGCGTGTGAGCTTGATGCTCAACTCCTGGTTGGCATGTGCGGCGATCGTAAACGACGCCGTGCCAAGCGTGATAGTGCTGGTCTTGCCGTGTTTGCCTGAGGCAGTGGCCGCGCCGGCCACCTTGGCCCGCACCGTCGCGTGGCCGTGAATCGAGAACGCGTTCGGGTTGCTCAGACGCAGCGGCATCGCTCCGGCCCCCGTCACGGTCAGCCCCGTTCGGGACGGGGTCGCAGCGAGCAGCGTCACTGTGCCACCGGGTGGCGGCGTGAGAATCACTCCACCCGGTGTTTTGCTCGCAGCCCGTTCAGCGGCTTCGCGTGCTTCGCGCGCGTGCCGGGCACTGGCTTCTTCTGCTTCTTTGGCTTCGCGCGCTTCCCTTTCGATCTTTTCTTTGGCTTCGCGCGCTTCTCTGGCTTCGCGTTCCTGAACTTCCGCGAGGTTGTGGATCCTTTTGGCGGTCACTTCCGCCGGCACTTCGAGGCTGAATTCAGGGACCAGGAACTTGCCTGGGCCTGTCATCGACGACGGGTTGCCCTGCGTGGTGACAGCGATTTCGTTGCCGGTGAATTCTGCCGCAGGAATCGTTCCTGGTATCCCGTGGCTGATCACTTTTACGGTCGCTTTTTCCCCTTCCAACGTCCCTTCGAATGAGCCTTGGACACCCTCTTCAAAGGTGGTGCTTGAACTCGCGAATTCGTTTTTCGAGTTGGCTTCGTTAGTCACCATACCGACGGCAGTGTATGTCTGTGGACCGGCTTTGATGACGATTTCCCATTCTCCACGTACGTTCTTGCGGGCCCTGGCTTCTTCCGCTTCCCTGCGTTCGCGTTCTTCCTGTTCGACGACTTCCTGGTAGCTCTTTAGTCGGACGCATATGACTTCGCCGGTTTCATAAGGTTCGTTGTTGGCGTTGTAATAGGTTCCGCTTCCTGCAAACTTGTTTTCCGCCGTGTTTATTTGAATTGAGTTGGCAACAAACGTGATGACGCCCATCGGCGTGTTCGTGACGACCGTGATCGATGTTTCGTTACCGGATACGGTCCCGCTCACCCGATACGGAAGTATGCCCATATAGGAGCCACTTCCCGAGTATTCGCCCCCGGATTCCATAGTGTTGACCACGTCGGTCCCCGATATCGGCGGGCTCCCTGGTTTGTTGGCAGTGTTCACCAGCGACCATTCGCCACGCATGTCGTAGTTGCTCGCAAACGCCGCCGCGGCGAATATCGCGAGCATCGAGCAGGCGACCAGCAAAGTCAATGGCGCCAGCAGGCGCATCCTGCGCTTGGTCGGCAGGTTTGCCCGCCGACCCGGGTTGTCTCGCATGAGCGTCCCGTCCTCTCCCGTCAAGTGTTGATAGCAGCAAAGGTCACAAAACCATACGTCGATGTGTATGTCAAGCCTCGACGCTGGGCGATTGGCAGGTAGCTGAGGAGGATTGGCGCCCCGTCCTATTTCCAACGGCCGTGTATACGAGCAGTCCGCGTCGAGCGCTGAGGGCGCGACGGAGGCACGCTCCGATCCTTGGCGGCCGGTCGCCTACCGCTTGTGCGCAGGCCGGCTATCATCGCCGGCCGATGTCGGTCGCCAAGGGCTCCAGTCCGAGACTGCTAGCGGTGAGCGACCTGCACGTCGGCCATCCCGAGAACCGTACGATCGTAGCCGCACTGCGCCCTGAGCGCGAGGGAGATTGGCTGATCGTCGCCGGCGACCTGGGCGAGACGATCGCTGAGATCGAATGGTCGCTCGACACGCTCACGAGTCGATTCGCAAAGGTGATCTGGACTCCCGGCAACCACGACCTGTGGACGCTGCCAGACGAGTTCCCGGCGCTGCGCGGCGAGTCTCGCTACCGCCGCCTGGTTGAGCTGTGCCGTGCCCGGGGGGTCCTCACCCCGGAGGACCCCTACCTGGTGTGGGAGGGGGAGTCCGGGCCGCTCTTGGTGGCTCCGGTCTTCCTTCTCTACGACTACTCCTTCGGCCGCGACGACCTTGCAAGCCGCGCGCAGGCGCTGGCTCAGGCCGAGCGGGTTGGGGTGCTCTGCAGCGACGAGTTCCTGCTGCACCCAGATCCCTATCACGATCGCGCCGAATGGTGCCACGCGCGCGTGCGCCACACCGAAGAGCGGCTGCGCCAGTGCCCGGCGGACGTGCCGCTGGCGCTCGTCAACCACTTCCCGCTCACCGAGCACCCAACCGCCGTGCTGCGCCACCCAGAGTTCGCCATGTGGTGCGGGACGAGGCTCACCGACGACTGGCACCGCCGCTTTGATGTCGCCGTGGTCGTGTACGGCCACCTGCACATCCCGCGAACCACCTGGCGCGACGGCGTCAGGTTCGAGGAGGTCTCGCTTGGCAACCCGCGCGAGTGGCGACTGCGGGCAGGCGGCGTTCCGTTCCTGCGCACGATTGCCCCGTTCCCCTCGCCGCCGGCATGATCGAGGAGATCCTTCCCGACGCAGTGATCGCCGTGGAGGCGCGTGGCGATGACCTGCAGGCGCAGCTGTTCGCCGAGGAGGAGATCGTCGTGCGGCGAGCCGTGGAGAAGCGCCGCAACGAGTTCGCCACCGCTCGCGGCTGTGCGCGCCGCGCGCTCGCGCAATTGGGCTACACGCCCACAGCGATCGCGACGGGGGAGCGCGGTGAGCCGCTGTGGCCCGCCGGAGCGGTCGGCAGCATCACGCACTGCGAGGGCTACCGTGCATGCGCCGTGGCGCAGGTCGGCGAGGTCGCGACCGTCGGCATCGACGCCGAGCCCAACGCCGCGCTGCCCGACGGGATACTCGGCGACATCGCGCGGCCCGAGGAGCTGCCTGATCTGATGCGTCTTCAGGAGGAGATCGCCGAGATTCACTGGGGCAGGCTCCTGTTCAGCGCGAAGGAGTCGATCTACAAGGCGTGGTATCCAGTGGCCAAACGCTGGCTGGGATTCGAGGACGCGATCGTCAAGCTCGACCTGCGCGAGGGGACCTTCGCCGCGCGCCTGCTCGTGGCGGCGCCGGCGCTCGGTCAGGGATCGCTCGCTGAGCTGTCGGGCAGGTGGCTCGTGCGCGACGGCCTGATCCTGACGGCAATCGTCGTGCCCGCGCGATGAGCCGTCTGGCATGCTGCGCGCGATGACACCGCGGCTCGACCCCGACGCACAGGCGCTGCTCGAAGTGATCCAGGCAGGGAACTTGCCCCAGCCGTACGAGCTTCCGCTCGATCGAGCGCGTGAGAGTGCCCGCTCGGCGCTCGTCAGCCGCGGCGCGCCGCCGTCGCTGCACCACGTCGAGGATCTTGCCCTGCCAACGCCTCACGGGCCCCTGACGCTGCGCCTGTACCGACCGGCAGCCGGCCCGCTGCCGACCGCGCTGTTCCTGCACGGCGGCGGCTGGGTGCTCAACGACCTAGACACCCACGACCGTCTTTGTCGTCTGCTTGCCGGGCGCTCGGGTGTCATGCTGGCGGCACTCCACTATCGCCGCGCCCCCGAGCACCGTCATCCCGCGGCGCTCGAAGACGCCCACCTGGCCTATCGCTGGCTGCTCGACAACGCCACCGCGATCGGCGCCGAGCCGGGTGCAGTAGCACTCGTCGGCGAAAGCTCCGGCGCGGCGACGGCCGCCTGCCTGTCCGTGCTGCTGCGCGATCTGGGAGTGCGGTTGCCGAGCTTTCAGCTGCTCGTGTACCCGGTGGCAGACGACTTCGGTGGCTGGCCGTCGTGCGAGCGGTATGCGAGCGGATACACGCTCGACGCCGGATTCGCACGCTGGGCGCTTGACAGCTACCTGTCGCCGGGCCAGGACAGGCGCGACCCATATCTGTTTCCGCTGGCGGCGCCGGATCTGGGCGGTTTGCCGGCCACGCTTGTCGTGACCGCCGAGTTCGATCCGCTGCGCGACGAGGGCGTCGCCTACGCGCAGCGGCTCGCGGCCGAGGGCGTGGTCGTCGAGCACAGGCACGTCGGGGATCAGATGCACGGCTTTCTGTTGCTCGACCGTGCGATCGCCAAAGTGGACGGTCTGATTGGCGAGCTGGCAGCCGCACTGGCAGGCGGCGCTCGCTCGCCGGCATAGCGCCGACAGGTCGGTCAACCGGCGTACCGCGCCGGTCGGGGCACGCCGAGGTGCGCCGCCGCCGTCCCAAGCGTCGCGGCGTTCCCCGCGTGGCGATGCTCGGCGAATGGCGGGTGGCCAGCAACGCCAATCCGGGCGAGGCTGCCAGGCGCCCGGGTTGACAACTGTGTTTGGATCGTCTTAGTATCACCGTCCTTGTTTCTGGCTGGCCTTATGTAGGGCTGCCGACGACGGGACGAAGGATCGTCATGGGGAGGGGAATGGCTTCGCTGCTGGGTTTTGAGGTGCAAAGCGAGTCCTCGGGCGATTTGCTCGCGGTGTGCTCGTCGAACGCACTTCGATGGTTTATGGGCAGGCTGTGAATGGATCGCGGCGTCTGCGCGAGTCTGGCCCATCGGGCTCCCCGGTGAGCGCCGGCGAGCACCAGGGGCCGGGGAGGCTCGCACTCGTGCTCTCCGGCCACGGATGTCAGTGGGCAGGAATGGCGATCGACTTGGTCGACGCCTCGGAGCCGTTTGCCGAGCGCCTCGCGGAATGTGAGCGGGCGCTCAGGCCGCACGTCGGTTGGTCGCTGCTCGACGTCTTGCACGAGCGTCCGCGGGCGCGCAGGCTGCGGCGAGTCGACGTCGTGCAGCCTGCTTTGTTCGCGGTGTCGGTAGCCCTGGCGGAGCTGCTGCGCGAGTGCGGGGTCCGCCCGGACGCAGTCGTGGGCCACTCGCAGGGCGAGGTCGCCGCTGCCCACCTCGCCGGGGCGCTGTCGCTCGAGGATGCCGCAGCGGTGGTAGCGCGTCGCGCGCGGTTGCTGACTGGGCTGTCCGGGAAGGGAGGGATGCTGGCGGTCGCACTCACCCGCGACCGGCTCGAGGAGGAGCTCGACCGACTCGGGCTGCAGCTCGAGCTCGGAGCGGTGAACGGTCCGAGCTCGCTTGCGGTCAGCGGAGACGTGGCGGCGCTCGAGTGCCTGCGCACGAGCTGTCGCGCCGCCGGAGTCAGGGCGGCGAGAGTGGCGATCGACTACGCCTCGCACTCGGTGCAGGTCGAGCCATTGCGCGAGCAGCTGCTCGGCGAGCTGTCCGGCATCGTGCCGCGAAGCGCTGAAATCCCACTGTGCTCGACCGTGACAGGCGGCCTGTTCGACGGGTCCGAGTGTCAACCCGACCACTGGTATCGCGCCGAGCGCGAGACGGTGCGCCTGGAAGCAGCCATCCGCAGCCTGCTCGAGCAAGGCCATCGGACCTTTGTCGAGCTGGGGGCCCACCCGGTGCTGTTGGCGGCGTTGCAGGAAACGGTCGAAGCCGACCTGCCGGACCCCGACGACGCGGTGGTGCTCGGCTCACTGCGTCGCGATCAGTCGGGCCCCGGACGCCTGCTCGCGATGCTCAAAGAGCTGTCGGCACGAGGTCTGCCGGTTGACCTGGAGCTGGCCGAGCGCGTTCTCGGGATGGCCCATGGCGGCGCTGCTCGGGCCACCAAACGAGAGCTCGGCTCGGAGCATCCGAGCACGCCGGCAGCGCAGTCGCAAACGCCGGAGATGGCTCGGCTTTTCCCGACCGGCTCCGAGTTGGCGCCGGCGGCACGCCGAACTGCGATCCGTGACGCGGTGCTCGCCGAAGTGGCAGTCGCGCTCGGCCTCACCGACCTGACGGCCGCTGACTCCCGACGGGTCTTCAGGGACCTGGGCCTGGACTCGGCAGGGTTGGTCGAACTGCGCAACCGGCTGCGTGTGCTTGCCGGTCGCGCGGTCTCCGCCTCAGTGATCTTCGACCATCCCACGCCGCTGGCGCTCGCCGAGCACATGGCTGGGCTGCTCACCGTCCAGCCCGATAAGCAGCTCGCTCACCCAAAAAACGCTCGTGGGCAAGGCGCTCGTGGGCAAGGCGAACACGCCCGCCCGGGCGAGCCGATCGCGATCGTCGGCATGAGCTGCCGCCTCCCGGGCGGCGTGGACTCTCCGGAGGACCTGTGGCGCCTGCTGAGCTCCGGTGGAGACGCGATTGCGGACTTCCCGGCCGACCGGGGGTGGGACATGGGCGCTCTGTATGACCCCGATCCTGACCGTCCCGGCACCGTCTATGCCCGGGAGGGCGGGTTCGTCTACGACGCCGCTCACTTCGACGCCGAGTTCTTTGGGATCAGCCCGCGCGAGGCCGTGGCGATGGACCCTCAGCACCGTCTGTTCCTGGAAGCCTGCTGGGAGGCGGTCGAACACGCCGGAATCGATCCGCTGGCGTTGAAGGGCAGCGACACCGGCGTCTTCGCCGGTAGCAACATCCACGACTACAACGCCGGTCAGTGGATAGCAGCCAATGGCCTCGAGGGGCCCGGTCTGACGGCGACCCTCAGCAGCCTGCTGTCCGGGCGCGTCGCCTACACGCTCGGCCTGCAGGGACCGGCGCTGACGGTCGACACCGCCTGCTCCTCCTCGCTGGTCGCTCTGCACCAGGCGTGCTCGGCGCTGCGTGCCGGCGAGTGCTCGCTGGCGTTGGCCGGAGGCGCGACGGTCATCACCACGCTGACGCTGTTCGCGGCTTTCAGTCGCCAACGCGCGCTTGCGCCCGACGGCCGCTGCAAGGCCTTTGCCGACGCCGCGGACGGCACCGGCTGGGGGGAGGGGGTTGGCGTGCTCGCCGTCGAGCGCATGAGCGACGCGCGGCGCAACGGCCATCGCGTGCTCGCGGTGGTACGCGGAAGCGCCGTCAACCAGGACGGGGCGAGCAATGGTCTGACCGCTCCCAGTGGAGTGGCGCAACAGCGGGTGATCCGCCACGCGCTTCGCGATGCTCGCCTCTCCCACGAAGAGATCGATGCCGTCGAGGGGCACGGAACCGGCACCGCGCTCGGGGATCCGATCGAGGCCGATGCGTTGCTTGCGACCTACGGACAGCGCGAAGGCCAAGGCCCGGTGTGGCTCGGATCGGTGAAGTCGAATCTCGGGCACACGCAGGCGGCTGCCGGCGTGGCCGGTGTGATCAAGATGGTGTTGGCGCTGGGCCACGGGATGCTGCCGAGGACGCTGCACGTCGATCGTCCGTCGACGCAGGTCGACTGGTCGTCCGGCTCGATCGCGCTGTTGACGGAGCCGGTCGCGTGGCCGGACACCGGAAGACCGAGGCGGGCTGCAGTCTCCTCCTACGGGATCAGCGGGACCAACGCCCACGTGATCCTCGAGCAGGCGCCTGAGGATTCTGCGTCTCGCGAGCACGGTCCGGCTGTGAGCGCCGCCGCGACGCCACCCGGCGGCGCCCCGGACTCGGTCCCAATCGGGTCGGGGTCGCCTGATGTGGCACTGCGATCCTGCCTGCCGGCCGGCTCCGCACGGTCAGAGCCCGGTCCGCACGGGTGCGAGCGGGCAGTGGCGTGGACTCTCTCGGCCGGCAATGAGGTCGCCCTGCAAGCTCAGGCCCGGCGGCTGCACGCGTTCGTGCTTGCCAACCCGCGACTCGACCTCGCCGACCTCGCATGCGCGTTGGCGCGCAAGCCGCAGCTCGAGCACCGCGCCGTTGCGTTGGGTGAGGACGCCGGCGCGATGCTCGACTCGCTCGCGCGCATCGGGACACCGAGCGCGGCGCCTGCTCCGCGGACGACTGAGCCGATCTGCGGCACCGCCGCAAGCGGTCCGATGGTCTTCCTGTTCACGGGCCAAGGGGCGCAACGCGTCGGTATGGGGGCAGGCGTCTACCAGGCCTATCCGGCTTTCCGTCACGCCTTCGACGACGCCTGCGAGCATTTCGATCGGCTGTTGGACTGCTCGCTTGCCGCGATCGTGTTCGGCGCCGCGAAGCACGAAGGACGCGCCGCCGGCGGGGGTTCGCTCGACGGCACGCTCGTCACCCAGGCTGGGCTTTTCGCCCTGGAGGTGGCGCTGTTTCGCCTGCTCGAGGACTTTGGCGTGCGCCCGGACTACCTGATCGGCCATTCGATCGGCGAGATAGTCGCTGCACACGTCGCAGGAGTGTTCTCGCTCGAGGACTCCTGCCGCCTGGTCGCGGCGCGCGGTCGCCTGATGGGGGAGCTTGGGGGCGACGGCGCGATGCTGGCGGTACAGGCCAGCGAGGCAGAGGTCGTGGAGTGGCTGGCCGAGCGGTCTGGGCTGTCGATTGCGGCGGTGAATGGTCCGCGCGCAGTGGTCCTCTCCGGTGAGCAAGCGGATGTGCTCGTCGCGGCCCGCGAGTGGAGCAAGAGGGGACGCAAGACCAAGCGGCTGAACGTGTCACACGCCTTTCACTCGGCCCAAATGGACGCGATGCTCGATGCCTTCGAACGCGTTGCGGGCGACGTGTCCTTCTCGGAGCCGGTGATCCCGGTCGTCTCCAACCTGACGGGCCTGCCGGCGCTGCCCGGGCAGCTGTGCTCGCCCTCGTACTGGGTGCGCCACGTGCGCGAGACCGTGCGTTTCGCGGACGGCATTCGCTGGCTGCTCGGGCAGGGGGCGCGCACGGCGCTGGAGCTCGGACCCGACGGTGTGCTCAGCGCGATGGCAGGCGACTGTGCGTCGGAGCTCGATCTCGATGACCGGCCGTTGCTGGCCGTGCCGCTGCTCAGGAGTCGCCGACCCGAGCCGGACGCCACACTCGAAGCCCTGGCCGGCGCGTGGACGGCGGGCCACGCCGTCGACTGGGACGCGATCGCCAAACTGACGGGCGGACGGCCCGGCGCGGAGCTGCCGACCTACGCCTTCCAGCGTCGCCGCTACTGGCTTGACCCGCCGCAGGGCTACTGGATCGAGCAGGATGGTCGCCTGCTTGGCCCCGGAGGCTCGGCGGGCGAGGTGCAGAAGGTCGCCGGTTGGCGCCACGAGACCGTGTGGCGGCCGTTCAGTGCACGCGAGCCCGCGGCTCTGGCTGGGCACTGGCTTGTCTTGGTGCCGGCACGGATCGACGATCAGCGCTTGATCGAGGAGACGTTCGAGGCGATGTCTGAGCGCGGCGCTTGCGTCGAGCGGATAGCGGTGCACGAGGACTCGCTCCAGCGCGATCGACTCGCCTCGCAGATCGCCCAGGCGCTGTCCGCCGGTGAGGCCTCCGATCGATTGGCCGGCGTGCTCTCACTGCTTGCTCTCAGCGACGGTCCCTGCGCAGGCTTTGCGACGATCCCGGCCGCGGTGGCGGGAACGCTTGCGCTAGCGCAGGCGCTTGGCGACATTGACTGTCCAGCACCCCTGTGGATCGCGACACGCGGAGCGATCGGCGCCGTCCTCGCCGACGTCGTTGGCACGCCCGCGCAGCGCGCCGTCTGGGGCCTGGGCAGAGTCGTCAGGGCCGAGCATCCCGAGCGCTGGGGCGGTCTGGTAGACCTGCCGGACGAACTGGACGAGCGCTCGCTCGAGCGCCTCTGCGTAGCGCTGGGGGGCGCCGACGGCGAGGACGAAGTGGCCATCCGTCACGCAGGCGGCTTCGTGCGCCGCATCGTTCACAGCCCCTCCGCCACCGAGCGCGACGAGCTCTCGTGGCGGGCGAGCGGCACGGCACTGGTCAGCGGCGGCGGCGGCGCGCTCGGCGCCCATCTGGCCCGCTGGCTTGTGGGTTGCGGCGTCGAGCGTCTGCTGCTCGTTGGCCGTCGTGGACCGCAGGCGCCCGGTGCGTGCGAGCTCGAGCAGGAGCTCCGCCAACAGGGCGCCGACGCGAGGGTGTTGGCCTGCGACGTCGCCGATCGCGCCCAGCTGGCGGCTCTGCTGGACTCTCTTTCGGACGGGCCGCCCCTGTCGTCTGTCTTTCACGTCGCAGGAGTGCTCGACGACGAGCTGATCGACCGGCTCACATTCGATCGTGTCGAGCGCGTCCTGCGCCCCAAGATCGATGGCGCGCTCTGCTTGCACGAGCTGACGGCCGACAGGGAGCTCGACGCATTCGTCCTGTTCTCATCGGTGTCGGCGACGCTGGGCAGCGGCGGCCAGGCGGCCTACGCGGCGGCCAACGCGTTCCTCGACGGATTGGCCGACATGCGCCGCGCTCGCGGTCTGCCGGCGACCTCGGTCGCGTGGGGCGCATGGGCAGGAGGTGGCATGGCGGCGACCGTGGGCGAGCACATGCGCAGGCGTGGGTTTGGCGAGATGGAGCCGACGGCCGCCCTGCGCGAGCTCGAGCAGGTACTTGCCGACGAAGTGCCCCGGGCGGTCGTCGTGGACGTCGACTGGCAGCACTACGCACGCCAGACGGCCGCGCCGGCACCGGCGCTACGTGAGCTTCCCGAGCTCGGTCGCATCCTGGGTGCAAACGCCGCATCTGAGACTGTCAGCGCCGGCCGCGAGGCCTTCGCCGTCGAGCTTGCCGCCGCGCCTGAGCCGGAGCGTCCCCGGATCGTGCTCGGGCTCGTGCAGGCGCAGGCGGCGCTGGTGCTCGGGCATCCCTCGCCGCAGGCCATCGATCCCGACCGGGCCTTTCGCGAGCTGGGCTTTGACTCGCTCTCGGGCGTGGAATTGCGCAACCGGCTGGTGGCCGCGACCGGGTCGCGACTACCTACGACGGCGATCTTCGACCACCCGACCCCGACCGAGCTCGCGAGCCACCTGGTCGCGGAGATCGCCGGCGAGCGCGTCGTGGAGTCCAGGCCGGCGGCGATCGTAGGCAGCGAGGAGCCACTGGCGATCGTCGGCATGGGCTGTCGCTTCCCGGGAGGCGCGAGCTCTCCCGCTCGGCTGTGGGAGCTGCTGGCAGACGGCGCCGACGCGATCTCGCCGTTTCCCACCGATCGCGGCTGGGACATGGCGGCGATCTACCACCCCGACCCCGACCATCCCGGCACCACCTATGCGTGCGAAGGCGGGTTTCTGCCCGACGCCGGCGAGTTCGACGCGGCGTTCTTCGGTGTCGGCCCGCGCGAGGCGCTGGCGATGAGCCCCCACCAGCGACTGCTCCTCGAAGTCGTGTGGGAGGCGCTCGAAGACGCGGACATCGATCCCCATCTGTTGCGGGGGACGCAGACCGGGGTCTTCGTGGGAGAGAACCTATCCGACTACAGCACGGGCCTGTTCGGGTCGTGCTCCGAGGAGGTCAAGGGCTATCTCGGCACCGGTACCGCCAGCAGCGTCCTCTCCGGTCGGGTCGCGTACCTACTGGGTCTCGAGGGCGCGGCGGTGACCGTGAACACGGCCTGCTCCTCTTCGCTGGTTGGGCTGCATCTCGCGGCCTCCGCGCTGCGCAGCGGCGAGTGCGAGTTGGCGCTTGCGGGCGGCGTGGCGGTGATGGCCACGCCGGCGGTGTTCGTTGACTTCAGCCGTCAGCGCGGTGCTGCGCCCGACGGCAGGTGCAAGGCGTTCTCCGAGGCCGCCGACGGAGCGGGGTGGGGCGAGGGCGTCGGCGTCGTCGTGCTCGAGCGCCTCTCCGAGGCGCAGCGCAATGGCCGCGAGGTGCTCGCCGTGATGCGCGGCAGCGCCGTCAACCAGGATGGCGCCAGCAACGGCCTGACAGCGCCCAACGGGCCGTCCCAGCAGCGGGTGATCCTGAGAGCGCTGGCCAATGCAGGCCTCTCGCCCGCCGACGTCGACGCCGTCGAGGCGCACGGCACGGGGACCAGGCTCGGCGATCCGATCGAGGCGCAGGCGATCATGGCCACGTACGGGCGCGGTCGAGACCCGAGCAGACCGCTTCGGCTCGGCTCCGTGAAGTCGAACATAGGCCATACGCAGGCGGCCGCTGGGATCGCCGGCGTGATCAAGATGGTGCTGGCGCTGCGCCATCAGCGCCTGCCCCGGACGCTACACGTAGATCGACCTTCCGAGCGGATCGAGTGGTCATCGGAGTCTGTGTCGTTGCTGGCAGAGGAGGTCGAGTGGCCACGTGGCGCGCGGCCGCGCAGGGCCGGCGTCTCGTCGTTTGGCTTCAGCGGGACCAACGCGCACGTCGTCCTGGAGGAGGGGCCCGAGCCGGCGCCAAGGGAGCCCGAGCCGGAGTCGTCGCGTGGCGGCCCGCTCGTCTGGGTGCTCTCAGCACGAAGCGAGCCGGCGCTGCGCGCCCAGGCCAGCGCCTTGTGCGAGCACGTTCGCAGCGAGGGCATCGAGAGCGCCGCCGACGTGGCGGTCTCGCTTGGCGCTCGCGCGCAGCTTGAGCATCGCGCGATATTGCTGGGCGAGCGGTTCGAGTCGCTGCTTGACGGCGCACGGGCGCTGGCGGCCGGAGAGCTGCCGCCGCATGGGCTGCTCGGTCTGGCCGGCGCGCACCGGCCGCTTGCCTTCCTGTTCACCGGCCAGGGGGCTCAGCGTTGTGGCATGGGTGCCGAGCTATATCGCACCCACCGCGTGTTCGCAGACGCCCTGGACGAGGCGTGCGACGCATTCGGGGAGCAGCTCGAGCGACCGCTGCGCGAGTCGATGTTCGCTGCCGAGGGATCGGAGCACGCCGGGCAGCTCGACGGCACCGCCTACACGCAGGCGAGCCTGTTCGCATTGGAGGTGGCGCTGTTTCGCCTGCTCGATAGCTGGGGGTTGCGGCCCGACTATCTACTCGGCCACTCGATCGGGGAGATCGCCGCGGCCCACGTGGCCGGCGTGTTCTCGCTGGCCGACGCCTGCACGCTCGTGTCCGCTCGCGGACGGCTGATGGGCGAGTTGCCGCCAGGTGGAGCGATGCTCGCCGTGCAGGGCAGCGAGAGCGAGCTGTGCGAGTGGCTGACCGAGGACGGCCCGGTGTCGCTGGCAGCGGTAAACGGCCCGAGCTCCGTGGTGCTCTCCGGCGAGCGGGAGGCCGTGCTCGAGCTCGAGCGACGCTGGCGCGCGCTGGGGCGAAAGACGCACCTGTTGCGTGTGTCTCACGCCTTTCATTCGGGGCTGATGGAGCCGATGCTGGATTCGTTTGCCCGGATCGTCTCCGCGCTGAGCTATTCGCCGCCGAGGATTCCTCTCGTCTCAAACCTCACCGGCGCGATCGTCGGTGAGGAGCTGTGCGCTCCCGAGTACTGGGTCCGCCAAGTGCGCGGAGCCGTGCGCTTTGCCGACGGCGTGCGCTGTCTGCTGGAGCGGCAGGTCGGCACCTTCCTCGAGGTCGGTCCCGACGCAGCGCTCAGCGCGATGGTCCAGGAGTGCGTCGGCGATGAGAATGCTCTCGCCTTTGACGGCGGTCAAAGGCAGGGCGCGGACGGCGCGCGCGAGTCCGAGCAGGAGCAGTCGCCGCCGGTCGTGGTCGCTGCCCTGAGGGCCGGTCGCGAGGAGGCGCAGACGCTGATCGAGGCGCTCGGGCGCATTTGGACAGCCGATGCCGCGCGCATCGACTGGCGGGGCGTTGTGGGCTCTGCCGGGGGGCGCCGGGTCGCGATGCCCACCTACGCGTTCCAGCGCGAGCGCTATTGGCTTGACTCGCTCCCCCGCGCCGACGCTGACGCCGAGGCGATAGGTCAGGACGACTGCGACCATCCGCTGCTCAGCGCCGCGGTGGCGCTGGCCGATGAGGGCGGCTGGCTGTTCACCGGACGGTTGTCGCTTCAGGAGCAACCCTGGCTTGCCGACCATGCGGTGCTCGGCGAGGTGCTGGTGCCTGGCACCGCCCTGCTCGAGCTGGCTCTGTACGCCGGGGTACGGTCGGGCTGTCCGGTCGTACGTGAGCTGACGCTGCAAACCCCGCTGGTGCTCGGGGGTAGGGACGCGGTGAAGCTACAGCTCTGCGTTGGTCCAAGCCAGCAAGGCGGCGAGCGCTCGCTGGGGGTCTATTCGCGTCACGCCGCAGATGCGACCGCAGCGCGCCCCGAGCCCGAATGGGTCTGTCACGCGAGCGGGCTGCTCGCTTCGGCGGCGGAGGTTGCCGACGCGGACGTTGCGGAGCTGGCTCCCTCTGCTGCTGGCGGCGGAGGGCTGGCCGGTGAGTGGCCACCCCCGGAAGCGGAGACGGTTGCGCTGGCAGGCGCCTACGATCGGCTGCTCGAATGCGGGCTTGACTACGGACCCGTGTTTCAGGGATTGACCGGCATTTGGCGGCGCGGCGAGGAGCTGTTCGCGCAAGCGTCGCTACCGCCAGGGGAGGAGGGCCGCGCCGGCGCGTTCGCGTTTCACCCGGCGCTGCTTGACTGCGCGCTGCACGCGACGGTCCTGGCCGGCCCGACCCCGGCGAGCCCTCGCCCAAGTCCGGCCGAGAACGCCTCGGCCGCAGCCGGGGAGGCGCCAAGCGGGCGCGAAGCGATGCCGCGACTGCCGTTCAGCTGGAGTGACGTGCGTTTGCACGGAGAGGGTCACCAGGTCCAAGCCGTGCGTGTGCGCTTCTCTCCCGGTCCGCAGGATTCGCTTGCGATCGAGGTTGCCGACGCGGATGGACGACCGCTCGCCTCGGTGGGTTCGCTGGTCACGCGTGCCGCCTCGGCGCAGGCGATCGCCGGTGCCGCCGCATCTCCGGAGGATCGCTATCGAGTCGAGTGGCAACCGTTGACCGCAAGCGCTTCGCGTGCCGGCGATCTGAGCTGTGCCTGTGTCGGCGTGGGTGGCGAGCCTGCCACCTCACGCCTGGCCGCGGAGCTCGGCTTTGACGAGGCGGCGGCCATCTACCACAGTGACCTCAGCGCGTTGCGCCAGACGCTCGAGGACGGCCCGGCGCCCAGAGTGGTGCTGCTTGACTGCACCACGCTCGCGGGCGAGCTGCCCGTCGCAGCGCACGGTGCGGTCCTGTGCGTGCTCGACGCGCTGCAGCAGTGGCTTGGCGATGAGCGCCTGCGCGACTCGCGCATGGCGATCGTCACGCGCGGCGCGGTCGCGGTCGGTCCCGGTGAGCGCGTGGAGCAGCTCGCCGCCTCGGCGGTTTGGGGTCTGGCCCGCTCGGCCCAAGCGGAGAACCCGGGACGCATCGTGCTGGTCGACCTCGAGCAGTCCAGGCGATCGACCGCCCTGCTCGCACATGCCATTGCCGGCGAGGAGTCTCAGCTGGCGGTCCGCGAGGGAGAGCCGATGGTCGCTCGCCTCGCTCGCCCGGTCACCGGGCAGGCGCTTACCGTGCCCGCGGGCACGGCGGCATGGCGCCTGGACGGCAGCGGGACCGACACGCTCGACGGGCTGCGGCTGGTGCCATGTCCCGACCGCCTGGAGTCGCTGGAGCCCAACGAGGTGAGGGTGCAGGTACGTGCGGGCGGCGTCAACTTCAAGGATGTTCTGATTGCGCTGGGAGTTCATCCGGGCGCCGCGGCGATCGGCAACGAGGCCGCCGGCGTGGTGCTCGAGGTGGGTGCCGCCGTCGAGCACGTACGGCCAGGCGAGCGCGTCTGCGGCCTGTTTGCCGGTGCGTTCGGGCCAATTGCAGTCGGCGACGCACGGCTGGTCGTGCGCGCCCCCGACGAGTGGTCGTTCGCCCAGGCAGCGTCGGTGCCGCTCGCCTTCCTCACCGCCTACTACGCGCTGGTCGATCTCGCCGACCTGCGCGCCGGCCAGCGGCTGCTTGTGCACGCCGCCACCGGCGGCGTCGGCACCGCGGCGCTGCAGCTGGCTCGCCATCTCGGCGCCGAGGCGTTCGCCACCGCCAGCGACGGCAAGCGCTCGGCGCTGGAACGCGCCGGTCTGGCAGCCGAGCGGGTCGCGAGCTCGCGCGATAGCGGCTTTGCCGAGCAGTTCCTGGCGGCGACCGCCGGCGCCGGAGTCGACGTCGTGCTCAACTCGCTCAGCGGCGAGCTCGTCGACGCGTCGCTGCGGTTGTTGCCCCGCGGAGGGAGCTTCCTGGAGATGGGCAAGACCGATGTGCGCGACGCGGACACCGTGGCGCTTGGGCACGAAGGCGTGCTCTATCGCGCTTTCGACCTGATGGAGGCCGGGCCCACGCGCATCCAACAGATGCTGGTGTCGCTGCTGGAGCTGTTCGAGCAGGGTGAGCTCGAGCTGCCGCCACTGCGTGCGTGGGACGTGCGCCACGCGCCGGGGGCGCTGCGCTTCATGAGCCAGGCTCGCCATCGCGGCAAGCTCGTCCTGACGATGCCGAGCGCTGGGCCGCCGGTCGCCGGCACCACGTTGATCACGGGCGGTACCGGGGGCTTGGGCGGCCTGTTGGCCCGGCATCTGGTCGAGCGACACGGGGTGCGCCAGCTGCTACTCGCCAGCCGAGCGGGCGAGGCGGCGCCAGGCAGCGGCGAGCTGCTTCACGAGCTTCGACGCGGGGGCGCCGAAGTCCGCGTGGTCGATTGCGACGTCAGCGATCCTCGGCAGCTGCGCGAGTCGATCGACTCGATCGCCCCCGAGCACCCGCTGCGCGCGGTGATCCACGCCGCAGGGGGGTTGGCGGACGGTGTGCTCGACTCGCTCACGGCGGCGCAGGTCGAGCAGGTACTGGCCCCAAAGCTCGATGGCGCCTGGCACCTTCACGAGCTCACCAGCGGCCTCGAC
>DATASE010000105.1:0-8328 GCA_036269375.1 Solirubrobacteraceae bacterium
GGTAGTCCGAGCCGTGTTCGTCGCTCATGCTTCGCCTTTCCGCGCCAAGCTCATCAGGTAGGCCTCGAGTAGGTGCGCCGCCGCGATCGAGTCGCGCGAGGCGCCCGCGCCTTCGCGTCGGCTGACGTCGGCCATGCGGCTGGTCAGCCGCTCGTCGTAGGTGTCGACCGGCACTTCGATCACTTCACCGAGCTCGGCGACGAACGCGCGCGCCAGCGCCGCCTGGGTCCCCTCCTCGCCGCTGAGGTGGACCGGCAGGCCGACCACGACCCGCTCGACCTCGCGCTCGGCTATCAGTGCGCCGATCGCCGCCATGCCCCGCCGCGTGTCCGGCCGCTCGATCGCCTCGAGCGGCGTGACGACGGTGCCGGTCTGGTCGCTGATGGCGCAGCCGCAGCGGGCGCTGCCGTGGTCGAGCGCGAGTACCCTCAAGCGCCGAGCGCCGCGGCGATCGCTCCACGCGCCGCTTCCAGGGCCTCGCCGAGCTTGCCCGGGTCGCGGCCGCCGGCTTGGGCCATCGTGTCGCGGCCTCCCCCGCCGCCGCCGACGACCTGCGCGGCGAGCTTGACGATCGCGCCGGCCTTGACCCCGCGTTCGACCACGACGGGATCGACGCTGACCAGCAGCGCCGCGCGTTCGCCGACCGCCGCGCCGAGCACGACGACGCCCGCGCCGCCGAGCCTGCCCTTCAGGCGGTCGGCCAGGTCGGGCAGCGCCTTGGCGTCGGCGAGCTCCACTCGCGCCACGACTACGGGCACCTCGCCGATGCGCTCGACCTCGGCGAGCAGCGCCTCCACGTCGACGCCGGCCGCCCCGCCCTCGGCGCGCCGTGCCTTCTGCAGCTCGCGGTGCTCGGCCTCGCGCTCGGCCACCAGCTCGGCGGCGCGCTCGGGCGTGGTGCGCAGGGTCGCGGCGATCTCGCCGAGCGCGTGGCCGTGGGCGCGCAGCATCGCCGCCGCGGCCGGCCCCGTGAGCGCTTCGATGCGGCGCACGTTGGCGGCGCTGGAGGTCTCGGCCGTGACGCAGAAGACGCCGATCTCCGCGGTGTTTGCGACGTGCGTGCCGCCGCACAGCTCGCGCGAGTAATCGCCCTCGCCGATCTCGACCATCCGCACGACCTCGCCGTACTTCTCGCCGAACAGCGCCATCGCCCCGAGCGCCTTGGCCTCATCGAGCGTCGTCGTGATCGGATGCACAGGATCGGCCTGGGCGATCCAGGCGTTGACCTGGTCCTCGACGTCGCGCAGCTCAGCCTCTGTCAGCGCGCCGCCGTGTGTGAAGTCGAAGCGCAGCTTGTCCGCCCCGACGTAGGAGCCGGCCTGGCGCAGGTGGCCGCCCAAGCGCGTCCGCAGCGCCGCGTGCAACAGGTGCGTCGCGGTGTGGTTGCACTGCGTGGCGTGCCGCGCGGCGTGATCGACGCGCGCGAGCACCGGCTCGCTCGGCTGCAGCTCGCCACGCTCCACGACCACCGAGAGCACCTGGTCCTCGCCGAGACGAAAGACCTCGCCCACCCGCGCGCGACAGTCGCCGCGCTCGCATTCGATCGTGCCGACGTCTGAGATCTGCCCGCCACCCGCAGCGTAGAAGGGCGAGTCTGCGAGCTTGACCAGCACGTGTCCGTTCTCTGCCGCCGGCGCTCCCGAGGGTGCCTGCGCGCCGAGGGTTGCGACAGCAGCCACGGTGGTCGGCTGCAGCTCGGTCTCATACCCGGTGAAGCGGGTCCGCTCGCCCGCTTGCTCGGCAAAGCGCTGAGCGATTGCACGCGAGCCCTCTCCCGCCACGGGCGACCCAGCCGCAGCGCGCGCTTTAGCGCGCTGCTCATCCATCAAAGACTCGAACCCGGCCTCGTCGACTGTGAGCCCCTCCTCGGCGAGCAGTTCGCGTGTGAGCTCGAACGGGAAGCCGAAGGTGTCGTGCAGGCGGAAGGCGTCGTGCGCCGGGATCGCGTCGTGACCCTTATCGCGGGCGTGGTCGATCAGGAAGCGCAGGTTGGCAAGCCCCTGCTCCAGGGTGCGCCCGAAGGACTCCTCCTCGGAGGCGAGCCAGCGGTCGATCGACTCGCGCTGCTCGCCGAGCTCGGGGTAGACGCCACCCATCAGCTCGCGCACGACCTCGGCGTAGCGCAGCAGGAAGCCGGGCTGCATCTCCAGCGCCCGCCCCTGCTGTATCGCGCGGCGCATCACGCGGCGCAGGACGTAGCCGCGCTCCTCGTTGGAGGGCACGACGCCGTCGGCCACCAGGAATGTCATCGCGCGGGTGTGGTCGGCGAGGATGCGCAGCGCCCGGTCGGTCGTGAAGACCTCGCCGTAGCGGCGCTGCGAGAGCTGTTCGCCCAGCTCGATCAGTGGCGTGAAGCGGTCTGTTTCGAATACCGAGGGCACGTCCTGCAGGATCGCCGCCATCCTGTCCAGGCCGAGGCCGGTGTCGATGTTGCGGGCGGGCAGCTCAGTCAGCGTGCTGCCTCCGCCGGCGCTCGGATGCTGGTCGTACTGCATGAAGACGAGGTTCCAGTACTCAAGGAAGCGCTCGTTCTCGCCGCCGGGCAGGTCGCCCGCGACACCGATGTGAGCGCCGCGGTCGACGTACAGCTCCGAGCAGGGCCCGCACGGCCCGGCGGGACCGGCCTGCCAGAAATTCTCCGAGCGCGGGCAGGGCACGATCCGCTCGGAGGGCACGCCGACCTCTTCCCACAGCGCGATCGCCTCCTCGTCGGGCCCGATACCGAGCCCCTCGTCGCCCTCGAACACCGTCACCCAGACGTCCTGCGGCGAGAAGCCGAACACCTGCAAGGACAGCTCCCAGGCAAAGCCGATCGCCTCACGCTTGAAATAACTATCGGAGACGAGGGGCCCGGCTCGACGGCCCTGCGGGCCGCCTGCGCCACCCTCGATTCCCCCGATCGAGAAGTTGCCGAGCATCTCAAAGAGCGTGAGGTGGCGCGCGGTGTTGCCGACGTTGGCGATGTCGATCGTGCGAAAGCACTTCTGGCAGCTGGTCAACCGCGGCGCGGGTGGCGCTTCCTGGCCGAGGAAGTAGGGCTTGAGCGGGTGCATCCCGGCGACCGTGAGCAGCGCCGAGGGGTCGTGCGCGGAGGGCACGAGCGAGGCGGATGGGATGCGCTTATGTCCGCGCTGCTCGAAGAACTCGAGGTAGCGCTCGCGGATGTCGTCGGTCTTCACGCGGTAATCGTCCCATAGCCGACGACCGTGTCGCCGGCGTACAGGCAGGCCATCTGCCCCGGGGCGGTGCGCTCCTGCGGGTCGGCCGTCAACACGTCCACGCGCGGGTGTGCCCCCGCGCGCGTGGACGGATCGATCCGGCAAGGGACGCGCCGGCCGCGGTAGCGCACCTTGACCGCGTCCACGCAGCCGCCGTCGCGGTGCAGCGTCACGTCGCGCACGCCGAAGCGCGCCGCGCGCAGCTGCTCGCGCGCGCCGACGGTTACCGTGTTGGAGCGAGCGTCGGTAGCGATCACATACAAAGGCGCCCCACCGCCGATCCCCAGCCCGTGGCGCTGGCCGATCGTGACCGTGTGCACGCCGCGGTGCTCGCCGAGCACGCGCCCTGCCGTGTCGAGGATCTGGCCTGGCCGCTCGCCCAGCCCCTGGGCCGCGCCGTGGCGGGCCAAAAAGGCGCCGTGGCTGGTGCCGGCCAGAAAGCAGAGGTCCTGCGAGTCCGGCCGCTTGGCCACCGCCAGTCCGGCCCGCGCCGCCAGCTCGCGCACCTGCGGCTTGGTCAGCGACCCGAGCGGAAAGCGCATCCGCTCCAGCGACTGCGGCGAGAGCGCGGCCAGGGCATAGCTCTGGTCCTTGCCCTCGTCGACCGCGACGCGCAGCAGCCCGTCGTGCACGCGCGCGTAGTGGCCGGTGGCAAGTGCCTGAGCGCCGAGGCGCTCGGCCAGGTCGAGCATCGCGTCCAGGCGCACCTCGCCGTTGCAGCGCACGCAGGGATTCGGCGTCAGGCCGGCCGCGTGATCGGACAGCCAGGGCGCGACGACGCCAGCGCGGAACTCGTCGCGCAGGTCGATCGAGAAGTGCGCCAGCCCGAGCCGCTGCGCCAGGTCGCGCGCGGAGCGCACCGCCTGCGCCGAGCAGCACGAGCCCTCGCCGTCGTTCTCCGGATCGGCCCACAGCTCCAGCGTGACGGCGACCACGTCGTTGGCAGCGCCAACCGAGTCGCCGCCCCGCTCGGTCTCCTCGCCCCCACCATTGGCCACGAGCAACGCGGCGACGGCCGAGTCCACGCCGCCGCTCATCGCGACCAGCGTGCGGGTGGCGCAGGGTGCAAGCCGCGCCTGGGCGCGCGCGGCCGCGCCGAGGGCGCGGGCGAGCGCGTCGGCGGCCAGCTCCGCGGCGTGCAGCTTGGCGGCGCCGAGACCGCCAAGCTCGGCGGCTATCTCCCCCGCCCCGACGCGCGCCGCGGCGAGCAGCGACCTGTCGCGCACGAGCGCGACCGCGGCGCTGCCGGCCGCAAGCGCAGTGCCGCAGCCGCTTGCGTCAAAGCCGGCGTCGGCGATCCGGCCGTCGGGGTCCTCCGAGTCGATCCGCAGCGAGATGCGGACCAGATCGCCGCAGGCGGCCCCGCCGGCCGCGCCGGTGTGTGCGTCTGTGGGTGTGTGGCCGCGAGCGAGCGGGCGCTGTAGGTGTGCGCTGAAAGCCTCGACGTCCATCGACATCGAGTGTACGCGCAGGCAAATCGGCGGCCCGCCATGCGGCGAGCGTGCGCGCTAAACCAAGTTTGGCTCGAGTCTGCGCTAACCGTTGGCGCGCTCGGCTTCGTGCACGAGCTGGCGCAGCGCGAAGGTGTCGGTCAGCCCGGTCAGCGTGCTGACCACTCCGCGCCTGTTGACGATCAGGATCGTCGGGGTCTGGTAGACGTGCACGACTTCGGTGATCGAGCCGAACTCACCAACCTGCCCGGCGGTGCCGACGTGCAGCGCGAGCCGGCCGTGCGAGCCCGCGACCATCGCGGCGGTTTCCGAGCGCACCTCGCGGTCGACGCTCGAGCTCGGCGTCCAGAACAGCAACAGGACGGTCCTGCCGGCCGCGACCTCGTGTTCGACCGCTATCTGCGCGGCGGGCCGGCCGGCTGTAGCGGCGTGCTTGGCCGCTGCGGTCCGGCTGTGCTTTCGTGCAGTTGCTTCGTGTGCAAGCCGGACGCGAGTAGCGCCCGCCTGGTGAGCGCGCCGGGCCGCGACGCCCGCGGCAGCGCTGCTCTGAGCGGTGCTGTGAGCGCTCGGGCTCTGAGCGGCGCGCGCTTCCTGGGAGGCTTCGCGCGAATGCTGCTGCAGCTGCTGGGCGTTCTGCTGCGAGGTCGCAACGGCTCCGTGCGCTTTGGCGATCGCGCGCGTGAGTCCTTCGACCCCCGGCGCGGCGCCATGGTAGATCGGCGTCGGCTGGCCGATAGTCGATTCCGTCGATCGACTATCGGCGGCTGCCTTTTCAGCGGCTTTGGCGCTCTGAGCCGGAGCCGGCGCGCTCGGCACCGTCCCGGTCGACGCGCTCTGAGTTGGCCCGTGGCCGCGCAGCGCCACGGCCCACACGAGACCGAGCATCGCGACGGCGGCCAGCGCTATCTGAAAGGGGCGTGAGATCTGGGTCACACCCCTCGTGTCGGCAAATTTGCCGCGCGAGTTGAACGTGGGTGCGCAGTTTTAGCCCAGATCGCGCAGTCCGCGCAATGCGGCGTGCACTACCTCCTCGACGCCGAGCGTCTGCCGGCCGCCGCCCTGCAGGTCCTCGAGGACCGTCTCGGGCTCGCCGACGATCGCCGCGTAGCGCGCACCGAGTCGCTCGGCCTGGCGCAGCTGACCCTTCAGCGAGCGGCCCGCCATCTCCATTCGCGCTCGCAGCCCGGCTGCGCGCGCCGCGCTCAGCAGCTCGAAGGCGGCGCGTCGCAACTGCGCGCCACCGTCGCCCTGGGTGCCCACGTACAGGTCGATCGCCGGCGGCGCTTGCGTGGGTGCGCCGCCGGCCAGCCCGATCCGCTCGAGGCCGGCTGCCCACCCCATACCGGGCGTCGCCGGTCCATCCAGTTGTTGCACCAGACCGTCGTAGCGCCCACCGCCGCCGACACCGCTTTGGGCGCCGAGCGCGTCGCTGGTGAACTCGAACACGGTGCGCGTGTAGTAGTCGAGGCCGCGCACGAGCGTCGGATCGATCTCATAGCTCACGCCCGCGGCGTCGAGCAGCCCCCTCACCTCGCCGAAGTGCTCGCGGTCCTCGGCGTCGAGCTCGTCGAGCAGCCGCGGCGCCGAGCGCATCACGGCGACGGTGCCCTCGTGCGCCGAGTCAAACGCGCGCAGCGGGTTCAGCTCGACGCGCGCGCGAACGTCCTCGGACAGCTCGTTCTCGTTCGCGCGCAGGTGCACCTGCAGACGCTCGCGGTAGCGCACACGACTCGCTGCGCCGCCCAAGCTCGAGAGGCGCAGGCGCAGCCCGCCGACGCCGAGCTCCTCGAGCAACCTCGCGAGCAGCGCGATCGACTCGGCGTCCACCGCCGGGTCCTCGGAGCCGAGCGCCTCCGCACCGACCTGCCAGAACTGCCGGAAACGGCCCTTCTGCGCGCGCTCGTAGCGAAAGAACGCGGACAGGTACCAGAGCTTCACCGGCTGGGCGAGCTTGTGCATCCCGTGCTGCACGTAGGCGCGGCAGACCGGCGCCGTCCCCTCCGGCCGCAGGGTCAGCGACCGCCCCGAGCCGTCGGCGAACGTGTACATCTCCTTCTGGACGACGTCGGTGGACTCGCCGACGCCGCGCGCGAACAGCTCGGTGGTCTCGAAACTCGGCGTCTCGATCCGCTCGTAGCCGGCGCTCTCGAGCATCTCACGCGCCCGTTGCTCGATCAGCGCGCGCGCCGCAGCCGTCTCGCCGAGCACGTCGTAGGTGCCGCGAGGGGCCTTGAACTGCTCCCCGCTCACGCCACGGCGACCGATTGTGGATCGTCGGGATCCCCAATCGTCCGGCGCAGCTCCGCCAGGAACGGGTTGGTCTCCAACTCGCGCCCGAGCGTCGTCGCGCCCATGTGTCCCGGGTGCACCGCCGTCTCGCGCGGGAAGGAGCGCGCCAGCTCGCCGATCGAGCGCTCGAGCGTCGCCCAGTCGCCCCCGGGCAGGTCGACGCGTCCCACCGAGCCCTGGAAGAGCACGTCGCCGGAGAGCAGCACGGCCGGCCCGCCGCCGGCCGAGATCGCGTAGGTGACGTGCCCCGGCGAGTGCCCAGGGGTGAAGATCACCTGCACGTCCATCCCCGCCAGTCGCAGTTGCTCGCCCCCCTTCACGGTCTCCTCGGCCTGCCAGCTCTCAAACGGCCCGAAGCCCGGCATCGTCCATTTCATGACGTCCGCCAGCACCGGCGTCTCGATCTGCGGACAGTAGACGGGCGCGCCCGTCGCTCTGGCCAACGGAGCCACGGCCCCGACGTGGTCGAAGTGGCAGTGCGTGATCAGGATCGCCTCGACCTGAACGCCGAGCGTCTGGGCGGCCTCGAGCAGCCGCTGCGGCTCATCGCCCGGGTCGACCAGAAGCGCGCTCGAAGGCTCGGAGCCAAGGCCCCCTGCGCGCACGAAATAAGCGTTCTCCTGGATCGGGCCGACGCTGTAGCAACGAACGTCGGGGGCCTCGGCGCCACCCGCCTGCTCCCCGGCTGGTGGGCGCGCGTTCACGGCTTGGCGCCTGTCCTTGACTTGGCCCGTTGCCGGCGCCGGTACAGCCACAGGTCGGTGTAGTAGCTGATCGGCACGTACGCGATCAGGACGATCGGGAACAGCGCGATCGCCTGGTTGGGGTGCTTGAGTTTGAGCACCAGCAGGCTGACGAGCAGCATCAGCACGGCGGCGGCCATCGCGCGGTAGAAGGCGCCGAGCCAGGTCGGCGGCTTGTCGGCGCGCGAGACCGGCCGCTGCTTGGGTGAGGTCGCCTTGCCGGTCTTCTCCGCGCTCGTCGGCTTGCGCCCGGTGCGCCCGCGCGACTCGACCATCCCGGCGGCGTTGCCGCGATGCTTGGTCTGTCGTCTGCGCTTGGTCTGGGCCATTCTCGTCTCGCCGCGTTCCTCTGCTCATGCCCCTTGGCTTCGCCGCGCCTGCGGCGCTGAACTAAACCCTAGTGCGTTCTCGAGCGTCCTGGCCCCGGGCTCGCCGCCACGCCAGGCAAGACCTGCGGGCAGACCGGCGAGCGCGGCCTGCGGCGCCAACCCGACCAGCTCGACGCGCTCGAGCTCTGCGTGGCGGCGCACCGCCGCCATCACCGCGGCGAGCGGAAGCTCGAGTGGGCGCTCGATGTTGGTTGAGACCTGGGCTATCCGGCTGCTCGCCTCAGCGGCGACGCCCGCG
>DATASE010000106.1:0-3203 GCA_036269375.1 Solirubrobacteraceae bacterium
ACTTCGCCACCAACCTCCAGGGCGGGGCCAAGTTCGGCTACGAGCTGCTGTGGGTGGTGCTGGCGGCCAACCTGATGGCGATGCTCGTCCAGTACCTGTCGGCCAAGCTTGGCATCGCCACCGATCACAACCTCCCCGAGCTCTGCCGGGAGCGGTTCCCGCGCTGGACCACGTGGGCGCTGTGGGCGCAGGCGGAGGTGATGGCGATGGCCACCGACATCGCCGAGTTCCTGGGCGCGGCGCTCGGTCTGAACCTGCTGTTCGGGGTGCCACTGTTTGCCGCCGGACTGATCACGGGCCTGATCGCGTTTGCCATCCTCGAGCTGCAGACGCGCGGATATCGCCGCTTCGAGCTGGCGATCGCGGCGCTGCTTGGCATCGTCTTCGCCGGCTTCCTCTACGAGACGCTGCGCATAGGACCCTCCGTCCACGACTCGCTCGCCGGTCTGCTGCCGGCGCTGCACGGCACCGGTTCGCTCTACCTAGCGGTCGGGATCGTCGGCGCGACCGTGATGCCGCACGTCATCTACCTGCACTCCGCGCTCACCAACGGCCGCACCCCGTGCCGCAATGATCGCGAGCGCCGCCACGTGCTGCGCTTCGAGCGCGCCGACGTGGTGGTCGCCCTCGGCCTGGCAGGGGTCGTCAACATCGCGATGCTCGCCCTGTTTGCCAAGCTACTGCACGTCAGTGGGCTGACCGGTGTCTCGACGATCCAGAGCGCCCACGCCCAGCTGGCGCACCTGGTCGGCGGTGGCGCGGCGCTCGCCTTCGCCGTGGCGCTGCTCGCCTCCGGCGCCTCCTCCTCGAGCGTCGGCACCTACGCCGGCCAGGTCGTGATGGCGGGCTTCATTCGCGTGCGAGTGCCGCTGTTGGCGCGGCGCGCCGTGACGATGCTGCCCGCGCTTGCCGTGCTGGCACTGGGTGTCAGCGCGACGAGCGCGCTGGTCCTGAGCCAGGTCGTCCTCTCCTTTGGCATTCCCTTCGCGCTGATCCCGTTGGTGATGCTCACGAGCAACCGTGAGGTGATGGGCGTGCACGTCAACCGCCGCGCGACGATCCTTGCCGGTCTGGGCGTTGCGGGTGCGATAACCGCGATGAACGCGTTTCTGATCTATCAGCAGCTATTGGGTTGAACGTTGCGCCAGCGGTGTCCTGAGGCGGCTGAGCAAAGCCACGGCGGCTGGACCAGACGCTCGCGCCGTCCGCGACCAGCGCGTCGAGCTGAGCTCCAGCGCTATGGGGTCGAGCGCGCGCGCCGGCCGCGGCGCATCCCCAGCCACAGCCACAGCGGATAGGTGGCGAAGATCGCCGCCGAGATCCTGTGCGTGCGCGGCCCGGCCTTGCGCCAGTCGAAGCGAAACATCCCGGAATTGAGCATCCAGTCGCGCCCCGAGGCGGCACGGCACAGCTTCCACACCGGCCGTGTCCACCCCTGGTCGAGATAGAGGCCGATGCTGATCCCCCAGAACACGGCCATGTAGGCGGCGCCGACCGCGGCGTCGCGCTTGGCGTTCGGGTGGCTGTCGCGCGTCAGACGCGCGTAGGTGCGTCCGCCGCTGTAGAGCAGGGGTGGGTCGATCAAGAAGGACAAGGAACCTCCTCTTCGCGCAGGTGAAAGGCAAGCCGGGTGGCAAGCGCCATTATCGTCATCTGGGGATTGACGCCCAGCGAGCTGGGCACGGCCGATCCGTCGGCCACGTACAGGCCGGTGGTGTCGTGCAGCCGAAGATCGCCATCGATCACGCCGTGGTCTGGACGGGCGTCGGCGCGGGCGGTGCCGAGTGGGTGAAAGGCCATCAGCTTCAGCTGGTGCGCCCGCGCCCGCTCGGGCTCGACGCCGGGGGGCAGCGGCAGGTAGACCTCGCGTGCGCCCGCGGCCAGCAGCAGCTCGCGCATCCGCGCAAGGCCCATGCGAAAGCGCTCCAGATCCGCGTCGGTCAGGTCGTAGCGGATCACGGTCCGTCCACCGATCGAGCGCACGCTTCCCCGCGAGCTGTCGGAGACCATCAGCCCGAACTGGGCCAGGTGCCTGTAGTCGGCCATCGCCTCGGCGTGGCGCTCGCCGGTGAGCGGCAGCGACATCGCAGCGTAGGAGGGCGGTCCGGCCACGCCCTCGAAGAGGATCCCCTGGTCTGCGAACTCGTCGACGAAGAAGCTCTGCGGGACGCCTCTGGCCATGTCGACGATCTCCTCCATGCGGGCAAAGGCCGCGGTGGCGGGATGCAGCGAGAGATTGCGCCCGAGTTGGCCGGAGCGCCCGCCGAGCCCGCTGCGCTCCAGCAGCAGCGGGGTGTGGATGGTCCCGGCGGCGAGAATCACAACGGGAGCACGCACCTCGACGCGCGCTCCGCTCGCCATCCGGGCGTGCGCTCCGCTGGCGCGGCCCGATTCGACGGCGATCCGCTCGACGCTCGCGCCGGTGACGATGCGCGCACCGGCCCGCTGCGCGCGCGGGACGTAGGTGATGCCGGTGTGTTGCTTGGCCGACGTCGGGCACCCGAACGCGCACACCCCAGAGCCGACGCAGCCGCGCGCGTTGCGGCGCAGGTAGCCGTGCGACCACCCCAGCTGTTCGGCCCCGCGACGCGCGACGGCGGTGTTGTTGCCCGCCAGCTCGGGGGTAACCTCGGCCACCGACAGCGCTTGCTCCACGCGCTCGAAGCAGGGTCGCAGCGATTCCTCGTCGACGTCCAACCCGAACTCGCGCCGCCAACGCTCGAGCACGCTCGGCGGCGTGCGAAAGCAGGTGCCCGAGTTCACGAGCGTGGTGCCGCCGACGCCGCTGCCCAGCGGCAGCAGGATCGGCGGATTGCCGAGCGTGAGCGTCTGCCCGCCGTCGCGGTAGAGCCGTGCGAGCATCTGCGGCGGACGCGCCGTGAAGCCGTCGGGATCGTGACGGTGCCCCTGCTCGAGCACGACGACCTCGGCTCCCCCCTCGGCGAGCTCGGCCGCGGCGACCGCGCCGCCGGCTCCGGCGCCGATCACGCAGACGTCGGCGTGGATGGTTCGATCGGCATGGGGCGTCGTATCCCACCCGGTCCCGGGTACCTGCGGCGGCAAGTCGGTCATGCCCGCCCCTCGGCGCGGCGCAGCAAGCGTCCGCGCGCGACGACGGCTTCGGCCTCCCAGCCCAGTCGCGCTGCGATGGTTGGATCCTCGTAGCGGCCCAGCGAGACGAGCATCTGTGCGAGCTGTTCGGC
>DATASE010000107.1:0-7844 GCA_036269375.1 Solirubrobacteraceae bacterium
AGCCAATAGCCCGTATTGGTCTCGCGATGGACGCCGCACGAACCTTGATCCGCATTTCGACCTGTTCATCCGGTTTCGTAACCGAGCGAGGCGAGGCGATCCAAACCGTCCTCGCCGGCCGGCGGTAGCGGTCTGCCGGGCTACTCCCAGCGCAGCTCGCGCGGGGCCTCGCGCATCCGGATCACGCGCGCCGGCACGCCGCCGACGACTGCGTTCTCGGGCACGTCCTTCGTCACCACCGCGCTGGTGCCGACGATGCTGTTGTGACCGACGCCGACGCCGCGCAGGATGCAGGCGCCGTAGCCGATCCAGACGTTGCAGCCGACGCGCACGTCGCGCTTGTAGATGCCCTGTAGGCGGATCGGGCGCTCGACCTCGACCACGCCGTGGTCGAAGTCGATCAGCATCACGCGGTCGGCGACGATGCACTGCTCGCCGATCGAGACGTGTTGGTAGGCGGAGATCGTGCATTCCTGACCCATCACGGTCTTGGCGCCGATCGACACCTCGCCCTCGTGGACGCGGATCTTCGAGTCGTGGCCGATCCACGACCAGCGACCCATGCGCAGCGTCGCGTGCCGGCCGATCTCGAGCTTGACCCCCGGGCAGAAGAAGCAGATGCCGTCGGTCTGCAACCGTCCGCGCCAGCGCAGCTTCAGCCACAGCCAGCGCGCGCCGAGCACGGCGTAGTGGCGGTTGAGCATGTTGTTCGCGCGCATCCAGCGCAGCGTTCGCAGCGCATCTGCGGGACCTGTCACGGTCGCGCATCCTATGGACCGGGGATACTTCCCTGCCCGATGACCGACTCCCTCGCCCAGCGCCTGCTCGACGGCGACCGCCGTGCGCTCGCGCGCGCGATCACGCTGGTCGAGGACGACCGTCCCGAGGGGTGGGAGCTGGTGCGCGAGGTCTATCCGCACACCGGCAAGGCCGCGGTGTACGGCTTCACGGGCCCGCCCGGCGTCGGCAAGTCGACGCTGATCGGCGCGCTGACCAAGGCCAAGCGCGAGGCGGGCCGCACGGTCGGCGTGCTCTCGATCGACCCCTCCTCGCCGTTCACGCAGGGCGCGCTGCTCGGCGATCGCATCCGCCTGACCGAGCACTTCCTCGACCGTGGCGTCTTCATCCGCTCGATGGCAAACCGCGGCGCGCTCGGCGGTCTCTCCGAGGCGGCGCTGCAGGCAGCGCTGCTGCTCGACGCGGCGGGCCGCGACGACGTGCTGGTCGAGACGGTTGGTGTGGGGCAGGCCGAGATCGACATAATCGACCACGCCGACACGATCGTGCTCGTGCTGATGCCCGGCTCGGGAGACTCGATCCAGGCGCTAAAGGCGGGCGTCATGGAGATCACCGACGTGATCGTCGTCAACAAGGCCGACCACCCGCTGACCGACACGATGGTGCGCGAGATCCGCGGGGTGCTGTCGCTTGCCAACCTCGACGGCGAGGCCGAGCGAGGCGCGTGGCGGGTGCCGATCGTAAAGACCGAGGCCGCGCACGGCAGGGGCATCGACGAGCTCGTGCAGCGCCTGGACGAGCACCGCGCGTACATCCTGCAGCGGGGCACGCTGCAGGAGCGGCGGGGCCGCAACCTGCGAAACGAGGTGCTGGCAATCGCCACGGCGAGGATGCGCCGTCGCCTGGAGGAGGAGCTGCGCGAGGACGCCGGCTTCCAGCGCCTGCTCGACGAGGTCGTGCAGCGACGCTTGGATCCGGCCAGTGCGGCCACCGAGTTGCTGGCAGAGCACCGGCGCTGAGCGGTGGGCTCGTGCCGGCGCGTGCTCGAGGGCTTGGTGGCGACTACCCGTCGTAGCTGAGAAGGGCGTGGGCTTCGTGCGGCGCCAGTAGCGCGCGACCGTTCAAGAACGCCAGCTCGATCAGAAAGCCGCAGCCGACGACCTGCCCGCCGAGCTGCTCGACAAGCTCGCAAAGCGCCACGGCGGTGCCGCCGGTCGCAAGGAGGTCGTCGTGCACGAGCACGCGCGCGCCGTGTCCAATCGCGTCGGAGTGCAGCTCGAGCTGGTCGGAGCCGTACTCGAGCAGGTACTCGGCGCTGACCGTCTCGTAGGGCAGCTTGCCCGGCTTGCGTGCGAGCACGAACCCGGCGCCGAGCTCGAGCGCAAGCGCTGGCCCGAGCAGGAAGCCGCGTGCCTCGGCGGCGATCACGCAGTCGGGCTGCAGCGGTCGTGCGTACTCGGCGAGCCCGGCGACAGCGTCGCGTAGGCCCGTGGGGGAGGCCAGTAGGGGTGTTATGTCCTTGAAGACGATCCCGGCCTTGGGGAAGTCCGGGATGTCGCGGATCAAAGCCCGCAGCTCGTCGGCGCTCACGTTTGTGCGTGCAACGAGTGGGCGGTCGGCGAGCGCTCGACGGCGCGCTGGTCGGGGGCGGTGCCGATCACCCGGTCGCCGACGGTCGAGGTGACGCCGAACCAGTAGCGCTCGTTCTTGAAGTGGTGCAGGCGGTGGTTGCGCCAAATCGCCTTGAAGTAGCGGCGCTTGGGACGGTAGGGGGTGTGGATCAGGAAGTGAATCCACTCGTAGACAGCGAGAATTGCGTAGGCGGCGACCAGGCCGGTGGCAGCGCCCGCCAGTCGATCGCCGCCGAGAACGAGCGCGATCGGGAAGGACATCGCGTAGGCGACGGCCGCGATCGTCAGCGCGAACACGATCACCGCGCTGACCGGCAGCAGCACGCCGCTGAGCACACCCGGGTCTTCGTGGTGGGCGCGATGCTCGCGGGCACTGACGATCTCGATGCGTCGCCCAAGCAGCATGAACGGGGGCAAATGCAGCAGGTAGACGTGGATCAGCCACTCGACGAAGGGAGTCACGGCGACCAGCCCGGCGGCTACGACGGCATCGCGCCAGCTCCAGTGGCCCTGGGGGACGCGCAGCGCCACGGCGATCAGGATGGCTGCGAGCAGATAGGGCGGAGAGGGCTGGCGCGCGAACACGCGCGCGCAGTCGGCGAGCGAGACGGCGCCTTTGCCGCCACGCCGTTGCACGGCCTCGGCGGGCGCCGTCAGACGTGGAGAGTCCAGGTCTGGGGTGAGCGAATCGGGGTCCATCGAGGAGGTGTGTGCGTGTGCGGCCAGAGAATCGATGCTAACGCCGATCGGCAGTGAGCGATTACGCACCGCTGCGTTACGCAGTGGTGCGTAACGGCTCGACTGCGAGCGACCCCGCCGTGGAATCAATCATCTAGAGTCCGGTCGCGATGGCACCCGACTACCTGCGCTGGGCCGACCGCAACTGGGGCGTGCTGATCCGCCTGATGGGCGGTCACGCCAAGCTCTACCGCGCGACCGGAGGGATCATCGGCCATCACTTCCCGGGTGCGCCCGAGATGCTGCTGCTCGACCACGTCGGTGCCAAGAGCGCGATCAAGCGCACGACTCCGCTCGTGTTCGCGCGCGACTCGCTCTCGCGGGGCAAGGACGGCGGCTCGAACATCGTCCTGATCGCATCCAAGGGCGGATATCCCAAGAGCCCGGCCTGGTACCACAACCTCAAGGCCAACCCCGACACGACGGTCCAGATCGGCCCGAAGCTGATCGACGTCCACGCGCGCGAGGCCAAGCCCGAGGAGTACGAGCGCCTGTGGAGCCTCGCGGTCGAGGTGTACGGCGGCTACGAAGCCTACCGCCACCGCACCGACCGCAAGATCCCGTTGATGGTGCTCGAACCAACCACCTCCTAACGGGTCGCTGGCCAAGCTGGGCAAGGACGCAGGGAGCGTGGTGTGCGAGTGCACATGTGCTGGCCGATCGGAGATCCCGTCGATCTCCGATCGGTAGGACGCCGCCCGGCGCCGTGCCAGCGACCCGTTAGGCGCCGAGGGCGCGGGCGATCACCATCTGCTGCACCTCGTCGGTGCCCTCGCCGATCGTGAGGATCTTCGCGTCGCGGTAGAAGCGGCAGACGGGGTACTCCTCGATGTAGCCGTAGCCGCCGTGGATCTGCACGGCCTCCTCGCAGCAGCGCACGGCAAGCCGCCCGGTCTTCAGCTTCGCCTGCGCTGCGGTAAGGGTGAAGTTGCGCTGAGCGTCCTTCTCGCGCGCGGCCTTGTAGACGAGCAGTCGCGCGGCCTCGATCTCGCAGGACATGTCGGCGAGCTTGGCCTGGATCGCCTGGAACTTCGAGATCGGCTTGCCGAACGCACGCCGCTCCTTCGCATAGGCGAGCGCCTGGTCGAGCGCGCCCTGCGCCAGCCCGACGCCCATCGCGGCGACGCCGATCCGCCCGATGTCGAGGATGTGCAGGAACTGCTTGAAGCCGGCGCCGCGCTCGCCGAGCAGACTCTCGCGCGGGACGCGGCAGTCGGTGAAGCTCAGCGGCCGCGTGTCCGAGGCGTTCCAACCCATCTTGCGGTAGGGCTCCCCCTGCTCGTAGCCCGGGGTGCCGTTGGCGACGATCAGGTTCGAGATCTCCTTCTGACCGTCGCGGTCGTCGGCGCCCGTGACCGCGGTGATGCAGACGACGCCGGAGACGTCGGTGCCGGCGTTGGTGATGAACTGCTTGGCGCCGTCGATCACCCATTCGCCGTCGCCGGAGCCGTCGTCTTCCAGGCGCGCGTGCGTGCGCGTGTTGCCGGCGTCGCTGCCGGCCTCGGGCTCGGTCAACCCGAACGCTCCGAGCCTCTCTCCCGAGCAAAGCCGTGGTAGCCACTCGCGCTTCTGGGCCTCGGTCCCGAACAGGTAGATCGGCTGCGTGCCGAGCGATGTGTGCGCGCAGAGGGTGATCGCCACTGAGGAGTCCACGCGCGTCAGCTCCTCCACCGCCAGGGCGTAGGCGAGCGTGTCGCCGCCGCTGCCCCCGTACTCGGCGGGGAAGGGAATCCCCATCATCCCCAGCTTGCCGAGCTTGGCGACGATCTCGTAAGGGAAGGACTTGGTGCGGTCGAGCTCCTCGGCGACCGGCGCAACCTCGCCTTCGGCGAATTCGCGCACGGTGCGGCGGATCAGCTCGTGGTCGGGGGAGAGGTCGAAGTCCATCAGGCGTAGGAGCGCGCCAGCTCTACCAGCAGCCGCACGCCGTACCCCGAAGCGCCCTTGCCGACGTAGGCGCGGCCGAGCTCCCAGGCAGAGCCGGCGATGTCCAGGTGCGCCCACGGCGTCTCGCCGACGAAGTGCGAAAGAAAGGCGCCGCCGACGATCGTCCCGGCCTTGCGCCCTTCCGGTGCATTGTCGAGGTCGGCGTATTTGCCCTTGATCAGGTCGTCGTACTCGGCGTGCAACGGCAGTCGCCAGACGATCTCGCCGGTGCTGTCTCCCGCCGCGCTCACGCGCTCTGCCAGCTCGTCGTCGTTTGCGATCAGACCGGCGTGGGTCGAGCCGAGCGCGATGATCACTGCCCCCGTCAGCGTCGCCAGGTCGACGATCCGCTCGGCCCCCAGCGAGACGGCGTGGCAGAGGCAGTCGGCGAGTACCAGCCGCCCCTCCGCGTCGGTGTTGTTGACCTCGATCGTCTTGCCGTTGGATGCCGTGACGACGTCCCCCGGCTTGACCGAGCGTCCGCTCGGCAGGTTCTCGGTGGCGCCGATCACGCCGACGATCCGCACGGGCAGCCCAAGCCGGGCGATAGCGGCGATCGCCGCTATCGTCGCCGCACCGCCGGACATGTCGAACTTCATCTCGGCCATTTTCGCCCCCGGCTTCAGCGAGATGCCGCCGCTGTCGAAGGTCACGGCCTTGCCGACGATGCCGAGCACCGGCCCGGCCGCGTCGGTCGGTTCGTAACGCAGCGTGATCAGCGCCGGCTCCTGCTCGGAGCCCTGGGCGACGGCGGCAAACGCCCCCATCCCGCGGGCGAGGAGTCCGTCGCGGCCGTCGACCTCGACGCTCAGCCCGGCGATCTCCTCGCCGAGTCGCCGCGCGTGTTCGGCGAGCGCGGTCGGGGTCAGGTCGTTGGCGGGTCTGTTCTGCAGGTCGCGCGCTTCGTTAACCGCGCCCGCGACGACCGCGGCCCGCTCGACGGCAGCTCCGAGCTCGCCCGCGCCGCAAACGGTCAGCTGCGAGATTGCCCTCGGCCCGCTGCCCTCCTCGTCTTTGCTCGACTTGAAGCTCTCGAAGCGGTAGTCGGCAAGCAGCGTCCCCTCGACAAGCGCGGCGGCGATCGCCTCCCCGTCGGCAGGCGCCTGCCAACAAAGTCGCTGACAGGATAGCTCCCGAGCGCGGTCGCGCACGACCGCGGCGGCCACCCGCGCGTCCTCGGCGGTAAAGCCCGCGCGCTTGCCGAGCCCGACGAGCAGCCAGCGCTTCCCATCGGCGTGTGTCAGCGCAAGCGACTTCGGTCCCGTTCGGGCCTCGCCGCTGTCCAGCAGCGAAGCGACCAGACCGGGTGCGCCGGCAGGCGCACCCTCACCCTCGAACAATCCGACCGCGACGGTGTCGGCGTCGGTCTGTGCAGCGGCCAGTGTGCTCCAGGACACGTTCACGGTCCGAGCACAATATCGGGCCGGTAGCATTCTCTGACCCCACCCGAACCTCAGGAGAGTCGCCCCGATGTCAAAGACCGTGATCCTCGGCGCAGCGCGCACCCCCATCGGCAAGATGGGCGGTTCCCTGTCCACGCTGGACGCCACCGAGCTCGGCGCCGTGGCGATCGAGGCGGCGCTCGAGCGCTCGCAGGTCGAGCCCGAGCAGGTCCAGCACGTGATCATGGGTCAGGTGATCCAGGCCGGCCAGGGCCAGATCCCCTCGCGCCAGGCGCAGATCAAGGCCGGGATCCCCAAGGAGGTCTCCTCGGAGACGATCAACAAGGTGTGCGCCTCGGGCGTGCGAGCGACGGTGCTGATGGATCAGGCGATACGCGCCGGCGAGGCGGAGGTCGGCGTGGCGGGCGGCATGGAGTCGATGTCAAAGGCCCCGTACCTGCTCCCCGGCGCGCGCTTTGGCTTTCGCATGGGCGAGGTGGCGGCGCTTGACTCGATGGTCCACGACGGCCTGACAAACCCCTTCTCGGGCAAGCAGATGTTCGTCGAGGCGACCGCGGTCGGCGACGAGCTAGAGCTGACGCGCGCCGACCTGGACCGCTGGGCGCTGCGCAGCCACGAACTGGCGATCAAGGCTACGGACGAGGGCCGCTTGCCCGAAGAGATCGTCTCGGTAACCGTCAAGGGCCGCAAGGCCGACACGGTGGTCGAGGTCGACGAGGCGCCGCGCCGCGACACGTCGCTTGAGGTGCTGGCCAAGCTGCCGGGCCTGGTCGGCAAGGAGGGCAGCCACACCGCGGGCAACTCCCCAGGCGTCAACGACGCCGGCGGCGCGCTGGTGGTCTCCTCGCAGGAGTGGGCGCAGGCCAACGGCAAGCAGGCGCTCGCCGAGATCGTCGCGCACGCACAGAGCGCCGACGAGTTCGCCTACCTGGCGCGCACCCCGGCCTCGGCGGCCAAGAAGGCGCTGCAGAAGGCGGGCCTGAAGGCGCAGGACGTCGACGTGTGGGAGATCAACGAGGCGTTCGCCTCGGTGGCCCTGAACTCGATCCGCGTGCTTGGGATCGACGAGGACAGGGTCAACGTCAACGGCGGCGCCGTGGCCCTGGGTCACCCGATCGGCGCTTCGGGCGCGCGAATCATCGGCACCCTGGTCTACGAGCTGCGCCGCCGCGGCGGCGGCTACGGCTGCGCCGCGATCTGCTCCGGCGGGGGTCAGGGCGACGCGATCATCCTGAAGGTGTGAGACGGCCGTGAGCGCTTCGCCAGACGGCGTCCTCGGTCGCTCGCGTGCAAAGCACGCCACGCTCCCTGCGTCCTTGTCTGGCTCGACTCACGGCCGTCTCAGCGCCTAGTGGCCGAACCTGGCGGGCCGATCGACGGATCCTCTAAGCGTCGATCGGCGGCGTTC
>DATASE010000108.1:0-9581 GCA_036269375.1 Solirubrobacteraceae bacterium
GTAGCACCAGCAACCGGCCCGCTTGGCCTGCTCCAAGAAGTCGGCGATGTTGCGCACTCGCGCGACGCGCAGATGCTCGACCGCACCGGCGGAGGTCTTGCACACGGTCGGACCGACCTCGGCCGAGCGACGGTCTGCGATCACGACCCCGCTCGCCCCCACGCACTCCGCCGTACGACAGATCGAGCCGAGGTTGTGCGGGTCCTGCACCTGGTCGAGGGCGACGATCAGCGGCTCCTTCACCGCCAGCAGCTCCTCGGCGGCGAGGTAGGGGTATCCCCCGGCCTCGGCGCAGACGCCCTGATGCGCGGCCGAGCCGCAGCGCCGCTCGACCTCCTCGGCGGAGCAGGTCTGCAACCGCGGCACCTCGCGCAGCCACGGCTCGCGGGCAGCGCCGGCCGTCGCCCACACGCTCGTGACCTGGTGGGATCGGCGACCTCGCAGCGCCTCGCGGACCGGGTTGCGGCCGTAGAGGATCACCCGCTCAGCCCGACCGGGGGATCAGCTCGGCCGGCTCGCCGGCGCGGTCGCGCACCTCCCAGCCGAGCTCGAGGATCCGCTCGCGCAGCCGGTCGGCCAGCTCGAAGTCGCGCGCCGCGCGTGCGGCCTCGCGCTCGTCGCGAAGCTCGGCCGCCTGCGCGTCGACCTCCTCCGCGCCCGCGCCACCGAGCGGGGTCAGCTCACCGAGCCCGACCACGTCGAGCATCTCACGCAGGTCGCGCCCCCCGACCGGCTCGGTGCGGCGGTTGGCCTCGCGCACCCACTCGAACAGCGACGCGAGCGCGCGCGGGGTGTTGAAGTCATCGGCAAGGGCAGCGAAAAACGCCTCACGATGGTGGGCCATCTCAGGTGGCGTCGGCTCACCCTCGGTGATACGCGTCAACGCGTTGCGGACGCGTCGCACGCGCAGGGCGGCCTCGCTCAGCTCGGTGCGACCGAACGCCAGCGGCTGGCGATAATGGCCGCCGATCAGGTACATGACGACGGCATCTGAGCCCCACTCCTCGATCACCTCGTGTAGCAACGCGATATTGCCGACCGACTTGGCCATCTTCTCGCCGGTGAGCTGGATCATCCCGTTGTGCATCCAGATGCGCGCGAGCTCCTCGCCGCGCGCGCAGCGCGTCTGCGCCGCCTCGTTCTCGTGGTGGGGGAACAACAGGTCAGAGCCGCCGCCGTGGATCTCAAAGCCGACACCGAGCGCCTGCTCGGCCATCGCCGAGCACTCGATGTGCCAGCCTGGGCGTCCGTCGCCCCAGGGCGAGGACCACCACGAATCCTCGTCGGGCTTGCGCGCCTTCCACAGCGCGAAGTCGAGCGGATCGCGCTTGCGCTCGACGCCCTCGACGCCTTCGCCCTGGTCCGCATCCCCAACGCGTCTGTGCGAGAGCGATCCGTACTGGGGGTCCGATCGAACGCTGAAGAAGACGTCGCCACCGCTCTCGTAGGCGTGACCCGCGTCGATCAGGTCCTGGACGTAGGAGACGATCGCCGCCATCGTCTCGGAGGCAAGCGGCTCCCGGTCGGGTCGACCCAGGCCGAGCGCTTCGGTGTCAGCGACATAGCAAGCGGTCATCTCCTGTGCGAGCTGGACGCTCGAACACCCGGCCCGGCGCGCACGATCCTCGCTGCTTGGATCCGGACGCGCGGCCGTGTAGATCTTGTCGTTGACGTCGGTGACGTTGGCGACGAAGGCAACCTCGTACCCCTCGTGGCGCAGGAAACGTGCCAGCAGGCTGAAAACGACAAACGGGCGTGCGTTGCCGATGTGGATGCGCGAGTAGACGGTCGGCCCACAGGCGTATATGCCCACCCTGCCGGGGTCGCGCGGGCGCAGCGGCACCACTCCCCCGCTGCGCGTGTCGTGCAGCTTTATCTCACGCATCGCCGCCCAACAGTAGCGAGCGCCGCTCGGCGCAAGTGCGCCGAGCAGGCCGACCGGGCTCGGCCGGCCCGGCTGGCCCAGACACTCCCGGACCCGCACGGTACGAGCGCCGGCGCGCTACTCCGCCACCCGCAGGCTCGCCACCGCCAGCGCGGCGACTCCCTCGCCGCGGCCGACGAAACCGATGCCCTCCCCGGTGCTCGCCTTCACGTTCACGCGCGCCGGCGCGATCCCGAGTGCGGAGGCCAGGCTCTCGCGGATCGCCTGGCGGTGCGGCGCGAGCTTGGGGCGCTCCATCACCACCGTCGCATCGACGTTGACGAGCTCGAGGCCCTGGGCGAAAACCAGCGGCAGGACCCTCGCCAGCAGCTCCAGCGAGTCGGCGTCGCGGTAGCGCTCGTCGCTGTCGGGAAAGTGCTCGCCGACGTCGCCGAGGCCTGCCGCGCCCAGCAGCGCGTCGATCACCGCGTGGGTGAGCACGTCGGCGTCTGAGTGACCATCAAGACCGACCTCGCAGGGAATCTCGACGCCCCCGAGCACCAGGGGCCGGCCCGGCGCCAGCCGGTGCGAGTCGTAGCCGATGCCGCTGAGCGTGCTCACGCGATCACCGCGCCGATCGGCGCCGTTCGCCGCTCGCGCCGCTCGAACACGCACAGCTCGCGCACGCCGAGCGAGTCGAGCAGCTCGAGCGCCTGCTCGTAGCCGCTGCCCACGTCCGCTGGGCGGTGAGCGTCGCTGGAGAGCGCGACCGGCGCGCCGGCTTCCAGGCACATCTGCAGGAACGCCGGCGCCGGGTAGATCTCCTGTGCACGCTTGCGCAAGCCCGCGGTCGAGACCTCGACAGCGATGCCCGACTCGGCGATCCCGTCGATCGCCAGCTCGTAGTAGCGGCGCAGATCGCCCTCGGGAACCGGGCGCTCGCTACCCCACACCTTGACCAGGTCTGGGTGCGCGAGGACGTCGAACAGACCGCTGCGCGCCGCCTCGCCCAATGCCTGAAAGTAACGGCGCCAGATCTCCTCGGGCGAGCGCCCGCCGGTCCACACGTCGTAGTCCTCCATGTCCAGGGCGTGGTCGCCGAGAAAGTGCACCGAGCCGACGACGTAGTCAAAGTCCCGAGCCTGCAACAGGTTTGCCATCCGGTCCTCGCCGCCGGGGATGAAGTCGGCCTCGATGCCCAACCGCAGGTCGCTCTGCTCGCGCACGAAGGCGCAGTACTCGTCGATGTCGTCGTGCGCGAACTGCTGCCACAGCGGATGGCGCCACACGTCCAGCGCCGCCGTGAAGCGGTAGACGTGTTCGGATACCCCAAGCTCGGCGATCGCCTGCTCCTCGGCGGCGGCGCGATAGCGGTCCACGTTCTCGGGCGTGAGGTACCGCTCCGGGGTCGCGTCGAGCTCGTCGGGACGCAGGTGCAGGTGATAGTCGGTCAGCACGGCAGGAAGTCAAGCAGGCCGGGGTGTTTGGGCACGGGCCGCCAGCAACAGCTCGGCCAGCTGGAGATCGACCGGCGTGGTCACCTTGAGGTTCTCGCGCGGCGTCGGCACGATCTCCACACGCCCGCCGGTCCGCTCCACCAGCCAGGCGTCGTCGGTGGCGGCGGCAAGCACCTCCTCGGCAACGTCAAGCGCCCTCTCCAGCGCCGCGCGGCGGAACACCTGCGGCGTCTGCACCGCCCACAGCCCGGAGCGATCCAGGGTCCGCTCGACCCGGCCGCCGGCGGCTGCCGCCTGCTTGATCGTGTCGGTGACGGGAGTCGCAGCGATCGCGGCGTCCACGCCTTCGCGCCCGGCCGCCGCCAGCGTCTGCGCGACGATCTGCGCCGTCAGCAGCGGGCGCGCCGCGTCATGCACGAGCACGAGCGAATCCGGGTCCCCGTCGCCGGTCGCAGCCAGCGCCAGCCGCACCGACTCCGAGCGCGCCCTCCCGCCGGCGACGGCGATCGTGCGGGGGGGCGCGGAGGCGGCCATTGCCGCTCCCTCGCTGCCGGGCGGGGTTGCCAGTACCAGTTGCTCGATCTCCGGCGCCGCCAGCAGCACCTCGGCGCTCCACCGCCACAACGGCCTGCCGGCGAGCTCGGCGAGCGCCTTGGGCTCTGCCAACCCGAGGCGCTCGCCGAGTCCGGCGGCCAGTAGGAGCGCTACGGCCACGCTCAGTCGCTATCGCCGGTGGCGGCGCGGCGGCGGACTACTTGCCCGCGACGGCCAGCTTGCTCGATGCGCCGCCCGCGAGCAGCTCGTCGAGGTATGCCTCGGCCTCGTCCTCGTCCTTGTCCAGGGCGTACATCAGCTCGGAGGCGAGGATCTTCTTGGCGCGCGTGAACATCTGCTTCTCGCCGGTGGAGAGCCCCTTTTCGGACTCGCGCAACGCGAGGTTGCGGACGACCTCGGCCAGCTCGTAGATGTCGCCGGTCTTGATCTTGTCCCGGTTGTGCTTGAAGCGCCGGTTCCAGTTCTTTGGCATCTCGGACACCTCGTCCTGCAGGACGTCGAGCACCTTCTTGACCGTCTCCTCGTCGATCACGCGCCGCAGCCCGGCCAGCGAGGCGTTCTCGGTGGGGACCTTGACCGTCATGTCGTTGTGCAGGATCTTGATCGTCAGGTACTCGCGCGTGGTGCCGAGCACCTCCATCTGCTCCTTGCTGATCACCTTGCCGGCGCCGTGGTGGGGGTAGACGACGTGGTCGCCTAGCTCGAACTCGATGACCTCCAACTCGCGGGTCTCGAGCTCCTCGATGAACGATGCCTCTTCGATTACTGGGGCTGGAATGGTGTCCTCCTTCGTATCGTCGGCAAAAAGGACCGACTTTGTTTACCCGGCTGGGGGGCCGGCTCTTGCTCGCTTACGTCTGCAGGTAGCTGTCCACGAGGTTGATCTCCTGCAACCGCCGCAGGCCCTCGCGGATGTCCTTGGCCCTGATCTCCCCCACGCCCTCGATCGCCTCGAGCTCGGCGTCGGTCGACGCAAGCAGCTCGTCCAGGCCGCCGAACTGCTTGACGATCTGCGCGACCACGAGCTTCGGCAGCCGCGGAATCCGGCCAAGGATGCGGTAACCGCGACTCGTGACGGGATAGTCGAGCGTGTTCAGCTTGCGGTCATAGCCGAGCAGCTCGGCGATCCGACCGAAGTCGAGCAGGTCCTGGTGGGGCAGTCGTCCAAGCTGGTCGAGCGCCGCGGCAAACGCCTCGTCGGAGTAGTCGGCCAGGTAGTCCTGGACCAGCGAGGCCTTCTCGGCGGCGGTGCCGAGGATCGTCTCCTCGAGCTGCATCTCGATCAGACGCCCCTCGTTGCCGAGCTCGACGATGTAGCGCTCGATCTCGACCGCCATCCGCGTGACGAGCTCGGAGCGCTGCAGCACCGTCAGCACGTCGTGCAATGTGACGCCGCCCTCGAACTCCAGCGCGGTCAGCCGCGTGGCGACCTGGTCCAGGCGGGCGCGGTACTTGTCGAGCGTGGCGAGCGCCTGGTTTGCCTTGGCCAGCACCACCGGGATCTCTTCGAGGATGTACTTGACGCCGTCGACGTACAGCGAGACGACCTCACGCCGCTGAGAGACGGCGATGACCAGCGCGTCGGTCTGCTTTGAGACACGCTCGGCGGTGCGATGGCGGGTGCCCGTCTCGTGCGAGAGGATCGTCGGGTCGGGCATCAGCTGGACGTTTGCCATCGCGATCTTGGTCGCGTTTGCGTTGAGGATGATCGCACCGTCCATCTTTGCGACCTGGTAGAGGAAGGCCGGGGTGTAGTCGATGTCGAGCTTGATCCCGCCGGAGAACAGAAAGCTCAGCTCCTCCGGGTCGCCGACCACTATCAGACCGCCGGTGCGCGCGTGCAGGATGCTCTCGATTCCCTCCCGCATCGGCGTGCCCGGCGCCACCCTCTCGAGCGACCTGACCAGTCCGGGCTCCGGGCGCGCGTCCAGGTCGAGATCTTCGCCGGATCGTGAGGCCACAACAGCCCATTCTACGGCATTTAGCGTTTGTTTATCGCGCTCGTGGCCGCGCGGAGCGATCTACGCGGCAAGCGGGGTAGGCCGGGTTCGGCTGGTTGGAAACAGTGCGGTCAGTGCGTCGCGCAATGTGGCTGCCTCGCGGGCGCCCTCGCCGCTTCCCTGCGGCGCCACGACACCGCGCAGGCCGTGGCGCGCTGCCTCCTCCAGGCGCCGCTCGGGGTGCCCGACCCAGCGCAGCTCGCCGGTCAGCCCCAGCTCGCCAAAGCAGCCGCACACCCCGCCCGCGGGCTCGCCGCCGGCCCGCAGTGGCACCCCGCGCGCGGCCGACGCGACCGCCAGCGCGATCGCGAGGTCGACGCCCGGCTCGTCCACGCGAACCCCACCGACGACGTTGACGAACACGTCCTTGCCACCGGTCCCGACCCCGCCGTGGCGGCCGAGGATCGCAAGCACCAGGGCCAGACGGTTGCGGTCCAGTCCCGAGACCACGCGGCGCGGCTGCTCGAGCTCTGACTGCGCGACGAGCGCCTGTACCTCCACGAGCAGCGGTCGCGAGCCCTCCATCGCCGCCAGTACGACGCTGCCGGGGGCTCGGGTGGCCTCCGCGACGAAGCGTGCCGAGGCATCGAGCACCTCCACCAGGCCGCCCTGGCGCATCTCGAACAGCCCCGCCTCGTTGGTCGAGCCGAAACGGTTCTTCAGCGCACGCAGCTCGCGATAGGGGCGCTCCCGCTCGCCCTCGAACTGCAGCACGCAGTCGACCAGGTGCTCGAGCACGCGCGGGCCGGCCAGTGCGCCGTCCTTGGTGACGTGGCCGACCAGTACGACCGCTACCTGGCGCTGCTTGGCAAGTTCCATGATCTGCGCGGCGACCTCGCGCACCTGCCCGACCGAGCCCGGCGCGCCGGACAGTTGTGCGCAGCGCAGCGTCTGCACCGAGTCGATCACACACACCGCCGGCTCGTGCGCGGCGATCGTGTCAAGCACTGCATCCAGGTCGGTCTCGGCCAGCACGGGGACGTCCAGCGCGGTGGGCGAGAGCCGCTCGGCGCGCAGCCTGACCTGCTCGGCCGACTCCTCGCCGCTGACGTACAGCGTTTTGTGACCGGCGGCGGCGAGGTTGCCGAGCGCCATGTTCGTGAGCGTCGACTTGCCGATCCCCGGCGAGCCGCCGAGCAGCACCAGCGATCCCGGGACCAGGCCGCCGCCGAGGACCCGGTCGAGCTCGCCGATCCCGGTCTGCAGACGCTGCACGCTCGTGGCCGCCACCTGCGCCAGCGGCACCAACGGCGGCGCGGAGCCCGGCACGGCGCGCAGCGCCGCCAAGGTACCGGAGCGACCGCCGCGCGCTCCCTTGCTCTCGCCGGTGGGGAGCGCCTCCTCGACCAGCGTGTTCCACGAGCCACAGCCCGGGCACTGGCCGTGCCACTTGGCCGAGTGCAGGCCACACTCAGAGCAGACGTGAGCGGTGTTTCGCTTCATCGGCCACCCAGCCTACGGGCCGTCGCCGACGGCACCGGGCGAGCGCCGCTCAGGCGCGGCTCACACGCCGACCCGTGGGCTGCGGCGCTCGTAGAGCACGACGTCGCGCCAGCGCCCGTCGGGCATGCGTCCCATCCGCTCCTGCTTGCCGACCAGGCGAAAGCCGCAGCGCTCGTGCAGCACGATCGACGCGACGTTCTCGGGGAAGATGCCGGCGCGCAACGTCCAGACGCCGGCCTGCTCGGAGGCTTGGACGAGCGCCTCCAACAGCACGCGGCCGACGCCCCGTCCGGCCAGAGAGGGGTCGACGTAGATCGAGACCTCCGCCACGCCCGCGTACACCGCCCGCGCGGAGGTCGGCGTCAGCGCGGCCCAGCCGATCACCGTGCCCTCGCCATCGCGGGCGACCAGGCACGGCTCGGCCAGCCGAGCCGACCGCCAGGACTCCCACGCGGGGACCTCGGACTCGAAGGTGGCGTTGCCGGTCGCGATGCCGGCGCCGTAGATGCGCGCGACGGCCGGCCAGTCCTCGGCGCGCATCGGCGCCACGGCGACTGTGACCTGAGCGGGGGTGCTCAGTGGCCTACGCGTCGTCGGCCGGGTGCTCGGCCTCGCCGTCGGGCCCAGCGTCGCCCTCGGGCAGCTCCGGCATGTCAGGCAGCTCGTGCAGCTCGTCGTGTGCCGGGCCGGCCGACTCGGCCGCGCCGGCCCCGACTCCGACCGGTGTCTTCTGCTTCTTGGGCTTGACGATCGAGAGCTTGACCTCGCCCTCCTCGCCCTCGGGCGCCGGGTTGACGACCACGGTCGCGCCCGGCGTGAGCTGCTCGCGCAGGACGAAATCGGCGAGCGGGTCCTCGATGTAGCGCTGGATCGCTCGCCGCAACGGGCGTGCGCCCATCGCCGGGTCCCAGCCCTTCTCGACCAGCAGGTCCTTGGCCGGGTCGGTGAGCTCGAGCTGCAGCTCGCGTTCGGCCATCGACTTGCGGATGCGCACCAGCAGCAGCTCGACGATCTGGCGGATCTCCTCCTTCTGCAGCTTGTGAAAGACGATCACGTCGTCGATGCGGTTGAGGAACTCGGGCCGGAACACCTTCTTGAGCTCGCCCATGATCCTGTTCTTCATGTCGTCGTAGGTGATCCCGGTCTCGTCGTCGGAGACGGCAAAGCCAAGCGGCGTGTTGCGGGCGATCTCCGCTGCGCCGATGTTGGAGGTCATGATCACGATCGCGTGGCGGAAGTCCACGGTGCGACCCTGGGCGTCGGTCAGGCGGCCGTCCTCGAGGATCTGCAGCAGGATGTTGAAGACGTCCGGGTGAGCCTTCTCGATCTCGTCCAGCAGCAGCACGCTGTAGGGCTTGCGCCGCACCGCCTCGGTGAGCTGGCCCCCCTCGTCGTAGCCGATGTAGCCGGGGGGCGAGCCAACCAGGCGCGAGACGGCGTGCTTCTCCATGTACTCGGACATGTCGATGCGGATCATCGCTTCGTCGTCGCCGAACAGGAACTCGGCGAGCGTGCGCGCGAGCTCGGTCTTGCCGACGCCTGACGGGCCCAGGAAGATGAACGAGCCGGTGGGCCGTTTTGGGTCCTTCAAGCCGGCCCGCGAGCGGCGGATCGCCTTTGAGATCACCTCGATCGCCGGGTGCTGGCCGATCACGCGCTTGTGCAGTTCCTCCTCCATCCGCATCAGCTTCTGGGTCTCGGCCTCGGTCAGCTTGAACACGGGGATGCCGGTCCACATGGAGACGATGTCCGCGATCTCCTCCTCGCCGATCGAGGGACGCTCGACCGCGTCGCCGGCCTCCCACTCTTCCTCGAGCTCGCGCTTCTTGCCCGCCAGCTTGCGCTCCTGATCGCGCAGTGCGGCCGCCTTCTCGAATTCTTGGTTCTCGATCGCCTGCTCCTTTTCGCGACGCGTCGATTCGATCTCCTCTTCGAACTCGCGATTGGCGGGCGGGGAGGTCAGCGACTTCATGCGCATCCTCGAGGCGCCCTCGTCGATCAGGTCGATCGCCTTGTCGGGCAGGAAGCGGTCTGAGATGTAGCGATAGGCGAGGTCCGCGGCGGCCTGCAGGGCCTCGTCGGTGATCTGAACCTTGTGGTGTTGCTCGTAGCGGTCACGCAACCCGCGCAGGATCTCCACGGTCTGCTCGATCGTGGGCTCCTCCACGCGGATCTGCTGGAAGCGCCGCTCCAAAGCCGAATCGCGCTCCAAGTACTTGCGATACTCATCCAAAGTGGTCGCGCCGATCGTCTGCAGCTCAC
>DATASE010000109.1:0-36365 GCA_036269375.1 Solirubrobacteraceae bacterium
CCCTTCGCCGACCTCGTTTGCGAACGAATAGAGCACCAGGTGACGGTTGGCCACCGACCGGCCCTGACGGTAGACACGCTCAAACTCGGCGCTACGCGAGATTCGACGGCCACGGCCGCTCGCGCGGGCCATCAGCGAGACCGCGCTACCGCCGGCGTCACTACGCCGCCAGGCGCTTGCGGCCCTTGCTGCGCCGACGCTTGAGCGTGAGCCTGCCGGCTCGCGTGCGCATGCGGGCACGAAATCCGTGCGTGCGGGCTCGCTTGCGTTTCTTTGGCTGATAGGTGCGCTTCATTTCCCAGTTCTCCAACGGCGACATCCGCCCACCCAGGGCTCGGCTGCCGCGGCCAAAAGTATAGCCCTCCGGCTCCAGCAGGCGCCGTGGACGGAATTTCTCGCCATTTGCGAGGTGCCGCCCCGTCTCTGCGGCCGCGCGCACAGGGCTCGGTTATATTCGATCGACCGGGCCGTCCGCCGGCCCCAAATCGATACCCATCGCCAATCTCTCCGGAACAGGAGCAGGTCGCGCTGCCGTGAACGAAGAGCTCGAGCAAACGTGGTCCCACGTCCGATCTGGCCTTGCCAGCTCGATCGAGGATCCGACATTTCGCATTTGGCTCGAGCCCCTCACAGCCGTCCACCTCGAGGACCGCCGGCTCACCCTCGAGGCGCCCAGTCAGACCTGCGACTGGGTGCGCGAGCGCTTCGGGCGGGCCCTGCAAACCGCCGTTGCGGCTGTGCTCGGTCCCGACGCCCAGGTGGATGTGGTGCCCACGGGCAACCCCGCGACAACACGGTCCGGTGGCGCCAGGCACAGCAAAAGCCGCCCGAGCTCACAGCAATCCACAGCCCTGTCCACAACCCAGCGACCAGCGGCCCACCTCGCCGAGCCAAACCCCAAGCTGACGTTCGACCAATTCGTCATCGGCGACTCTAATCGCCTTGCACACGCAGCCGCTTTGACCGTCAGCGAGCTCCCCGCACAGGCCTACAACCCGCTGTTCATCTGCGGCCCACCGGGAGTGGGCAAGACCCATCTACTGCGCTCGATCGCCGCGTTCGTCTGTACTCACAACCCCGGCCTGACCGTTCTTCTGACGACCGGTGAGGCTTTCACCAACGAATTCCTGCAGGCGCTCGGCACGAGCCGGTTGGATCTGTTCAAGGCTCGCTTCCGGCACGTCGACCTGTTGCTGATCGACGACGTTCAGTTCCTGGAGCGCAAGGCCAAGACAGAGGAGGAGTTCTTCCACACCTTCAACGCGCTGTACGACGCCGGCAGCCAAATCGTGCTCGGCTCCGATCGGCCTCCCGGCGACCTGCAGGCGCTCGAAGACCGCCTCCGCGAGCGCTTCCAGTCCGGTCTGGTCGCCGACGTCAAGTCACCCGACTTCTCAACTCGTGTTGCGGTCCTGCGCAAGCGCGCACAGCATGACCAGATTGAGATATCCCAGCTGGCGATCGAGGCAATAGCCCGACGCATCACCGTCAACGTGCGCTCGCTCGAGGGTGCGCTGATACGAGTCGTTGCCTACGGCTCGCTCACCGGGCGCTCCCTTGACGAGGACCTCGCCGGCGAGGTCCTCGAGAGCCTCTATCCGCGTCCGGCTCGTGTCACCCCCGACATAGAGCAGATCAAGAGCTTGGCGTGCAAGCAATTCGGTATCTCCAGCGAGGAGCTCGTCTCGGCGGCGCGCAGCCCCCGCCTAGCCCAGCCTCGGCAGATGGCGATGTACCTAGCGCGTGAGCTGACAAGCGCATCGTTGCCCGTGATCGGGCGGGCCTTTGGCGGCCGCGACCACACCACCGTCTTGCACGCCCTCCGCCGAACCGAGCAAAAGATCGCATCGGACTCGGCCTACCGTGTGCATCTCGAGCAGCTCCGTGCAGCGCTCGTCTCAGATCCCGACCGCCAAGCCTGAAAGACTTCTTGGTCCTCCACAACCTCATCCACAGGCCAAGCGCAAGCAAAGCCTGTATATCGAGTACCTATCCACAACCACCTCTCCCCTACTAATACTGGCTAACGAACGGAACAGTACGTGAAGCTATCGCTGCCAACCTCTGAGCTCCTGGCGCAGTTGCAGACCGCGACGCGAGTTGCATCCACTCGCGCCTCCGTTCAAGCCCTCTCCGGAGTGATGGTCTCAGCAGATTCGGCAGGAGCGTTGCTGCTCGCCACCGACATGGAGATGGGCATCCGCGTCCCGCTGCATGCCGAGGTCCTCAACCCTGGCTTGGCTGTGCTACCGGCGCGCCTCTTCCTGGACGTAGCTCGTTCGCTACCGGGTGAGCAGGTCACGCTCGAGCTGCGTTCGCAACAGCAGGACGTTGAGGTCGTCTCCGGCGCCGCCACGTTTCATCTACGCACCCTGCGCGCCGAGGACTTTCCGACGCTCCCCGCCCCAGTCGAGGGCGCGCGCGTACTACTCCCCACCAGAGAGTTCGTGGACACCGCTCTGCAGGTCTCGCGATCGGCCTCAAAGGACGATACGCGCCCCGTTCTGACCGGCGTGCTGATCTCAGCCTCCGATCAGGAGCTGACGATGGTCGCGACCGATTCTTATCGACTCAGCGTCAAGCACACGAAGATCCAAGCACCGGTGAGCGCAGCCATCGAGGCCAACGTGCCTGCCCGTGCGCTCCAGGAGCTGGCACGCATCGCGCAGAGCGTGGAGCAGCCGGATCTCGGCGTGAGCCTTGGGCAGAGCCAGGTCATCTTTGAGGTCGGCGACGTCGTCCTGTCGTCCCGTCTGATCGATGGTCAGTTCCCGAACTATCGCCAGCTGCTGCCCGCGAGCGTCGAGCATGAGCTGCGGCTGGACAGCGCTGAGGTAGTTGACGTGGTACGCCGAGTCAGCTTGCTTGCGCAGAAGAACGCGCCGTTGCGGCTGGCCTTCGCCGAGGGAGAGCTGACGGTCTCTGCGCAGACGCCGGACGTCGGCGAGGCCAGCGAGACTCTGCCGGCGCCGTTCTCTGGCGATCCGCTGGAGATCGGCTTCAACCCCGAGTTTCTACGCGATGGCCTGGAAAGCGTCGAGTCCGAAGAGCTGGTGCTCAAGTTGATCAGCCCGCTGCGACCAGGTTTGGTTGAGTCGCCCGACGGGGGACAGTTCGTCTATTTGATAATGCCGATCCGCTTGAACGCATGACCATGCGCTTGGCGCTGGCGATGACGGCACAGCGCCCGAGCGCCGCGTACCAGTTGACCCCGGTGTGGGCCGGTTGAGGTGATGCCACCGTGCTCGTTCTCAGTGTGCAGCTGCGCGACTTCCGCACCTACGCGCGCGCCGAGGCGCGGCTGGGCGAAGGCCTGACGGTGCTTCACGGCGCCAACGGCGCCGGCAAGTCCAACCTGTTGGAGGCGGTGTATTTCGGGTGCACCGGACACTCTCAGCGCACTCGCAACGAGCGTGAGCTGGTCCGCTTTGGCGCACGGACCGCACGCGTCCTCGTCGTGTTGCGCGACGGTGATCGCCGCCACGAGCTCGCCGTCGGCATCTCTCCGGGCATCGAGAAGCACATGAGCGCAGACGGAGTGGCTGTCCAGCGGATGACCGAGGTCGACCAGCGACCCCTGGTCAGCGTGTTTTTTCCCGATCGATTGGAGCTGATCAAGGGCCCGCCCGCCGCTCGTCGCTCGCACGTGGACCAGTTGATCGCGGCGCTGTGGCCGGCGCGAGCGTCGGTGCGCCGCGAATACGCACGCGCTCTCGCGCAGCGCAACGCGCTGATCGCCGGGATCCGCGCCGGCCGCTCGACGCGCTCGACACTCCCGAGCTGGGACCTCGAGCTCGCTCGCCACGCGCTGGCTCTGCGTGATCACCGGGCTCGCCTCGTAGACATGCTCTGCGGCCCATTTGCCGAGCGAGCAGACCAGTTGGGCCTGGTCGGCCGATGCGAGCTGAGCTACCGGCCGCGTACCTCGGCCGCGAGTGAGCAAGATCTGATGGCGGAGCTGGCCGAGCGCTTGGAGCAAGATCTGCGCCGCGGCTTTTGCACGCACGGTCCGCACCGCGACGAGCTCGCGATCCTGCGCGACGGTCGCGAGCTGCGCTCCTACGGCTCGCAGGGCGAGCAGCGTCTTGCCCTGCTCGCGTTGTTGCTGGCCGAGCGCTCGCTGCTCGCCGACGAACGGGGCACCACACCGCTGATGCTGCTCGACGACGTGATGAGCGAGCTCGACGTCCACCGACGGGAGTTGCTGGCCGAGGAGCTTTCGGGCGGCGGGCAGAGCGTGATAGCGACCACCGACGTAGGTCACGTTCCCGGAGCGTCTCGCTCCGGCGCAACACTGTTGAGCGTCTCCCCCGGAGTCGTCGTGCAGGAGGCAATCGCGGCATGAGTCGTCGCGCTCCGCGTCCATTCTCACAGGCTTTGGCGGGCCTGACGGCGGCCCTCGAGCCACCAACTGTCCTGGCACGCGCTCAGGGCGCATGGCCTGATGCGGTGGGCGAGAGGGTGGCAGCGGTGGCGCGACCGATCGCCGAGCGCGACGGCGTCCTGACGGTGATCTGCAGCGACTCGGTGTGGGCCGCCGAGCTCGAGATGATGCCCGAGCTGGTCGAGCGGTTGAACGCTGTCTTGGGCCAGCGGTCCATCGTCCGTGTTCGTTGTCGCACCGGCTGACCGCCGCTCGCCGGCCGTTGTCACGACGCGCTACCTAACGAGCGCGAGCGCGAGCGCTCAGCGAGGCCGATTTCGTTGCACTTTTCGCTTGTTTGCAGGCTTTTCGACGAGTCGGCAAGCCCGGTTTCCGGGGGCTTCTGTGCTATCCTCCGTCAAACAGCATTGTCGCCCCGGACGGACGCTCGAGCGCAACCGTCTCCGGGGCGTTTTCGCGTCATCGGAGGATAATTGGCGACCGAGACACCACGCTCGCAGAACACGCCTGGCCAGACCGGGTCTGGAGGATCGACTACTGGAAGCACCAGCTACGACGCCCAGGACATAACGGTCCTCGAGGGCTTGGAGGCGGTACGCAAGCGACCCGGCATGTACATCGGCTCGACTGGGCCGTTGGGACTGCACCACCTGGTCTACGAGGTGGTCGACAACTCGGTGGACGAGGCGCTCGCCGGCTTCTGCGGCGAGGTCTCGGTGAGGATCCATCCAGACAACTCGATCACGGTGGTCGACGACGGTCGCGGCATCCCGGTGGCCATGCACGAGAAGGAGGGTCGCCCAGCGGTGGAGGTGGTGCTCACGGTGCTCCACTCGGGCGGCAAGTTCGGCGACGGCGGCGGCTACAAGGTCTCCGGTGGCCTGCACGGCGTCGGCGTGTCGGTCGTCAACGCTCTGTCTGAGCGGTTGGTCGTGGAGATTCGGCGCGATGGGCACGTGTTCTCACAGGAATACTCACGTGGCGCGCCGCTGCAGGAACTGCAATGTGGCGATGAGCTCGCCGCGGGCACCAAGACCGGAACCAGCGTTACCTTCCTACCCGACGCCGACATATTCGAGGCTCTCGACTTCGACTTTCGTACGCTTGAAGAGCGCCTTCGTGAGACGGCTTTCCTCACGCGCGGGCTGAAGATCTCGATCGTCGACGAGCGCGGCGAGGGCCACGCCGCCGAGTTCCAGTACGACGGTGGCATCGAGGACTTCGTCGCCTACCTGAACGAGAACAAGGACACGGTCCACCGCAAGGTCGTGTTCTTCACCGGTGAAAGCGAGGAGGGAGCCGTTGAGGTGGCGATGCAGTGGAACTCCTCTTATCAAGAGTCAATTCACTCATTTGCCAACAACATCAACACGCGTGAGGGCGGCAGCCATATGTCCGGCTTTCGCTCGGCGCTCACCCGCACGATCAACAAGTACGCGCGCGATCACGGCTTGCTCAAGGAGAAAGACGACAACCTCTCGGGAGAGGACGTGCGCGAGGGATTGACGGCCGTGATCTCGGTCAAGCTGCGCGAGCCGCAGTTCGAGGGTCAGACAAAGACAAAGCTGGGCAACCCGGGTATGGCCGGGGTCGTCGAGTCGATCGTCAACTCGGGCTTGGCGGAGTTTCTCGAGGAGAACCCCAGCGAGGCGCGGGCGGTCATCCTCAAGGCGGTTCAGGCACAGCGCGCACGCGACGCGGCGCGCAAGGCGCGCGACTTGACTCGACGCAAGTCGGCGCTCGAGAACTCGACGCTTCCCGGCAAGCTGGCGGACTGCTCGGTCAAGGACCCGTCGCTCGCCGAGCTCTTCATCGTCGAGGGCGATTCCGCAGGTGGCTCGGCCAAGCAGGGTCGAGACCGCAACACCCAGGCCGTTCTGCCGCTGAGGGGGAAGATCCTCAACGTCGAGAAGTCGCGTATCGACAAGGTGCTGCAAAACGTCGAGATCCAGGCTTTGATCACAGCGATCGGAACCGGAGTGCGCGACGAGTTCAACCTCGAGAACGCGCGGTATCACAAGGTGATCCTGATGACCGATGCCGATGTGGACGGAGCCCACATCCGAACACTTGCACTCACGTTGCTGTTCCGTGAGATGCAGGAGCTGATCGAAGCTGGCTATGTCTACATCGCCAAGCCGCCGCTGTACAAGATCAAGCAGGGCAGCAGAGAGCGCTACATCGAGAAGGAGCACGAGCTCGAGGACATCCTGCTTTCTGACAAGTGGGAGAAGGTCGCGGTCTTCGATCGCTATGGCAGTCAGTTCAAGCTGACCGAGGCGCGTTGGCAGAAGTTCGTGCGGCTGCTAAAGCAGTACGAGGGTTGGGCCTCCTCGCTGCGGGCGGTCCACGGTCACGAGATGGTCCAGTTCCTGGAGGAGTCCTCGCTGCTTGGCGAACAGGCGCTCGACGTCAGCGCGGCAATCGATGTTCTCTCTCGAGACGGCGTCGAGGGCGAGACGCACGCGACCGAGCTGATCTCACACGACGATGAGGAGCTACGCGTGAAGGCCACCGAGGCGGGAACGGGCTTTGCCCGCACCCATCGCATCAAGAACTCGCTGTTCACCTCACAGGAGTACCGCCAGCTCGCCGCCGTTCACCGGCAATTGGTGGAGTTGGCCGGCACGCCGGCATTCGAGGTGCGCCTCGGCGACGTGCGCGACGGCGCCGCCTCCTTTGAGGCGCTGCGAGAAGTCGTGATGGCGGTGGCGCAGAAGGGCGTCAAGCTGCAACGCTTCAAGGGTCTTGGCGAGATGAACGCGGAGCAATTGGCGGAAACGACAATGGACCCCGCCAGCCGCACGCTGGCTCAGGTGACGCTCGAGGACGCCGCGGCGGCCGACAGGATCTTCTCGATGCTGATGGGCGATCAGGTCGAGCCCCGCCGTGCGTTCATCGAAGACAATGCGCGCGCAGTCGCAAACCTCGATGTGTGAGGGGGTGAGCTGAGTTGGCCACGCCGGAGACCTTGAGCGGAGGGAACGTCGAGCCGCGTGCGCTGGAGGACGAGATGCGCACGGCGTATCTCGACTACGCGATGTCGGTCATCGTCGGGCGCGCACTGCCGGACGTGCGCGATGGCCTCAAGCCGGTGCACAGGCGGGTGCTCTATGCGATGAGCGAGCTCGGGCTGGGCCCAACGCGCTCTTATTCCAAGTGTGCGCTCGTGGTGGGAGAGGTCATGGGCAAGTACCACCCGCACGGCGACTCGGCGATCTACGACACGCTCGTGCGCATGGCGCAGGACTTCTCGATGCGCTACGAGCTGGTGGACGGGCAGGGGAACTTCGGCTCGGTCGACGACGACCCGGCGGCGGCGATGCGCTACACGGAGGCACGGCTGTCACGGATCGCGATGGAGATGCTGCGCGATCTCGACATGGACACGGTCGACTTTGCGCCCAACTACGACGGCTCGCGTCAGGAACCGCTTGTCCTGCCCGCGCGCTTTCCCAACCTGCTCGTCAACGGCTCCTCTGGGATAGCCGTTGGCATGGCCACCAACATCCCGCCGCACAACCTGCGCGAGGTGATAGCGGCCACGATCGCCTACATCGAGGACCCTGACATCGAGATCGAGGGGTTGATGGCGCACGTCAAGGGGCCCGACTTCCCCACGGGCGGCATCATCCTCGGCCGCGCCGGCATCCGCGACGCCTACCAAACGGGGAAAGGGCGTGTGCGCGTTCAGGCCAAGGCGCACGTCGAGCCGCTCAAGCAGGGCAAGGAGGCGATCGTCGTCACCGAGCTGCCCTACATGGTCAAGAAGGGCGGTCCCGGTGGGCTGATCGAGAAGATCGCAGAGCTCGTGCACGAGAAGAAGATCCCCGAGATCTCCGATCTGCGCGACGAGTCCGACAAGCGCGGGATGCGGCTCGTGATCGAGCTCAAGCGCGACGCCATCCCCAAGGTCGTGCTCAACAAGCTCTACAAGCACACCTCGATGCAGAGCACCTTCGGGGTGAACATGGTCGCGCTCGTCGACAACGTCCCACGTACGCTCGACCTGCGGGCGGTCATTCACAACTACGTCGCCCACCAACGCGAGGTGATCGTTCGCCGCACCAAGCACGAGCTGTCAGAGAAGGAGGCTCGCGCGCACATCCTCGAGGGCCTGCTGGTCGCGCTCGAGCACCTCGACGCGATCATCGAGCTGATCCGTCGCTCACGCGATCGCGAATCGGCGCGCGAACAGCTGGTCGAGCGCTTCGAGCTCAGCCAGATTCAGGCCAGCGCGATTCTCGATCTGCGCCTTTCGCAGCTGACCGCGCTGGAGGCCGATGCGATCAAGCAGGAGCACGCAGACGTCACCGAGCGGATCGCCGAGCTGCGGGCCATCCTCGGCGACGAGGGCCGGGTGCTCGCGGTGATCACAGAAGAGCTCTCGGAGATCGCCGAGCGGTTCGGCGACCAGCGACGTACCGAGATCAGCCACTCCGAGGACGAGATCGACATCGAGGATCTGATCGCCGATCAGCAGATGGTGATAACGATCACCAACAGTGGCTACATCAAGTCGTTGCCATTGACCACCTACCGCCAGCAACACCGCGGGGGGCGCGGAATAGCCGGGATGGACATGAAGGACGACGACTTCATAGAGCACCTGTTCATCTGCTCGACCCACGATTACCTGCTCTTTTTCACCAATCGCGGCAAGGTTTACCGCTCCAAGGTCTACGAGCTGCCCGAGGCATCGCGAACCGCCAAGGGCAGGGCGCTCGTCAACGTGCTGCCGCTGCGCGAGGGGGAGAGCGTCCAGGCGGTCCTCTCCACACGCGACTTCACCGAGACCAAGTACCTCGTGTTCGCCACTCGCAAAGGCACGATCAAGAAGACCGAGCTGGCCGCCTACAACACACCGATCAAGGCCGACGGGATCATTGCCATCAACATCCGCGACGACGATGAGCTGCTGGCCGTGAGGGGGGTCGAAGAGGGTGAGGAGGTGATCATGGTCTCACGTGCCGGCCTGACGGTGCGCTTCGCGGAGTCCGACGCGCGGGCAATGGGCCGAGACACCACTGGGGTGCGGGGCATGGACGTGGGAGGGGAGGGAGAAGTGATCGCCATGGACGTCGCCCGCGACGACATCGACCTGCTCGTGGTCACCGAGAACGGCTACGGCAAGCGGACACCGATCGCCCAGTACCGCAAGACCAGCCGCGGCGCCAAGGGCGTCAAGACGATCGGCCTGACCGAGCGCAAGGGCCGTCTCGCGGGCGCGCTGGTCGTCCGCGAGCACCACGAGCTCGTCTTCATCAGCGTGAGCGGCATGGTGCAGCGCACCGCTGCGGCCGGCATCTCCCAGCAGGGACGTTCTGCGACCGGGGTGCGCGTGATGAACCTCAAGGACGAAGACGCGGTCAGCGCCGTTGCGCTGGTGGTCGACAGCGAAGCCGAAGACACTGACGTCGACGCCGCCGCTCAGCCCTCGCTCCCGCTCGGCGAGTAGCGCCGCCGCTCTCGCACTTCGGTTTTTCCCTGACCCCGGGCTCCGCCCTTCGGCCGTGTAGGTCTGCGGTGGCGCCCAGCCGCGGCACGGCTTTACGCCGAGGCGGCTGGCTATCCCAGCTGCGATCAATACGGCAGGACAGCCAGCAACGAAAGAGGCGGGTCAAATGGACACTCAGAGAAGCGATCAAGAGCGATTCGACGCAGCGGTCGATCACACAGGAAAGAAGGTGCTGGAGGTGCTCGCCGGCCTCGCGATCCTGGCCGCGTTTCTCATGGCGATGGTTGCGCTTGTACAGAGCAGCCGCTCGCGTGAAGTGAGAGTGGTCTCGGCGCCAACTGCGACGCAGGCCGCGGCGCGTACCACACAGACGCAGGTGATCGAAACGAAGGTCGTCCCCAGTGGCAAGCGCGGTCCCGACGGAAAGATGCACGACGCGTTCACGGTCACGAACTTCAACGTCAAGGTGGGCGAAACGGTCACGCTGCGCATCGATAACACCGATGAAGTCCCCCACAGCATCACCTCGACCGCGGCCGGCGTGAACATCATCGCCCAACCCGGTCTGCACACCTACACGATGACCGTCTCCCAGCCCGGCAGGTTTCAGTGGAACTGCATGCTCCCCTGCGACACCGAGGCAAACGGCTGGGCGATGCAGCAACCGGGCTACATGAGCGGATACATCACCGCCAGCTGAAGGGAGCATGCGCCCGCCTCGATCGGGGCGGCGGGCGCACGCGGCCCGGCGGCGATCATTCGACGAGCCGCCTGCACACAGCGTCATCGATCTCCGCTACATTGCTAGGACCAGAGAAAGGAGGTGGTCCTACGTTGTCTGACAGTACTTGCGGGACTCTGGAGGTGGCCGGCCGTTAGGCCGAATCGCTCGGCTGGACCCGCCTAGCGGAATCCAACCGGACCACCATCGCGAAGGTTCGCCGGGCTGTCCCCCCGGCTGGCGGCGTTGACTTGCGCGCAAGCGCGGATCTGCGCAGCAAACCGATGCGGTCGTGTCCAGCGCAGTCGTAAGCGGAGGGCGCCCCGTCGAGGCGCCCTCCGTCTTGTCCGAGGTCTGCTGCGGAGCCTTCTGAGGCCCGGTTCCGCGCTCAGGCCGCCGCCGGCAGGTACTGGCGCCACGCCGCCGGGATCGTCGGCGAGGCTACGTGGATGAAGATCTCGGCGCGCGGTATGCGCGGTGCGCGGCGGGGGTGCATGCCGGCCTGGCGCGGCAGCATGTCGCCCTTGCGCCGGTTGCACGGAGCGCACGAGGCGACGATGTTCTCCCAGCTGGAGTTCCCGCCCTTGGAGCGTGGGATCACGTGGTCCACGGTGAGGTTGGAGCGCGAGCCGCAGTACTGGCACGTCCAGCCGTCGCGTGCAAACACCGCGCGGCGGGTGATCTTGCGGCGGTGCGTGTCGCGCGGCACGTGCACGTAGGTCATCAGGCGGATGACAACCGGGCGCGCCAGCGTCGAGCTCTCAGAATGAAGCTCGGTGATGCCGCGCTCTATCAGCTCGGCCTTCTCCTTGAGCAAGAGCACGACCGCCCGCCTGACCGAGCAGACGTTGATCGGCTCATAGGTCGCGTTGAGGACGAGCACCCGACCGCCCGTCGTCGTGCTAGACGATGAGCCAGGTCCGTGCCGCGGGTGCTCGAGGGACGGCACGGACCCCACTGGGTCTGTGGGGGCCTTGCTTTCCATCTTCCGCGCCGGAGTGTAGCGGTACGGCGGACTCGAACGTGCGCAATCGTGGGCGGGAGCGTAGGCTTCGCTGGCGCAGCCACGGAGGCTCGCAGGCCGCGCACCTGGGCTCACGTCGCCGGGTAAGAGCCGAACACGCGTACGTGTTCGCATTGCGCGCGCAGTCCGTCGAGGGCGGCCGCCACCGCCGACTCGCCGGTCGAGCCCTCTAGATCCAGGAAGAACATGTACCGCCCGAGCTGCTCGCGCATAGGTCGCGACTCGATCTTGGTCAGGTTGATCGAACGCGTGGCAAATTGATCGAGGCAGCGCACAAGCCAGCCGGCATGGCCGGCTCCGGCGCCCCAAAAGACTAGGGAGGTCTTTGCTCCTGCTCGGCTCTCGACACGTAGAGGTGGGCTCGTCTGGTCTCCCGAGTGGGCGATCCACACGAACCGGGTCTCGTTGTCTGCGCGATCTTGAATGCTCTCTGCGATCACAGTACAGCCGTACAGTCGCGCCGCCAGCTGGGTGCCGATCGCGGCCATCTGGCCACTGGAGTCCTCGGCCACGCCACGCACCGCCTCGGCGGTTGAGCTCGCGGCAACGATCTTCGCGTGCGGCACGCTGCCGTGCAGGAAGCGAGAGCACTGGCCAGGGACGTGAGGGTGGGAGACGATGGTGTGAATCTGCTCCAGCGCCACCGGTGCGCTTGCGATCAGGTTGTGACGCACCGCCAGCACGAACTCGCCGACGATGCACACGTCAATGGCGTCCACCACCAGGGTGTCGAGCGTCACGGTGACCGGTCCCTCGATCGAGTTCTCGATCGGGACGAGCGCCCAACGCACCGAGCCTTCCTGCACCGCCAGCACAGCGTCGCGGATCGTCCCGAACGCGACTGGGGCTACGGCTCCCTCAGGAACGCAGGCAAACAACGCCTCCTCGCTGAAGGTGCCCTCCGGACCCAGGTAGCCGGCGCTCGGCACCGCCGGGTCGGTGTGCGCGTCAGGGGCCACCGGCGCTCGCATCGGGCCCGGAGACCCGCCCGCGCTCGCCGCCGGCCAGGACCGCCGGCGCCGAGCCCGAGGCGATCGCGGCGGACACAGCCTCCGCCTCCTCGGGTGAGAGCTGGAGCTCGCCGGTGCCGTCGAGGATCTGCTTGACGTAGACGCGCGCTTGGTCACGGTGGTGGATGCAGGTGAGCACGACGCCGCAGCGTCGCTCGTCGAGCAGCGCCAGCGACATCGACTGCTGTCCGGACAGCTCGTTGTAGGCGTCGTAGCGCACGAGCGCGCGAAGCGCGATCGTCCCGTCAAGCCGCCGCTCGACGGTGTCGAGTCGTCCGTCGAGCCCGAGTGCGACTTCGCCGACGTACCCTTGTAGGGCTTCGAACGCCTGCTGCAGAGAGGCCCCGTGGGCGATCAGGTCGCGCGCCGAGCCGTCGCCCAGCACCAATCGTTGAGCCCCCCGCATGCGTCGCAGCGAGCGAGCCAACAGCAGGCAGCCGATCGCCGTGATCACGGCGATCGCAAGTGCCGCCAGCGCGATGACGCCCTGGGTGTCGGTGAGCGACGCGGCGGTCATCGACAGCACAAGTTAGCCGCTTCCGGTGCGCCTGCGGGGCTGTGGCCAGCACCCTGTGTCGCTGTTTGCGACCGCCCAGCGCTATTTGCCGAAGATGACGATGTAGCTGCCCTTGTTGTTTTCCGTGTTGGTCTCGCCGGGTACCGGCTCGATGTTCACGCTGACGCGTGAGGCGGCCCCCAGCGTCACGCCGTCGACAGGAATGTCGACGTTGCTGGTGCTGCCCGGTTCGGTCTTGTCGATCACGTGCGAGGCCGACAGCGTCCGCCCTTCGGAGGTGACCGACACGTCGACCTTCACGTTCGTCTGCGGGTTGGAGCCGGCGTTTTCGACCATCACGGTGAACGTCGGGTTGCTCCCGCCACTGACGTGATTGATCGTGGGCGAGGGTTCCAAAGCCGTGGTGCCGACACTGACTCCCTTCAGCGTGTGGCCGTGGGTGCCGGGCGTCACCGCGCCGCCGGACGGCGTCTGACCCATCAGCTTGGCTTGCACGGTCGAGGTCTGCAGCCAGCCGAGGTTGGGCAGAAAGCGGCTCGCGGTCGTCGATTGGCCGCCCACGCCGCCGCTGGCCAGCCCTTGCTGAATGAAGGGTGCCACGCGCTGCGAGTAGATCACGTCAGAGGCGAGGAAGGTCTCCATCGCGCCGGCGATCGAGCTCGCAGCCTGCGTGCTTTGGCCGCCGAGCGCCGTCCGCACGAGGTTGGCCAGCTTCTGCAGCCCTTCCCGGCGCAGGTCCAGCGTGAGCAGGAAGTCGCGTTGCGCCGCCGTCATCTCTCCGGGAACGCTCAGCTTCTGTGCCTGTTCGAGTTGCTGCTGGGCGAGCAAACGGTATTCGTCGACCCGCTGACCCACTTCCAGCGCGGACTTGCCGGCGGCCCCGGCCAGCGTCGCAAACAGCGGATGTGAGACCTGCGCCTGGGATTCCTGCGCGATCTTGCCGACTCCGCCGTTGTATTTTTCCAACGCCTGCTGTTTGCCCCGCTTGAGGCAGCCGTTCACGAGCAGCACGATCGCGATCAGGAGCAGCACTCCTACAGCGGCGGCGATCCGGCGCCGGACCATCGTCGCGTGGTGCTCGGCTGCCGCCGCTCCGCCGCCGCCGCGCTGCGGTCGACGCGGTTGCGGTCGAGATCGTCCTCTCGCTTGTGCCGGCCTGACTGCGGTCGGCTGCTCCTCGTCCTCGTCGTCGAAGAACGACAATAGAAGTGCTCCTTGCGGGCTGTGAAGCTCACCAGTATGACTCCACCGGCAGGCGGAGCGCTTGTGCGTAGCGACGCTGCAACTTATCGGCCAGGCGACTCAGCCGCGATCGACCGGCAGGAAAGCGGGTTTGCGGCGGCGAAGCCGCCTGGGTGGACAGCTCCAGAACCCTGGTTCGCGGCGATGTCCGCGTCTGCGACGAGCGCCCGGCGCGTCGAAACGAGCTGGTGCTCGGCCGCTACCGACTGCTGGAGCGGCTCGGCTCAGGCGGGTTCGGCACCGTCTGGTGCGCCCGCGACGAGCAGCTCGAGCGGGCGGTCGCCCTGAAGCGGATCGCCCTGCCATCGGCGCAGGAGCGAGATCGCGCGCTGCGCGAGGCGCAGGCCACCGCTCGACTGTCGCACCCCGCGATCGTCGCGCTCTACGAGGCGTGCGCAGATGAGGAAGCCTTCTACCTGGTCTCAGAGCTCGTCGAGGGCAAGACGCTGGCCGATCTGATCGCTGCTGACGAGTTGGCGGACGAGGAGATCCTCGAGATCGGTCTGGCCCTCACGGGCGCGCTGGAGCACGCGCACGCGCGCGGCGTGATCCATCGCGACGTCAAGCCGCATAACGTGCTCGTCCCGGCAGAGCGCGCCACGTCGAACACGAACGGCTCGTTCGCCACCGCCAAGCTGGCGGACTTCGGCGGCGCTCTGCTGGCCGGCGCGGAATCGTTGACGCGCACGGGCGACGTGTACGGGACGCTTGCCTACATGGCACCCGAGCAGTGCGACGGAGCGCAGGTGGGCCCGGCTGCGGACCTCTACTCGCTGGCGCTCGTGCTGTACGAGGCGCTCACCGGCGTGAATCCGGTCCGCGGCCGCACTCCGGCTGCCACCGCAAGGCGGATCGGAGCGCCAATCGAGCCGTTGGAGCGCCGCCGCCGCGACCTTCCGCGCGAGCTCACCCGCTCGCTGGACGCGGCGCTCGCGGTCGAGCGGGATCGACGCGGGACCCTTGCCGATCTGTCAGGCGCGCTCGAGGGCGCGTTGCGGCGAGGACTCGACCGCAAAGGACCGTTTTCACGTTCGAGCTCGGCCGTCACGGCCGCCGAGGTGGCGCTCGACCGTTCCCCGAGGCTCGAGGCCCGGGGAACGGTGCACGACACCGCCAGCTACGAGCGGCCGTTCTTCGGCCGCGATGCCCAAGGTACGCTCGATGGGTCTCACGATCCACACCGATTCGCTCGCGCCCATAGCCGCTCCGACGGCACTTCCCCGTCGCTTGCAGAGGGCGACGAGGCGCAGTCCCCACCCACAGCCACACGCCGCCTCTCCACAGCCGCGCTGCCGCGATCGGTGTGGCTGGGCCTGGTGCTGGCTGCGGCGCTCTGGCAGGGCGCAGTCGGACGACCTGGTGTCGCGCTGCTGATGTTGGCCGCCGCCGCCCCATTGCTTGCGCTTCCACGCCGCAGTGGCCCGGGTTGGCTGGCCGCGGCCGCCGCGCCGGCGCTGGGTGCGCTCGGCTTGGCGGGCGCCTTTCCGGCATTTGCCGGGCAGCGCGCGAGCGCACCGGCGCGTGCCGGTCTCGCGGCGCTCGGCTTCTGGTGGCTTGCGCTTGCAGAGCCGCTGCTCGGCAAGCGCCTGTGGCTCGGACCGCCGGCGGGCGTGGGCACGCGCTCGGCGTGGGAGGCGTCCCTCGGCACCACCGCAACCCACGTGATCGGCCCGCTGCTCACACCCGAGCTTGCGCTCGGCGCGGTGGCATGGGCGCTCGGCGCGGCGGCGCTGCCATTGCTCGTGCGCGGGCGCAACGCCGCGCTCGACGTCCTCGCGGCAATCGCTTGGACCGTCTTTCTGCTTGGTGCAGCACCCCTCGCCGAGCGGGCGTGGCTTGCAGACCCCGCATCGCAGGCGCCGCTCGGCGCGGTGCTCGGTTCGGTGCTCGGCTGCGCGGTCGCCATTTGCGCTCGCGCGCTGCGCGGCCCCGCATAGCACCGGCCGGGTTTGGTGGCAAGCCGGCCGGGGCACGGACGCCATCGCCATCGCGTGCGATCCGTAGAGTGACGTGGGAGAGAGACAGACAGGCGCATGAGATGAATCCGCTGCGGACACTGGAGAACACGATCGCGGGCTTGGTGGAGGGGACCTTCGGTCGCCTGTTCAAAGCCGAGGTGCGGCCGATGGAACTGGCGCACAAGCTCGCGCGGGAGATGGACGCCCACACGACCGCTTCGGTGTCCCGTGTCTACGCCCCCAACGAGTACTCGGTGTGGCTCTCGCCGCGTGACCGTGCTCGCTACGAGGGCGTCGAGCACGAGGTGATCGAAGAGCTGTGCGCCTACCTGCTCGAGCACGCTCGGGCCGAAGACTTTGCGCTGGCCTCGGCTCCGCACATCTCATTTCACACAGACGACGAGCTGCGGCTCGGCGAATTCGGGATCGAGGCGCGGCTGGCGCGCTCAGAGGAGGAGGAGGAGCCGGCGTCGCCCCCAGTGCCCGCGTCGCCTCAAGCGGCGTCGGTCCCGTCGGCGGCCCGGTCCTCTGCCGCCCGCCCGGCACGTCCTCAGCTCGAGCAGGCGCCGGCCGGTGGCACGATGATCTTCAGTAACTCCGATCGCGTGCGCCAAGCGCTCCAACAAAGCGGTGGACGTCCGCGAGCCGCCAAGGCATTGCTGGTGACGTCCGGGCGGCGCCTGGTCGTGCCACCGCGCGGCGCGGTGATCGGGCGCAGCCGCGATTGCGAGATCGTGCTCGAGGACACCGGCGTCTCGCGTCGGCACGCGGAGCTGCGGCCGCGCGCCACGGACGTCTGGACGATCGAAGACCTCGGCTCGACAAACGGCGTGAGCGTCAACGGCACAGGCATACGTGGCGCTTGCGAGCTGCGCGCCGGCGATCGGATCCGCGTTGGATCGACCGATCTAGTCTTCGAGATCGCGCCATGAACGGCCTCGCACCCGTCTCGGTGATGCTCAAGTTCGGCTTCCTGGCCGTCATCTACCTGTTCCTGCTGTGGATCGCGCGCAGCGCGCTTCGTGACTTGCGCTCAAACCGGCTCGCGGGCGACGGTCCGGCGCCGGGACCGATTCCCGCCGACGCGACCGGGCTGCACTCGGCCTCCACGCTCGGTCCGCCCAACCTCGCCGAGCGAGCGCCGCGGATGGTCGTAGAGCGTGCCCCCGGACACGAGCCCGGGATGATCTACGACCTCGGCGGCGACGTCGTCTTCGGCCGCGGCGAGACGGCCGAGATCCGTTTGCAGGACCCATTTGCCTCCTCGCGCCATGCGCGTGTCTACGAACAGGGTGGGACTTTGGTGATCGAAGACCTTGGCTCTACCAACGGCACCTATCTCAACGAGGAGCTGCTCGAGGGTCCGCGGCCCTTGCACCCGGGCGACCGCGTGCGCATCGGCGACTCCGAATTCAGCTTCGAGGTGGACTGAGCGTGCCGCCGCTTGCGCTCGCCTGCCCGTCTGGCGGGAGCCGATGCTGAGAGTCGTCGAACACTGGTCGGGCACCGACACGGGGCTGCAGCGGCGAGCCAACGAGGACTCGCTGCTGGTTCGCTCGCCGCTGTTCGTCGTAGCGGATGGGATGGGAGGTGCGCAGGCGGGCGAGGTCGCTTCGCGGATGGCGGTCGAAGCCTTCGGCCCGGGCCTGCGCCGCGACGGCGACGTCGAGACGCGGCTCGTGGAGCAGGTGCGCGAGGCCAACGCGCGCATCAACAGGCTCTCCCACGAGCGCCCCGAGCACGCCGGCATGGGGACGACGATCACCGTCCTCTACGTCGGAGAGCACGAGGTCTCGATCGCGCACGTCGGCGATTCGCGCGCCTACCGCCTGCGCGACGGTGAGCTCCTGCGGCTGACCGACGACCACTCGCTGGTGGACGAGCTGATCCGCCAGGGCCGCCTGACCCCCGCAGAAGCCGAGGAGCACCCCCAGCGCTCGGTGATCACCCGCGCGCTTGGGCCTGAGCCGAGCGTCGAGGTGGATGTGACGTCGGTCAGCGGCCTCGCCGGCGACGTCTATCTGCTCTGCAGCGATGGGCTGACGACGATGCTCGGAGAGCCGGATCTCCACGAGCTGCTGTCCGCCCACGAGCGTGTGCGCGACGCCGGCGAGGCGCTGATCGCCGCGGCCAACGCCGCCGGCGGTAAGGACAACATCACCGTGGTGTTGCTGCGGCTGGAGGAGCTTCCAGGCGGCGGCACGGATGGCTACGCGACGGCTACGAGCGTTCTCGAGCCGGCTGCCATCGAGCACCCCGATGCCGCCTCGACAGTGGCTCGGCGCCTGCCGCGCCGGCCGGCCCCGACCGAAAGCAGACGCCGCGGCCGGCTGCGGCGCCGGCGAGGACTGGGCGTAAGCCTGGCGACGCTCGCCGTTGTCGCAGTGCTAGGTGCCGCCGCTTATCTGGCGCTTCAATCGGTGTACTTCATCGCCACCAACCAACGGGGGCTGGTCACGATCTTCCAGGGCGTTCCCTACGAACTGCCGGCTGGGATCAAGCTGTACAGCAGCTACTACGTCTCCGGAGTCAGCGCCGCCAAGCTGGCGCCGGCACAACGCCAGGCGCTGCTCGACCACGCCTGGCGCTCGGAACGCGACGCCGCCGGGCTAGTGCGCCAGCTGGAACTCGGACAGCTGAGCGGAGGATGAGGCACATGGCCGATCGCCTCGCCAATCACGCCAGCCCCCTGGCAACGGTCCACCCGCGTTCGCGACGCGCCGCTCGTCAACACCCATGGAGTCTGCGCGGCGGGAGCGCGCGGCGATGAATCGGCCGATCGTTCGTCTGTACGGCCTCGTCGTCGTCCTGTTTGCCGTGCTGGTCGCCTTCACATCGCGCTGGGCGGTGTTCGAAGCCTCCTCGCTGCGGGCCAACGCGCTGAACAAGCGCGGTGTGCTCGAACAACAGCGAATCGACCGTGGCGAGATAGTCGCGGCCGATGGCACGGTGCTGGCGCGCAGCGTCCGCGGCGCCGAAGGCAACTACAAGCGGGTGTATCCAACCGGATCGCTGTTCACCCACGCGGTCGGCTACTCCTTCTTCGACCTCGGCCAAGCCGGTACGGAGCTCTACCGCAGCGCGCCGCTCGACGGTCAGAACAGAGGCAGTGTGCAGAGCGTTCTCGATCAGCTGCAGGGCCGCAAGCCGAGCGGGGAGGAGGTCCGGACCGCGCTGCGGCCCGCCGCCCAGCGCGTCGCGGTTCAGGCGCTCGGCGAACACGAAGGCGCCGTCGTGGCCCTGCAGCCGCGGACCGGAGCGGTCGAGGTGATGGCCTCCACACCTGGCTATGACGCCAACTCGCTGAGCTCCGCCAGCGCCTACGGACGCCTCACGCGCGATCCGCGGTCGCCGTTGGTCAACCGCGCGACGCAGTTCGGCTACGCACCGGGCTCGACCTTCAAGGTGGTGACCGCGGTGGCGGCGATCGACAGTGGCCGGTTCACGCCCGAGTCGACTGTCAGCGGGCGCAACGAAGTGCCGATCTCCGGAGTGCCGCTGAAAAACGACAACAACGACAGCTTGGGTCAGATCACCCTCACCGAAGGTCTCGTTCACTCGGTCAATACCGTCTACGCGCAGGTGGCCGAGCAGCTCGGCAAGCCCACGATGGCCCGCTACATGAGCCGCTTCGGCTTTGACCGCAAGCCCCATCTGGACTACCCGAGCGATCAGACGTCGGCCAGCGGCGAGTACCTGCACGGGAGGCTGATCGCCCCGACGAGCGAATACGTCGACGTGGGTCGCATGGGGATCGGACAGGACAAGCTGCAGGTGACGCCGCTGCAGATGGCCGAGGTTGCGGCGGCCGTCGCCAACCGCGGGGTGCTGATGGCCCCGCATCTGGCGAGCGCGATCGTCGAACCCGACGGGAATGTCGTCGAACGGATCTCGCCGAAAGTCCAATCGGTCGTGATGCGCTCCTCGACCGCCGCGGCCGTGACGACGATGATGGAAGCGGTCGTAAACGAAGGGACGGGCGTCAGCGCACAGATTCCCGGAGTGAGGGTGGCGGGCAAGACCGGGACCGCGGAGACGCAGATCGGCGCGGCGATCAACAACGTCTGGTTCATCGCCTTCGCCCCCGCGCAGAATCCCACGGCGGCGGTCGCGGTCACGCTGAAGGGCGTGCCCGGACAGGGGGGCGCGTTCGCTGCGCCGGTGGCCAAGCAGGTGATCGAAGCGTTGCTGCATGAATAGGAACGACTCTCAACACGTGTCGTGCTCGCAGTTGCGCTCGTGGGCCGCTGCACACCGGGGAGCGGGCCTCCATACCGCAGGCCTTGACGCATGTCGCAAGGCGAGGCCGATCTCCGCGGCCCCGCCGCAGACCTGCCCGCTCCTGCTGGGTTCGGCTCCCCGGCCAGGTCAGCGCAAGCGGGGGCGGCCGTGAGCGCGGTCGAGGCCGGCACCGTCATCGATGGGCGCTACCGGGTCGTCTCCCGGCTCGGCTCCGGAGGGATGGCCGACGTCTATCTGGCCCAGGACACTTTGCTCGGCCGTCAGGTTGCGCTCAAGCTGCTCCACCATCGCTTCTCCGAGGATCAGGAGTTCGTAGAGCGCTTTCGCCGCGAGGCCTCGAGCGCTGCAGGGCTCTCCCATCCAAACGTCGTCAGTGTCTACGACCGCGGCGAGTGGGACGGCACTTACTACATCGCGATGGAGTACCTGCCCGGCCGCTCGCTGAAGGCCGTGGTGCGCGAACACGGTCCGTTGGCCCCCGACGACGCGATCGACGTCACGATCCAGATCCTGCTCGCGCTTCGCTTTGCCCATCGGCGAGGGATCATCCATCGCGACATCAAGCCGCACAACGTGATCCTCGACGAGGAGGGTCGCGCCAAGGTGACCGACTTCGGCATCGCCCGCGCGGGAGCCTCGGACATGACCATGACGGGCTCGATCATGGGGACCGCGCAATATCTCTCGCCCGAGCAGGCGCAGGGCCACGCCGTCAGCGAGACCTCGGATCTCTACTCCGTCGGGGTCGTGCTCTACGAGCTGCTGACCGGGGGCGTGCCGTTCGAGGGCGAGTCGGCGGTGACGATCGCGCTCAAGCAGGTCTCGGTGCAACCGACTCCGCCGAGCCAGCGCAACCCTGCCGTGAGCCCGGCGCTCGACGCCGTCGTGATGCGGGCGTTGGCCAAGGATCCCGCGGCGCGATTCGCAAGCGCCGACGAGCTGATCGCCGCGCTGCAGCAGGCCCGTGCCGGCATCGCCCCGGCGCCGCCGCCGGCTGGGCTCGGACCGGCGCCGACCGCCGTCGTGGCGCCGTTCGCGGCCCCCGGCGAACCGATCGCCGCCCCCGGCCGCCGCCGCCGCGCGATCGCCGCCACGGTCGCGGCGCTGCTCGTGCTCGCGGCCGTTCTGCTGCTGTTGCTGCTGCCGGGCGGTAGCCGCGCCAGCGTGACGGTGCCCAACGTGACCGGGCAGACGCAGGCAACCGCCGTCGCGACGCTCAGGCACGAAGGGTTGCAGCCGGTGGTCGTGGTGAGCCCGAACGCCGCCGTCGCGAAGGGTCTGGTGATCGGCACCACGCCGCCGCATGGCACCGTCGTCGCCCACGGCAGCCGCGTCAGCGTGTTCGTGTCCTCGGGCGCCGAAAGCGTTGCGCTGCCGAACGTCCTGAACAAGAGCGCCAGCGAAGCGGTGCACATCCTCCGCCAACAGGGCTTGCGCCCGAGCACTCAGAGTCAGGCAAGTGAATCGGTCGCCAAGGGGTTGGTCGTGTCGACCGATCCGAGTACCGGAGTGGCGGTACAGGTGGGCAGCCCGGTGACCGTGTTCGTCTCCTCCGGCCCTGCGGAAACGACGGTGCCCGCAGTCACAGGCGAAAGCCAGGCATCTGCGACTGCGGCGCTGTCGGCCGCAGGACTGAAGGCGAGCGCGACCCGTCGCGAAGTCGCCGAACCGCCAGCCGGTACGGTCATCTCGCAGTCCCCCGCGGCAGGAGCGCACGTCCGGACCGGGAGCCCCGTGACGCTGGTGGTGGCGCAGGCGCCGGCAAAGACGGCCGTGCCAAACGTGGTCGGACAGAGCGAAGTTCAGGCCGACGCGGCGCTCGGCGCCGCCGGCTTTGAAGCAAAGACGGTCACGCGCACGGTCAGCGAAGAAGCCAAGGTCGGCACGGTCCTGCAGCAGAGCCCGGCCGCCGGGAACAAGCTCGCGAAGGGGGGCGTGGTGACGATCGCGATAGGCAAGCTTGCCCAGCAGACCACCTCTACGGCGACGACGCCGACCACCCCGCCGGCGAGTCCCGGCGCCGCCCCCTCGGCCGGTGCCCCCTCGGCCAGCGGCTAGCACCATCCGTTCCGCTGGGCAGCTCAGCGGAACAGCGTGATCTCCGCGATCTGGGCGGTGTTGCTGGCCGGCCGCAGTCGCGTGATCCAGATCAGGTAGTAGCGGTAGACGGCGGTCGAGCTATTGATCGCGATCGTGGTGCGGCCGCCGATCGTGCGCGTGTGCGCCAGCTGCGTCCAGCCAAGCGCCCCGGGGCCGCCGGCCGTGCCCGAGCCTGCTCCCGTGGATGCCGGCGTCGGATGCGAGGCTGCGTACACGGCGGCCTGGAAGCCGGGGGTCGGCGTTTGGATCTCGACGGCTCGCGCGGCCACCCCCGGCGAGGCGTCCAGTTGCACCCCCAGGCCGGGCTTGCCCAGCGACCCTTCCACGTAGTGCTCGGTGCTCCACGTCGTGTTGACGTCCCCGTCGACGACGCTCGCGACGTCTTCGGCGTGTTCTGGCCCTGTGCCGAACGGGTTGTAGGAGGAGGCCGCTTTCGCCGCCAGGACGATCGGTGTCAGCGAGCCGCTGGAGTGCACGTCTGGTGCCACGCCGGTGCCGCGATGGGTGTTGCCGAGCGCCAGGATCAGCGTGAGCGCGACCATCCCGGCAAGCAGCGCCAGCGAGGCGAACCAGCGCCCTGGATGGCGCAGGCGCCAGGGCAGCAGCCTGCGCGCCGGTCCCGGCAGCGTCCGCAGGACCGCGGTTGCCTCACCGGTCGCCTGGCCCGCCCGCGCCGTCTCGATCGCGAGCGCCTCCTCGAGCTCGGCGGCCAGCGCGCACATGTCCGGATAGCGACGGTCGATCTCCCTGGCGGTCGCGCGTTCGACGACCGCGGCGGTCGCGGCGGAGACGTCCGGGCGCGCCAGCTGCACGTCGGGGATCTCCTCGCGCACGTGCATCATCGCGACGGCCACCGGCGAGTCGCCCTTGTAAGGCACGCTGCCGGTCAGCATCTCGTACAGCACGACGCCGAGCGAGTACACGTCCGACTGCCCGGTCACCGCCTGTCCCAGCGCCTGCTCCGGCGAGACATAGTCGGTGGTGCCGAGCACCCGACCGTCCATCGTCAGACCCTCCTCGGCAAGGGTGCGGGCAATGCCGAAGTCGGTGATCTTCGCTCCACCCTCGCCGCTCAGCAGCACGTTCTGAGGCTTGACGTCGCGGTGGACTATGCCCTGGGAGTGCGCAGCGGCGAGCGCCCGCGCGATCTCGATCGCGTAGGCCAGTGCGGTGGCGGCGTCCAGCGGAGCGTCGCGACGGATCAGGTCCTTGAGCGTCTCGCCCGCCACGTGCTCGAGCACGATGTACGGCGTTGCGGTGGCGACCGGGCCGCCGCCCATATCCCCGTCGTCCCACTCGCCTGCGTCGATCACCGAGACGACGTGGGCGTGGTTGAGCTGAGCGACGGCCCGCGCCTCGCGTCGGAAGCGCTCCAGGTGATCGGAGTCGGACGCGATCTCGCGGTGCATCAGCTTGATCGCGACCTCCCGCTCGAGCACCGTGTCGAAGGCGCGGTAAACCGTGCTCATACCGCCCTGCCCGATGCGCGCGTCGAGCCGGTAGCGGCCGCTGAGGGTTGTGCCGAGAATGGCGTCGCTCACTATCTGCTCAGGCGGTGGTCTGGATCGATCCCTCTGTGTTATCGCGCATCCGTCGGATCACAAGTGCCGCCAGTGCCGCGCGGTAGACGATCGTCGCAGGCAGCAGCCGCGTCCGCGTGCGCGCGTCGAGCAGTCGCACGCAGGCACGCGTGGAGAGCAGGGCGCCGATCGCGCCGACGGCGAGCGCCGCCCGCTCCTCGCGACGGACCCCGCGGCGGAGAAGGCGAGCGCTCTGCAGCAGCGCCGCGCCGCCGATCACGGGCAGCCCCACCTGCCAGCCGAGCCGATCGGCCTGCAGGCGTCCGAACCCGCGACTGCGCGCCGCCGCACCGGCCAGGCCGCTGCGCGAGAGGCCCGGCACGAGCGCCAGCGCCTGCGCGGTGCCGAGCGCAAGGCCGTCACGGGCCTCGGCCTGCTCGGCCCGTCGCCCGCGCCCCACCTTCCCAGGTCCGCGTGCGTCTTGCCGTCCGCACGCAGCCCTCCGTCCGCTGCTGCAGAGCTCGGGGAGCGCCATCGCGACCGTTCCAGCGACCAGACCGGCCGCGATCGTCCCGGGCGTGCCCAGCTGGCGTTCGATCCGCTCGCCCAGGGCGAAGCCGACCAGTGCGGGTGGCGCGAGTGCGCCGGCGAGCACGATCGGCCGTGGCCAGGCCCCGCTCTCTTCGCTGCTCGAGCTGCCTCGGCGCAGAGCTCCGTCCGAGTGCCATGGCGGCCTGCTCACGAGCGCGATCGCGGTGCCGAGATGAAGCGCCACCTCGAAGGACTTGCGCAGCCGCGGCTCCAGCTCGGCGTAGCGCCAGCCGAGCAGCCACGGAACGAGTGTGGTGTGCGCCGATGAGGAGATCGGCAGCAGCTCGCCAGGCCCGTGCGCCAGCCCGAGCAACAGCGCCTGCGCCGGCGACAGTGCCTGCGCCTGCACCGGCGACAACAGCGGCGACAGCTCCTGCTCTGCTCGCTCGCCGGCGTCGCTCAAGTGACGTCGGCTGTGGGGGCGCGATCGTCCGGTTCGCTCGCAGCCGGTCCTGTGCTCCGCGACCGCTGGCGCCGTCGCCGCGCGCCAAAGAAGACGGCGAGCACCGCCACGCCAACCACCGCGTAGTCGACGTACTCGAATCCCTTGCGCACGCTCGTCCAGTCGCCGCCGAGCGCGTGACCCGCCAGCGCCAGCGCGACCACCCACGGGACCATGCCGATCAGCGAGAAGACGGTGAAGCGCCCCACCGGCATCTTGGCGATCCCCGCCGGCAGCGAGACGAACGCGCGCACCAGCGGTATCAAGCGGCCGAACAGGACCGTCGGCTCCCCCCAGCGCTGAAAGAAGCGATCCGCTCGTTCGATCTGCGCGGGTCCCATGTGCAGCTTTGCCCCGTGCCGGTGCAGCAGCTCAAGCCGCCCGCCGCGCCCGACCGCATAGGCGACCCACGAGCCGACCATCGAGCCGATCAGGCCGGCGAGGATCACTCCGAGCAGAGTCATGTGCTGCGTCGACCCGCTCTGGTGGGGATCTGCCACCGCGAACCCGGCGAACAGCATCACGACCTCCGAGGGGACCGGGATGCACGCGCACGAAAGCGCCATCAGCACGAAGATCCCGGGCAGCCCGGCTTCGCCGACGAAGTTGGAGGTTTCGTTGACGATCGATTCGCTGATCGATGCCAGGACGAACAGGTGAGCCATGTGCGACCAACGATACTGGCGCTTGCACCGCGGTGGCGCCTGTTCGAGTCGCTCTGTGCAGTTCGCGCCGTTGCCAGGCTCTATCCTGGCGCCGCCGATGCGTGTCTGGATCGACCTGACCAACAGCCCGCACGTGCTGGTCATGCGTCCGGTCATCGAGCTGCTGCTCGCCGACGGACACGACGTCGAGGTGAGCGCGCGCGACTTCGCGCAGACGCTGCAGCTACTCGAGCGCTTTGGCATCGAGCACACGGCGATTGGACGCCACCGCGGCGAGCGCCTGCCGGCCAAGGCCGCTGGCCTGGTCGACCGCTCGGTGGCTCTGCTGCGCTGGGGGCGGCGCAACGGCCCGTTCGACGTCGCCCTCGGGCACGGGTCCAACGACGTGAGCGTCGCCGCGCGGCTGTTGCGGATCCCCTGCTCGACGATGTTCGACTACGAGTGGGCGGCGGTCCAGCACCACCTCAACTGCCGTCTGTGCCAAGCAGTCGTCGTCCCAGACGTGATCCCGGTGGAGCGACTGCGCCGCTACGGAGCGGAGGGCAAGATCTGTGCCTACGAGGGTTTGAAGGAGGAGTATTACCTCGCCGACTTCGAGCCCGATCGGGGGGTCCTCGAGGATCTCACGCTCGACCCGGCGCGCACGATCGTGGTCGTCCGCACGCCCCCGGAGGTATCGCTCTACCACCGCTTCGAGAACGACCTGTTCGCAGCGGTGCTCGAGCGACTGCGTCGCGCGGCCGTACGCGAAGGGGTGCAGTCCGTGCTGCTGCCGCGCACTAGCGCCCAGCGGGAGCAGCTGCTGTCCGCCTTTGCCGGCGTGCCCGGCGTTGCGATGCCGCAGCGCGCGATCGACGCCCAGTCGCTGATCGCCTTCGCCGACCTGGTGGTCTCCGCCGGCGGGACGATGAACCGCGAGGCCGTCGCGCTCGGCACGCCCGTGTACACGACCTTCGAGGGGCGGCTCGGGGCCGTCGACGAGCAGCTGATCGCCAATGGACGTCTGCGCAAGCTGGCCGATCCGGAGCAGCTTTCGCTCGCCAAGCGCGCGGCGGGCCGCTCGGCCGGCATCGGCGGACGCTCGCGCCGTGACCCGCGACGGCTGCTCGAGCTGCTGCTGAGGCCCGTATCGGCCTGAGAACGCCGTAAACTTGCTGCCAATGCGCCGACGTCTGCGCTCGCCGGCCCTGTCACCGCAGCGGCACTCGCTTCCGAGGCTGGCGATCGATGCCGCGTTGGTCGTCCTCTCCTACTGGCTGGCATTCGAGCTGCGCTTCGACAACGGCCTGTCGGCGCACTACGAACGGCAGTTCGACCGCTACGAAAAGCTGTTCGACCGCACCGTCTGGTGGGTGCTGCTCGGCAGCCTGCTGGTACTGCTCGTGGCCCGCGTGCACCAGCGTCGCTGGCGCTACTCGGGCCAGCGCGACTACGCTGCGGTTGCACGCGCTGTCGTCGCGATCGTGCTCCTGACCGTGGTCGCCGTCGAGGTTCTGCGCCCGGTGCAGATCCACCACGCTGCGACGCACGGGGAGGCCGCCGCCGCGGGCACCACCGCGGTTGCGCTGCCCAACGGCGTCATCGCGCTGTTCTTCCTGATCGCGCTGCTGCTGCTCGTCGGCGCTCGCGTGCTCGCCCGCAGCCTCTATGAGCGCCGACCGCTCGGCGGCTTCCGTGCTGGTGGGCGGGGAGAGCGCAGCGTCCTGATCGTCGGCGGCGGCGACGGCGGCCGACTCGTGCTGCGCGAGATCCTGCGCAATCCCGAGCTCGGGCTGAACCCGGTCGGCTTCGTCGACGACGATCCGCGCAAGCGCGGCATGCGGATCGAAGGGGTCAAGGTGCGCGGCGACACCGACCGGGATCTGCCGCGCATCCTCGAGGAGACGGCCCCCGACGAAGTGATCATCGCGATCCCCTCCGCGCCGGGCTCCACCCGCGCTCGCGTCGTGCGTGCCTGTCGCGAGCGGGCGGTGCCGGTACGCACGCTGCCGACCGTCTTCGAGCTGCTGCAGGACGGAGGGCCCGGCGCGCCGGCCGCTCGCGGCGCGATATCCCGACAGGTCCGCGAGGTGCGCGTCGAGGACGTGCTGGGACGCGAGCCGGTGGTGATGGAGCTCGACCGCGTCGGCGCCTACCTGGCCGGCGAGACGGTGCTCGTCACCGGCGCGGGCGGCTCGATCGGTTCGGAGCTGTGCCGACAGATCTCCCGCGTTGGCCCGCGTCGGATCGTGATGCTCGACCACGCCGAGGACAACCTGTTCGAGATCGAGCGCGAACTGCACGACGAGCGCCACGTCCATCCATCCGTGCTTGCTGCGGTGCTCGCGGACTGCAGGGAGGAGGAGCGGATGCGCGAGGTGCTCGCCGAGCACCGGCCGACCGTGATCTTCCACGCTGCCGCCTACAAGCACGTCGGCCTGATGGAGGCCAATCCCGTCGAGGCGGTGCGCAACAACGCGATCGCCACCCGCGTGATGGCACACGTCGCCGGCGAGGCGGGAGTCGGCCGCTTCGTGCTCGTCTCCACCGACAAGGCCGTCGCCCCGGCGACCGTGATGGGCGCGAGCAAGGCCCTTGCCGAGTTCGCGCTCGAGGCCGCGACGGCCCGCTTCCACGGCACGCGCTACGCGGCCGTTAGGTTCGGCAACGTCCTCGGCTCCTCCGGCAGCGTGGTACCGATCTTCCGTCGCCAGATCGAGCGCGGCGGTCCGGTCACCGTCACCGACGAGCGGATGACCCGCTACTTCATGACTATCCCCGAGGCGGTCCAGCTGATCATCCGCTCCGGCTCGCTTGCCTCCGGTGGCCGCGGAGCGGACGTGTTCGTGCTGGACATGGGTGAGCCAGTGCGAATAGTCGAGCTCGCACGGGCGATGATCGAGCTGTCGGGCCTCGATCCCGACCGCGAGGTGGCGATCGAGATCGTCGGCAGGCGCGCCGGGGAGAAGCTGCACGAGGAGCTGTTCAATCGTTACGAGCGTCCGCGAGCGACAGCGGCCGAGAAGATCATGCTCGCCGAGCGCGAGCCGCTCGGGCCCGAGACCGTGGAGGCGATGTTCGACGAGATCGGCCTGCTGGTGCTCGAGGGAGACGCCGCCGGCCTGGCTGCGCGGGTGTCCGAGCTCTCGGCGGTCCGTGCCGAGCTCTCCGAGAAGGTCGCCGGCCATGGCGGCGGGGACGGCGACCGTCGCGACGCGCCTGCCGCGCTCGTAGACTCCCAGGATCGATGAACGGCATCTATCGACCGCCACGCCGGCGAAGGCGTCTCGATAGGGGTCCGGAGTCCGCATGAGCTCGCTGCTGCTTGCGCTGTCGCTGTCCAACTCGTTCACCAAGGTCGGTGCGATCGCGGCCTTCGTGGCTCTGATCGGGATAGCGGTTCTCTCGTTGCTGGTCTTCTCGCAGGCGCGCGAGATCAAGCGTCTACGCGACTGGGCCGGACGCGCACCGGAGCGCGCCGTCGAGCTCGAGCAGCGTGTCAGCGCCGACGCCTCAGCGCGTCTGCAGCGCCCGGCTGCGCCGCAGGGGCGCGTGGTCCCGCGCACCACGCCGCTGGTCAGTGCCCCAGTGTCGACCGCCGTCCACGCCAGTGCCACCGCGGCCGTTCCCGCCGCCGCTGCCACCGGAGCTCAGGCCGCGGCGCCCGCCTCGGCCGGCGTGACGGCAGCGCCAGGGGGGGTGTCGGCCGCTGCATCGCCGACGCCGGCCCTGCCGCAGGCCGGAGCGCCGCTCCCATCCGCCGGCAACGGGCCGGCCGCAGCGACCGCACCGCCGATCAACTCGGCGACTGCGCCGGCGGCCCCGGCCGCGGATACGAGCGAGCCGGCCGCCCGTCCCGGCGCCCCAGGGGCACCAACGACGCCGGCTCCGGCTCCCGCCTCTGCGTCGTCGCCGGCCCAGCCAGCGCCACGGTCGGCAGAGGCCGGCGTCCTGACCACCGACGTGGATGCCCCTGCTGCGGACACTCCCGCGGTCTCCGCCGCGGCGCCGGCCACGGCCGCTGCGCAGAGTGCCAGCCGCGTCGCCCGCGCGCCATTGCCACCCTCGCCGAGCAACCCGCGCCCCGCCGCGCAACGCTCGGCTTCGGCGTCCGCGCCACCGCTCGCTGCCGCCTCCGCGCGTACACGAGCAGGTGAGCGAGCAGGTGAGCGAGCAGGTGAGCGGCCTTCTGCGCTCACGTCGGGCGGCGCCCGCCGTGACTATCGCCAGCAGCGCTCGCCGGCGCGAGCCACGCTGCTGGTCGTCGGCGGCGTGGTCGCGCTGGCGGTCGTGGTGGCGCTGGCGGTCAGCGTGCTCAAAGGGGGCGGCGGCAAGGCGCCGAGCAGGTCGGTCTCGACCGCAGAAGTGACACGGACGAGCACCGCAAAACACCACCACACGACGAGCTCCTCCCAGCCGCTGGCTGCCAACCCGGCGTCTCTGTCGGTGGCCGTGCTTAACGGGACGAGCGCCGCAGGACTTGCCCACCACCTCGCCTCTGACCTCCAGCAGAGCGGCTATTCGCAGGCCGCGGCGCTGGCCGCCGTCCCGCCCGGAACTCATCAGACGACGGTCGTTCAGTACGCGAGCGGGCATCGGGCCGACGCCGAGGCGGTGGCAAAAGCTCTGAACGTGACTCAGGTGCAGCCGATCGAAAGCCAGATCGCCGCGCAGGCCGGTTCGGCCACGGTGGTGGTGCTGGCGGGCGCCGACCAGGCGGCGCTGCTCGGCGGCGGCGGCGCCCAGAGCCAGGGCGAACCGGCGGTCAGCGGCACCGCCGGCGGTCAGTGAGCGGCGGCGAGCGGGCGCCGCACGGCGCGCCGCCGGGCGACCCTCCGGTCACGGCCGGCGCCGAGCGGCCTCAAAACGGCGACTCGTCCGGCGAACCTCCCTGCGCAAACGGCGAGGCCGGCTTCCTGCGGCTTCCGCAGCGCAGCGCCAAGCCGCGCGAGCGGGGGATAACCCACGTGATCGATCGCGGTCTCTCGATCGCCGAGGTCGACGGATTGGTCGAGACCGTCGGCGAGTACGTCGACGTCGTCAAGCTCGGTTGGGGCACGGCGCTCGTGACCGCCAACCTGAAGGCCAAGCTCGAGCGCTACGCCGCGCACGGCATACCCGTCGTGCTCGGCGGCACGCTCACCGAGATCGCGATCAAGCAGGGGCGCTTCGAGGGGCTGGTGGCGTGGTTGAAGGAGCTCGGGCTCAGCCACGTGGAGATATCCGACGGCACGATCGCGCTCGACCCGAGCGTCAAGGCCCACCTGATCCGTTCGCTGTCCACTCACTTCACCGTCCTGGCCGAGGTCGGCTCGAAGGACGTCGACTTCATCATGGCCCCCTACGTCTGGGTGGAGCAGATCGAACGAGACCTCGACGCGGGAGCATGGAAGGTGATCGCCGAGGCGCGCGAGTCGGGCACTGCCGGCATCTACCGCGCCGACGGCGAGGTCCGCAGCGGGCTGATCGACGAGATCGTGCACGCGATCGACGCCGAGCGACTGATCTTCGAGGCGCCGCGACGCGAGCAGCAGGTGTGGCTGCTCAAGCAGCTGGGCAACGAGTGCAACCTCGGCAACATCGCCCCCGACGACGTCCTCTCGTTGGAGACGTTGCGCCTGGGCCTGCGCTCCGACACGGTCGAGAGCTTCGCCCCCGGTGACGGAGGAGCGGCCGGTTGAGCGCCGTGCCGGCCGGCGAGCCCGGGCGTTCGGCGGCCCGCGCCGGCGACGTGGACGCGAGCGCGGGCGACCCGTCGCGTCAAGGCCGCGCCGCCGATCCCAGGCTCGCGGCATGGGTCTTCGCGGCGCTCGTCATGGCCTGCTTCGCGGCGCTGTTGATCACGCAGCGGCTCAAGCACACACCGACGCCGATCGAGGACTTCAAGCGCACGCTCACCTTCACCCCGGGGAGCGCTGGCGCCGGCGGCGAAGAGCGGATCTCCTTCAAGCTGACCAAAGCCGACCGAGTCACCGTCACCGTCGAGGACAACACCGGCGACACCGTCGCGACGCTGGTCAGGGCGTTTCCCGTCGGCCGTTACAAAACCCTCTCCCTGCGCTGGAACGGCCGCCGCGGTATCGCCGGCGGCTACCGCGTGATCCGCAAGGCCGACGGCTATACGACGTTCGCTCCGCACAACACGGGGAGGGTGGCGCCGGCCGGCGAATACAAAGTCCGCGTGCAGCTGCTGCAGCAGAAACGCTCGATTCCTTCGCCGCAGAGCTTCCAGCTGGAGCGCCCGTGACGGCGAGCGCTCTGCCGAGCGCGCCGGTGCTCGCGGCTGTTTGCGCCGTCGCGTTGATCGCGATCTCGGCGCTCGCGTGGGCCATGAGCCGCGATCCGCGCGCTTTCCCGGTACTGGCTGTGTTGGCGCTGCCGTTTCGGCTGCCGACCTCCGCCGACGGGCGCACCGTCAACCTGCTGCTGCCGCTCTACGCGGTGGTCGCAGCCGGAGCGATCGTGCACCTGCTGCCGCGACTGGCTCGGGCGTGGGGCACGGCGGATGGCTGGCGCGGACGCTGGCGCTCGCGCGCCTACGGGCCCTCCCGACCCCCGACCGCGCTCGACTGGCTGCTGCTGGCCACCGTTCTCCTATACGCGCTACAGAGCCTCTACTCCAGCGATCTCGGCAAGGCCGCCGAGAACCTCGCCTTCTTCTACGTGCCGTTCGGACTTCTCTACCTGCTGCTGCGCGACGCCCCCTGGACGCGCCAACTGATGCTCGTCTGCCTCGGCGTTGCCGTGGGCCTCGCGGTGCTGTTCGCCGCCGTGGGGTTTGTCGAGTACTTCCGCAAATCGCTGTTCCTGAACCCGAAGGTCGTTGCCGCCAACGACTACGACAACTACTTCCGCGTCAACTCGCTGTTCTTCGACCCAAGCATCTATGGCCGTTTCCTGGCGATCGTGATGGTCGCGGTGACGACCGCCGTGCTGTGGGCGCGACGGCGGCGCGAGCAGTGGGTTGGCGCGGCCGTGCTCGGGTGGCTGCTGCTCGGGCTGGTCACGAGCTTCTCCCAGTCGAGCATCGCCGCGCTGCTGTTGGGCCTGGCGGTGCTGGCCGCCTGGCGCTGGGACCTGCGCTCGACGATCTACGTGGCGGCGGCTCTGGCTGCGATCGCGCTCGTGGCGGTGGTGGCCTCGCCGGCGTCGCTTCACTTCGGGCTCAAGGGATCCGGTGGCTCGGCGAACAACGCCACCAGCGGACGCACCAAATTGATCTCGGGGGGCCTGAAACTGTTCGCCGACAGTCCCCTGTACGGGTTCGGCGCCGGGTCGTTCGAAACCGAGTACAAGCGCCACGGTGGCGGCGCCGCCCAGAACGCGACCAGTGCCTCGCACACGATCCCGGTCACCGTCGCCGCCGAGCAGGGCGTGCTGGGCCTGGGCCTTTACTTCGCGCTGATCGCGGTGGCCTTCCTGACGCTGTTCCGAGATGCTGGGCGCTCGCCACCGCGCATCGCGATCGCCGCCTGCTTCGCAGCGCTCGTGCTGCACACCTGGGTGTACGCGGACTTCCTCGAGGACCCAATCGCCTGGACGCTGCTCGGCATCGGCGTGGCGTTGAGCGCGTCGTTTGCGGCGCCGGCGGCCGGCGAGGGCAAAGCCCGATCGGAGCCCGGCGTCGCCTCGCTGGCTCGCTCCGGCTGAGCCAGGACGCTGGGACGTAGTTAGGTTCTTCGGCGTGCGCGACTATCTGAAGCGCCTGGTCAGGACCGGTGCTGCCTACCAGGCGGCCGAAATCGTCGCCAAGGCGCTCGCCGTGCTGACGCTGCCGCTCTACACGCGGCACGTCTCGCGCGAAGGCTACGGCGCCTACAACACGCTGCTCACAGCGGTGATCCTCGCAAGCATCTTCTTGCGGCTCGGCGTCGGCGAGGCGTTCGTGCGCTTCTACTTCACCGACGAGGACGAGCAACGCCGCGCGCGTATCGCCCGCACCGCGACTGCGACCGTCGCGTGGACGACGACGCTCGCCGCGCTCCTGGCCCTCGCCTTCTCGCCCCAGCTCTCGCGGCTGTTGCTCGGCTTTACCGACCCGCTCCTGATGGACTGCGCGATCCTCGGGCTGTGGGCCTTCACGAACATCGAGATGGCCTACGCGCAGCTGCGCGTCGACGAGCGGGCGCGGGCCTACATGTGGGCCTCGGGCGCAAACGTCGCGATGACCGTCGCCTTCACGATCGCGCTCGTCGTGCTCGCCGGCCAGGGGGCGCGCGGGCTGCTGCTCGGCAACTTCGGCGCAAGCGCGCTGACGGTGCTCGGTCTGTGGTGGCTGCTGCGCGCGCGCTTCTCGCTGCGGGTGCGGCTCGCCGACCTGCGCGCGATGCTCGGCTTTGGGCTGCCGACGGTGCCGGCCGACGCGAGCGTGTACGCGTTGCAGGTGGCCGACCGTTTCTACCTGTTCCGCGGCGTCGGCCACGCCGCGGCGGGCGAGTACTCGATCGCCGTGCAGATGGCGACCGTCGTGTTCGTGTTCGTGCGCGGCTTCCAGTACGCGTGGCCCCCTCTTGCCTACTCGATCGACAGCGACGCCGAGGCGGCGCGGCTGTACTCGCTTGTCACCACCTACTTCGTGCTCGCCACCGGGGTGGTCGTCGCGGCGGTCGCGCTGCTCGGGCGCTGGCTCGTGCGGCTGCTCGCAGCACCCGTCTACTTCGGCGCGCACAGCGCGCTGCCCTGGCTGGCGCTCGGCTGGACGCTGTACGGGCTCTACCAGGTGATGATCGTGATCACCGGCCGCGCTCGCGTCACCCAGCGCAACGTCCCGGCCGCGGCGGCCGGGCTGGCGGTCAACGTCGTGCTGCTGCTCGTGCTGGTGCCGTCCTCCGGCGCCGACCTCGGCATCGCCGGTGCCGGGATCAGCCTGTGCGGGGCCTACGTGGCGATGGTCGCGGTCATGCACCTGCTCACGCGAGACGTGTTCGCGGTGAGCTTTCAGTGGCGTCGCCTGTTGCAGGCGAGCACGATCCTCGCGGCGGTGGCGGTCTCGGGCGAGCTGCTGCTGCCGACCGCGGGGATCGCGGGGCTTGCCCTGCGCACGCTGTGGCTCGCGCTCGTCCCGACGCTGCTGCTCGTCACCCGTTTCTTTGCGCCGCACGAGCGCGAGCAGGCGCGTGCGCTCGTACTCGACGCCCGTGCGCGCGTCGCCGCCTTCCGCGCCGGTCACGGCGACGTTGAGGCCTACGCCGAGGACCCGTTGCGGGACCTCTGAGAAGGGTTGGCAGGTCCAGCCGTCGCATGCGACGGCTGGCGACACCGCACATGTGCGGTGTCGTTTCGACCCTTGCATGCAAGGGTCGACCGGTGGCGCATGCGCCACCGGGAGGCCGTCACATGTGACGGCCTCGTCCCAATCCTTCAAGCTCCGGCGGCTTTCGGCCGATCACGCAAGCGTGCGTGAGCTGACACCTACCCCTCAACGTCCCGCCGGCCGGCGGGAGCTTGCGCGCCGCGCGGAGGCGCTGCGCCGTCACCGCGCCGACGCGCGCGTGCGTCAGGTCGCGGCCGCCGGCGAGCTTGCGTATCTGCGCTCGCAGCTGCGCGCCGCGGCTCGCCTGACGGCGCGTCTGGCCGCCACGCGCGACGTCGAGGAGATGGCGCGTCTGGTGGTCGACGAGCTGCACGAGACGTTTGCCTTCTACCTCGCCGCGGTGCAGCGCCTGGACGCGGAGCAGGGGCTGTTGCGGCTGATCGCCGGGCGCGGTGCGCTGGCCGAGGTGATGACCGAGTTCCTGCTGGTCGAGCAGCCGTTGCAGGCAGGCGTGAACGGTCGCGTCGCGCGCTCGGGGGCCACCGCGCTTGTGCCCGACACGCGTCGCGATCCCGACTACGTGGTTCGCGACCCCGCCACCGACCCGCGCTGCGAGCTGAGCGTGGCGATCGTCGCCGACGGGGCCGTCTGGGGCGTCCTGAACATCGAGTCCGCGGAGGCAGGGGCGCTCGGCGAGGCAGACGCCGTGCTCGTCGAGGCGATTGCCGCGAGCCTCGGATCGGCGATCCACCGCGCCGCGCTGATCGAGGACATCGAACGCGCCTTCACCACGACGCTCGCAGTCGTCACGAGCACCGTGGAGGCCAAGGACGACTACACCGCTTGCCACGGCAACGACGTCGCCGAGCTTGCCGAGCGCGTCGCCCTGCGGATGGGCCTCGATCGCAAGGCCGCGCGCGAGGTCCACTACGCAGCGCTGCTGCACGACGTCGGCAAGATCGCCGTGCCCAGCGAGATCCTCTGCAAGGAAAGCCCGCTCAGCGAGGAGGAGTGGGAGGTGATGCGCACCCATACGGTGGTCGGAGCCGAGCTGGTCGAGCGGATCGACGCCTTCGCCCACCTCGCTCCCGCGGTGCGATCGAGCCACGAGCGCGTCGACGGCGCCGGCTACCCCGACGGACTGGCCGGCGCGGACATCCCCTTGGCGGCGCGAATCGTCGCTGCCTGCGACACCTACGACGCGATCGTCACCGAGCGCCCGTACCGCGCCGCGCGCCCCGCCGCAGAGGGGCGGGAGG
>DATASE010000110.1:0-3372 GCA_036269375.1 Solirubrobacteraceae bacterium
ACGAGCGCTACATCCGCGAGTGGCTGTGCCAGCAGGCGGCCAGCGGCTACGTCGAGTACGACGCGTCCACTGGCACCTTCAGGCTCCCGCCGGAGCAGGCGATGGCGCTTGCCAACGAAGACAGCCCGGCCTTCATCCCCGGCGCCTTCCAGCTGGTGGCGGCCACGATCAAGGACGAGCCGCAAATCGCCGAGCGCTTCCGCTCCGGCGAGGGCTTCGGCTGGCACGAGCACCATCACGACCTGTTTACGGGCACCGAGCGCTTCTTCCGCCCTGGCTATCTGGCGAACCTCGTGGATGCCTGGCTGCCGGCGCTCGACGGCGTGCTCGACAAGCTCTCCGCCGGCGCTCGTGTCGCGGACATCGGTTGCGGCCACGGCGCTTCGACGATCCTGATGGCGAAGGCATTCCCGGCCTCTCAGTTCGTCGGATCTGACTATCACGAGGGCTCCATACAGGCCGCCCGTGTCGCCGCCGAGCGCGCCGGGGTCGCAGATCGAGTTCGTTTCGAGGTCGCCTCGGCCAAAGACTTCGGCGGCGGCCCCTTCGACCTGGTGTGCGTATTCGACGCCCTGCACGACATGGGCGACCCGGTTGGCGCCACGCGTCACGTGCGCGAGCAGCTCACCGCCGACGGTACGTGGATGGTCGTGGAGCCGTTGGCGGGCGACGCGATCGAGGAGAACCTCAACCCCGTCGGGCGTGTTTTCTATGGGGGCTCGACGATGCTTTGCACGCCCGCTTCCTTGAGTCAAGAGGTCGGCTTGGCGCTCGGCGCGCAGGCCGGCGAGCAGCGCCTCACGCAAGTGTTGAACGAAGGCGGCTTCAGTCGTGTCGGCAGGGTTGCCGAGACGCCCTTCAACCTGGTGCTGGAGGCGCGACCGTGAGCACGGCGACCAGGCAGGCAGTAGCTCGAGCGGCGCTCGTGGATGGGAGCGCTGCTCGGGTCGTCGGCCACGACGGCGAGCAAAGCCGCGCGCGCTACCCCGACAGCGAAGGTTTCGTCGAGCGCGATGGTCAGCGCGTCTTCTACGAGGTTTACGGCGAAGGCGAGGAGACGATCTTCCTGCTGCCGACCTGGTCGCTCGTGCACTCGCGCTACTGGAAGATGCAGATTCCCTATCTGGCGCGCCACTTCCGCGTGCTCGTCATGGACGGTTTGGGTAACGGACGGGCGGACCGCTGTCGCGACCCCACGCGTTACGAGTCGCTCGAATTCGCGCGCGACTGCCTGGCCGTGATGGATGCGACGGGAACCGAGCGCGCGGTGCTGGCAAGCCTCTCCACCGGCGCTCAGTACCAGTTGGCGCTGGCGCGGCTCGCGCCCGAGCGCGTGGCGGGCGCCGCCTTCGTCGGCCCTCTGTTTCCCTACAACCCCTCGATCCTCTGGCTCTTGCGCGGTCGCTTGGCCTGGTGGCTGTTCGAGCACCCGTTGCCATTTCCCCGCCTGTATCGCTGGTGGCTGCGCTACAACGCGGTCCAGTGGCGCGAGGAACTTCCGGCGTTCGCGGAGTGGTTCATATCGCGATGCTTCCCCGAGCCCCACTCGACCAAGCCGATCGAAGACGGCGTTGGATGGGCGCTTCAGACCGACGGAGAGACCCTGGTGGCGACCGTCAGGAGCGACCGGTCGGGCATACGTCCGCCCAGTCGCGCCGCCCTGCGTGCACTGGCTGCAGGTCTGCGCTGCCCGGTGCTGGTCGTATCTGGAGACCAGGACGAGATCACGCCGCCGCGCGACGCTCGCACGCTCGCTCGCCTCACCTCCGGGAAGTTGGTGTCCGTGCCCGGCTCCGGCCACTTCACCCAGGCGCGCAAGCCGGTCGGCTTTAACCTGGCACTGCGCGAATTGGCCGAGACGTCCTTCGCGCGAGAGCGCACGCCCCGCGACCCCACCGTCTATTGCCCGGATGGCCGACCTCGTGCCCTGTTCGTGTCCTCTCCGATCGGCCTGGGCCACGCCCAGCGCGATGTGGCGATCGCGCGGGAGCTGCGCGCCTTGCACCCCAACCTGGAGATCGACTGGCTGGCCCAGGATCCCGTCACCAAGGTCTTGGCGGCCGAGGGCGAGCGCATCCATCCCGCCAGCCGCCACCTGGCCAACGAGTCCAAGCACGTCGAGTCGGAGTCCGCCGAGCACGACCTGCACTGCTTCCATGCTTTGCGGCGCATGGACGAGATCTTGGCGGCCAACTTCATGCTCTTCCACGACGTCGTGCGCGAGCAGCGCTACGACCTTTGGATCGGCGACGAGGCTTGGGAGCTCGACTATTACCTGCATGAGAACCCGCGCGAGAAGAGGGTCCCGTTCGTGTGGCTGACCGACTTCGTCGGCTTCCTGCCGATGGAGGCCGACCCGTACGAACGCCACCTGACCGCCGACTACAACGCCGACATGGTCGACCACGTCGCCGAGCACCCCGAGGTGCGCGACCTGGCGCTGTTCGTGGGCAATCCCGAGGACGTCGTCCACGAGCGGCTGGGGCCGGAACTGCCGCTGATCCGCGATTGGACCGAGCGCCACTTCGACTTCACCGGCTACGTCACCGGCTTCGATCCGGCCGACCTCGGCGAGCGCACGAAGCTGCGCGCCGAGCTCGGCTACGGAGACGACGAGCGCGTCTGCATCGTCACCGTCGGTGGCTCCGGCGTCGGCGCGGACCTGTTGCGGCGGGTGATCGCCGCCTTCCCGTACGCCAAGAAAGGCGTGCCCGACCTGCGAATGATCGTCGTCGCCGGGCCGCGCATCGATCCGGCGTCGCTCCCCGCTCACGAGGGGCTCGAAGTGGTCCCCTACGTGCACAACCTCTACCGCCATCTCGCCGCGTGTGACCTGGCGGTGGTGCAGGGCGGCCTGACCACCTCGATGGAGCTGACCGCGCAGAAGCGACCGTTCCTGTACTTCCCCCTGCGCCACCACTTCGAGCAGAACTTCCACGTCCGCCACCGGCTCGAGCGCTACGGCGCGGGCAGGCGCATGGACTACGAAGACTCCCCGCCGGAGCTGATCGCCGAGGCGATCGCACGGGAGATCGGGCGCGAGGTCTCCTACCGCGACGTGGAAACCGACGGGGCGGCCAACGCGGCAAGGCGGATCGCCCAGCTGCTGTGAGGGCGAGCCCGTGCTGGCTGGGTGGCGCCGCGCGTCGCTCTCGCACCGCCACCGCTAGGCTTGCCGGCAATGCGATTCGAGGGCAAGACCGCGCTCGTCACCGGCGGCGCATCGGGCATCGGCGCCGCCACCGCGCGGTTGCTGGCCGCGGAAGGCGCCCGGGTGGGGATCGGCGACGTAAACGAGGACGGCGCGCGAGAGCTGGCGGCCGAGCTCGACGGTCACGGCTGCAAGCTCGACGTCACCGACACCGCCTCGGT
>DATASE010000111.1:0-45949 GCA_036269375.1 Solirubrobacteraceae bacterium
CCTCGCCCTCAGGGGCGATCGAGGGATTGGTGGTCGAGTAGCGGCCGATCCAACCGGCCTCGTCCATGTCGGAGACGATCGACGGGTCGCCGCGGCGGTGGCGCAGCCCCAGGTCCAGGCAGAGGGTGTTGCCGCTCTGCCAGCTCAAGCTGTCGTCGCCGAGCAGTGCGCGCGCCTGGTGTACCTCGGTGGCGATGATCGTCGGCGTGCCGGGCAGCGAATCGACCCGCGTCGAGGTCTCGATGCGCACCTTCTCGAGCGTTCGCACGCGGCGCTCGAGCGTTGCCACCAGCGCGCTCCAGCCGCCGACGGGGTAGCGCACGCAGGGAGGAACGGTCATCAGCAGCCGCACGCTGTGCGGCCACACGAATGCCGCCGAGAGCGAGCCCGGGTCGTGGTGGAAGGTGTAGACGCCCGCCGCGGCGGAGAGCAGGTCGGCGGTCTCCTCGCCGGCGTGGGACGCGGCCCAGCTGCGGAAGTCCATGTCCACGGGCGCCTCGCGACCGCGCAGTCGCAGCACCGAGGGCAACCCGCCGAGCGGGAACGTGCGCCGCAGCGCCCCGCCGATGCGCAGACGTGCTCCGGTCAGGCGTGGCGAGACGTGCTCGGGCAGCAGCTGACGCTCCTTCATCCAGCTCCAGAACGGACCGGTGTAGACGGCGTGCGGCCCGAGGTTGGCCTTGTACGGCCCGTCGGTGCTGCGCGCGCGCCCACCCAGCTGCTCGTGCCCCTCCAGCAGCCGCACGCTGGCTCCCTCCTCCGCGCAGGCGATCGCCGCCACCATGCCGGCGATGCCCGCCCCGACGACCGTGATCTCGCCGCCGTCGTTGCCGTTGCGATGGTTGGTGCTCATGTCGAACCTCCTGCCGTGGGGAGCGGCGTGTCGGTAATGGTCGATCGCTCTTGCACGTTCCAGTCGCCAAGGTACGCCGATACTGGTCTGGATTACAGTTCCAGTAATGACGACCGATAGAGGTCCAGTTGTCGGTCCCGGGCTGTTGGTCGCGCTCGATCGCTCCAGCGAGCTGCCGTTGCACGAGCAGATCGAGCGCTCTCTACGCGAGCAGATCCGCGGCGGTCGGCTCGCGGCGGGATCGGCGCTGCCATCGACGCGCGGGCTGGCCGAGGAGCTCGGCGTCTCGCGCGGGGTGGTGACCGAGGCCTACGGCCAGCTCTCAGCCGAGGGCTACCTGACGACAAGCCAGGGCGCGCCCATCCGCGTCGCGACCGCCGTGAGAGCGGCCCCAGCCCGACCGCAGGCGACCTCCCTGGCCCAGAGCTTCGCCTACGACTTCCGTCCCGGCCTGCCCGACCTGGCCGGATTCCCGCGCGAGGCGTGGCTGCGCTCGCTGCGCTCGGCGGTGCGCAACTCGCCGCTTGACGCGCTCGGCTACCCCGACCCGCGCGGAGCGCCGGAGCTGCGCGAAGCGCTCGCCGCTTATCTCGGGCGCGTGCGCGGCGCCGACGCCGAGCCCGAGCACGTCGTCGTCTGCACCGGCTTCATGCAGGGCCTGTCGCTGCTCTGCCGCGCGCTGCGAGCACACGGCGTGGAGCAGGTCGCGGTCGAGGAGCCCGGTTGGCACGTGCACCGGCTGATCGTCGAACAGTCGGGTCTGGAGGTGGTGGTCGTCCCGGTGGACGAGCGCGGCCTTCGTGTCGACATGCTGAGCGCAAGCGACGCCGCGGCTGTGATCGTCACGCCCGCCCACCAGTTCCCAACCGGGGTGGTGCTGGCCCCGCAGCGCCGCGCCGAGCTGATCGAGTGGGCCGAGGAGGAGCGGCTCGTGATCGAGGACGACTACGACTCCGAGTACCGCTACGACCGGGTCGCAGTCGGAGCGATGCAGGGCCTGGCACCCGAGCAGGTGGCCTACGTCGGATCGGCCAGCAAGCGCCTGGCGCCGGCAATGCGCCTGGGTTGGATGCTCGCCCCCTCCTGGCTGACCTGGGAGCTGAGCGCCGGCAAGACCGTCGAGGACGGCGGCTCGGAGGTGCTCGGCCAGCTGGCGCTTGCCGACTTCATCGCCCGCGGCGAGCTTGACCGCCACATTCGCCGCACGCGGCTGCGCTACGAGCGCCGGCGCGAGACGCTGCTCGCGGCACTCGCGCGGGAGCTGCCGCAAGCGAGGCCGAGCCGAGCGAGCGCGGGCCTGTTCGAGCTGGTGCGTATGCCGGCGGGGGTTGACGAGGCGGCGCTGGTGCGTGCCGCCGCGCAGCGCGGGGTGGGGGTCGAGGGCTTGGCGATGCACCGCCACGCAGCGAGCGGCGAGCCTGGTTTGCTGCTCGGGTATGCCGCGATGGCGGAGCCGGCGATCGAGCAGGGGGTGCGATTGTTGGCGGCTGCCTACGAGCAGATCGCTTAGCGGCGAACCACCAACAACGCCCCGATCACCAAGAGCGCCAACCCAACCGCCCGCGTCGCCCCCACCGACTGCTTGGCGATCCCGAACAGCCCAAAACGGTCGATCGCCACAGCCGCGGTGAGCTGCCCGCAGATCACCAGCGCGGTCAGCCCGCTGACGCCGAGCGTGCGCACGGTCAGGATCGCCACCGTCACGTAGGTCGCCCCCAGCAGCCCGCCGATCCACGCCCACGCGGGGGCTTTGCCAGCGTGCGCGAAGCTGCCCAGGCCGCCGTAGAAGAGGCTCGCCACGATCGCCAGCGCCACGGTCCCGACCACGAACGAGAAGGTCGCCGCCTGCACGCTGCCGATCGCGCGTCCCAGCCGCGAGTTGACCGGCGCCTGGATGCCGACCAGGACGCCCGCCGTCGCCGTCAGGACGATCGCCAGCGTCCGCGTCACTTCGCCGCCAACCAGTTCTCGCCGACCCCAATGTCGACGGCCATCGGCGGCGAGTGCTCCCACACACCGCACATCTCCTCCTCGATCAGAAGCCGCGCCGCGTCGACCTCGTCCGGCGGTGCCTCGAACAGCAGCTCGTCGTGGATCGTCAGGATCAGCTTGGTCTGAAAGCCGCCCTCGCGCAACGCGTCGTGGCAGCGCACCATCGCCAGCTTGATGATGTCGGCGGCCGTCCCCTGGATCACCGTGTTGACGGCAAGCCGCTCGCCGAGCGTGCGAACCTGGTAGTTGCGCGCACGCAGCTCCGGTATCTGCCGGCGGCGCCCCCAAAGCGTCTTGACATGACCCTCGTCCTTGGCGGCGTCGATCGTCTCGGCGATGAAGGCGGCCACGCGCGGGAAGCGCTCCAGATAGGCGTCGATGAACTCCTTGGCCTCCTCGCGCGGGATGTTCAGCCGGTCGGCCAGCCCGAAGTCCGACAGCCCATAGACGATCCCGTAGTTGATCATCTTCGACTTCGAGCGCATCCCGGGGTCGATCTGCTCTGGCGCGACCTGGAAGACCTGTGAGGCGGTGGCGGTGTGGACGTCTTCGCCGCGCTCGAAGATCTCCTCGAGCACCGGCTCACGGGCGGCGTGGGCGAGCACGCGCAGCTCGATCTGCGAATAGTCGGCCGAGATCAACAGCCGCGGCGGCTCGCCCTCGAAGCAACCGCGGATCTCCCTTCCCAGTGCGGTGCGGATCGGAACGTTCTGCATGTTCGGGTTGGTGGAGGCCAGACGCCCGGTCTGCGCCCCGGCCTGCAGGAAGGTGGTGTGGATGCGCGAGCGCTCGTCCACCAGCTGCGGCAGCACGTCGATGTAGGTCTTGATCAGGGTCGAGAGCTCGCGCCAGCGCTCGATGCGGGGCACGATCTCGTGCTCGGAGCGGATCGCCTGCAACACCCGCGCGTCGGTCGAGAATCCGGTCTTGCCGCGCCGCTTGCGCGACAGCCCGAGCTTTACGAACAGGATCTCTCCCAGCTGCTGGGGGGAGCCGATCGTGAACTCCTCGCCGGCCAGCTCGTAGATGCGCTGTTCCAGCTCGGCGATCTCCGCGCGCACCCGCACCGTGATCTCCGCCAGTCGCTCGAGGTTCAAGCGGACGCCGACCAGCTCCATCTCGCGCAGCACGGGCACGAGTGGAAGCTCGATGTCGCGCATCAGCGCCTGCAGCCCGCGCTCGGCGATCTGCTCGCGCTGCCACTGCGCAAGCGCGCCGAGCAGCAGCGCGTCGCCCGCCAACCCGTCCTCCATGTTTGCCGCCAACCCCAGCTCTTCGCACAGCTCCGCAAAGGGATAGCCCCTTCGGGCCGGCTCGAGCAGGTAGGCGCCGAGCATCGTGTCGTGGGCCAGCGTGGCCGGCACCGACCCGAGCGACTTGGCGTCGTGGGCGACCACCGCCCGCTCGCCGCAGGCCGCCACCACCTGCTCGGGAGAGTCGCAGTCGCCGACCAGCACCGTCGAGCCGGCGGCGATGGCAAAGCGCCACGCCGGGCCTTCGGCGAACAGCTCCCCGTCCGGCGCCTGCGCGGCGCGCACGACCACGCACAGCTCCTGCCCGCGCAGGGCCGCCACGTCGGCCGCGGAGCCGTGGCGCACCCGCCCGATCAGCGTCCGCTCGTCTGGCGCCGCCGGCGCCGCGAGATCGTCCTGACCGAGCGCCTCTTCCAGGCGTCGCAGCGGGTCGCGCAGCTCGTGCTTGCGAAACACCTCGCGCAACTGCGAGCGGTCGGGCTCGCGCGCAGCCTCGCTCTTCAGATCGAAGTCGACCGGCAGGTCGCGCTTGACGGTCGCCAGCTGCTTTGAGACGCGCGCGTCCTCGGCGTGGTCGATCAGGTTCTGGCGACGCTTGGGACCGCCGATCTCGCGCACGTGCGAGAGCACCCCCTCCAGCGACCCGTACTTGCCGATCAGCTCGCTGGCGGTCTTCTCGCCGATCCCGGGGATGCCGGGGATGTTGTCGGACGTGTCGCCCTTCAGACCGTAGAAGTCCGGGATCAGCTCGGGCGCCAGGCCATAGCGGTCGATCACCGCCTGGCGGTCGTAGAGCTTGGTCTCGGTGATCCCACGAGCGGTGGCCATCACCTGGACGAGCCCCTCCTCGTCGATCAGCTGGAAGACGTCGCGGTCGCCGGTGACGATCGTCACCGGCACGCCGCTGGTCCGCGCCTTCTCGGCGAGCGTGGCGATCACGTCGTCGGCCTCGTAGCCCTCGAGCTTTACGTTGCGATAGCCAAACGCCTGCACCAGCGGTTCCATCTGCGGCCACTGCTGCTTGAGCAGGTCCGGGCGCGAGCGCCGGCCGGCCTTGTACTCGGCGAAGATCTCGGTACGTCCCGAGCTGCCGGCATCCCAGGCGACGATCGTCGGCTGCACGCCGTGGTCGGTGACGATCTTCACGAGCATCGAGGCAAAGCCGAAGATCGCGTTGGTCGGCTCGCCGGTCGAGGTCGCGATCGACTCGGGCAGCGCGTAGAAGGCCCGGTAGACCAGGCTCGGCCCGTCGATCAGGAACAGTCGGCGCTCCACGCCGAGCACTCTAGTGCCGCCTGCGGGGGTCGATCGTCGGCCCCCGACACAGACGCGATCGCGATGGTCGCGTCGGCCACGCCGGCCAGGAAATAAGATGCCGCGGCCGTGAGCCCGACCCCCAGCGCCCAATACCGTCTGACAATCCGCGTCAAGATCGACGAGCGGCAGGGAATGCTCGGGCAGGTCACCGATCTGATCGGCGAGCAGGGCGGCATGGTGGTCGCGGTCGACCTGGTCGAGGCCGACGCCGAGCACAGCGTGCGCGACATCGTGCTCGACGCCGCCAACCGCGAGCACTGGAACCGGATCCTCGCCGCGCTCGGCTCGCTGCCCGGCGTCGACGTGATCGACACCACCGACCGCACCTTCCTGCTGCACGTCGGCGGCAAGATCGAACAGCACAACAAGCACCAGCTGAAGACCCGCGACGACCTCTCGATGGTCTACACGCCGGGCGTCGCTCGCGTCTGCACCGCGATCAAGGACGACCCGGACAAGGCCTTCCAGTACACGATCAAGCGAAACACGGTCGCTGTCGTCTCAGACGGCACGGCGGTGCTCGGGCTCGGCGACATCGGCCCGGCAGCCGCGATGCCGGTGATGGAGGGCAAGGCCTGCCTGTTCAAGGAGTTCGCCGGCGTCGACGCCTTCCCGATCTGCCTGGACGGCAAGGACCCTGATGAGATCGTCAAGGCGGTCAAGCTGATCGCCCCCTCCTTCGGCGGCATCAACCTGGAGGACATCTCCGCCCCGCGCTGCTTTGAGATCGAGGACCGGCTCAAGGACGAGCTCGACATCCCCGTCTTCCACGACGACCAGCACGGAACCGCGGTCGTGGTAATGGCAGCGTTGCTGAATGCGGCGAAGCTCACCGGCCGCGAGCTGTCCGACCTCAGAGTGCTCGTGATCGGCCTCGGCGCCGCCGGCGTCGCCGTCACCAAGATCATGCTCGCCGCGGGCGTCAGCGACGTCGTCGGCGCCGACTCGCGCGGCGTCCTCTCGGTCGAGCGCGAGGACTATCTGGACGGCACGATGAGCCGCGTCAAGCGCTGGTACGCCGAGTCGACCAACGGGCGCCACGTGAGCGGCACCCCCGCCGATGCGATCGAGGGCTGCGACCTGCTAGTCGGCCTCTCCGGCGCTCGAGCGCTGCCCGTCGAGGCGTTGGCGAGGATGAACGACGACGCGATGGTGTTCGCGATGGCCAACCCCAACCCCGAGGTGGTCCCCGAGGAGGCGGCCCCGTACGTGCGCGTGATGGCGACCGGCCGCTCGGACTACCCCAACCAGATCAACAACGTCCTCTGCTTCCCCGGCATCTTCCGTGGCGCGCTGGACGTTCGCGCGCCCGCCATCACCGAGGAGATGAAGATGGCCGCCGCGCGCGCGATCGCCGCCATCGTCGACGATTCCGAGCTGCGCGACGACTACATCATCCCCTCGGTCTTCAACCGCGACGTCGCCCCCGCCGTGGCTGCGGCGGTGGCCGAGCAGGCGCGCGCCAGCGGCACCGCGCTGGCCGGTCAGGAGGTCGGCTTCGCCCAGGGCGATACGCTGACGGGGATGGGCGCCCCGGGCACAGGCGAGCAGCGCGTGCACAGCAACGGCTAAGGCCAGAGGGGGAGGTCATGCGAGTTGCGGTCACCGGCGCGAGCGGTCTGATCGGCCGCCGCGTGGTGGAGGCATTGAGGGCGCGCGACGACGAGGTGACCGTGCTCTCGCGCGACCCCAGGCGCGGCGAGCGATGGAACCCGGCCGACGAACCCGCACCGGCTCAGGCGCTGGCCGGGCGCGAGGCTGTCGTGCACCTGGCCGGCGAGAACATCGCCCAGCGCTGGAGCGCTTCTGCCAAGCGCGAGATCGAGGCCAGCCGCGTGCAGGGGACGCGCAACCTGATCGCCGGCCTCGCCGCGCTGGCAGCTGACAAGCGGCCGCCTACGCTCGTGAGCGGCTCGGCGATCGGCTACTACGGCCCCCACGGGGACGAGCCGCTCGACGAGGAGACGCCGGCCGGTCCCGGGTTCCTGGCGCAGACCTGCGCAGCTTGGGAGGCGCAGGCCAACGCCGCCGGCGAGCTGGGGTTGCGCGTGGTGAAGGTGCGCACCGGCGTGGTGCTCGACGCGGCCGGCGGCGCGCTCGCGAAGATGCTGCCGCCGTTCAGGCTGGGAGTCGGCGGACCGATCGCCGGGGGGCGCCAGTACGTCCCCTGGATCGCGCTCGAGGACGTCGTCGGGATCGTGCTCGCGGCCATCGACGGTGAGCGCTGGAGCGGCGCTGTCAACGCCACGGCACCGGCGCCCGTGCGCAACGCCGAGCTGGCCAAGGCGCTCGGGCGGGTGCTACACCGGCCGGCGCTGCTGCCGGTGCCCGCGCTGGCGCTGAAGGCTCTGTACGGCGAGATGTCCGAGGTCGTCACGACCGGCGCGCGCGTGATGCCCGCCAGAGCGCTGATGAACGGCTACGAGTTTCGCTACGGCGACGTGGAGGACGCGTTGCGGGCGGCCCTCAACGGCCGTTGAACGCGCGCCAGAAGACCGGCAAGCCGTGAGCGATGCGGTCGAGCGCGTAGGTGGCGAGCGTCGTATCGCCGTTCGCGTCGATCGAGTAGGTCCCAAGCACCGAGCGCCGATCGTGCGTGGAGAGCAGCTTTGCCGTCACCGCGGTGCGCTCGTCGCCGTGAGAGCCGGCGGCGCGAATCGCCGCCAACACCACGCTCATCGCCTCGTAGCCGTAGAGGGCGTAGGGGTCGGCAGCTTCGCCGAACTGGCGGCGATATTGCGCGTAGATGCGCGCCGCCGCGGCCGGGTACATGCCTGAGGGCAACACCGGCGAGCCCACCGTCGTCACCGCTTCGGCTGAGCCGAGCGCGCCCGTGAACGCGGGCGAGAGCATCGCGCCGCAGGCAAGCAGCCGTAGCCGCGGCAGGGCCGTGTGCAGGTCGACGAACAGCTGCGCCGCCTGACTTGTGGCGTTTGCGCTGAGAAAGACCGCCTGAGCGCCGCTGCGCACGATCTTTGCGACCTCGCCGGCAAAGCTCGTGCCCGCAGCGATCGACAGCATGTCAAGCCCGACCACTTCGATCCCGGCGCTGCGCGCACGGCCCGCTACGATCTGCGCGAGCGGGGCGTCGAAGGGGTCCTGGTCGGAGAGCACGAACACGCGCCGTACTCCCCTCGCCTGCAGTGCAGACACCTGTGCAGAAGCCTGGACGGTGTCGCCGGGAGCGATCCGCGCGAACGTGCGTCGCCCGCTCGGATAGAAGCGTTCGGGCTCGTCCTGGCCGGCGTCAAGCGAGGAGGTCAGCCCCACGTAGGCACTGGCGGGACTCACCTGCGGGATCGCGGCGCCGTTGACCAGCGGCAGCGATATCGCGGTGGCGCCCGAGTCGTAGTCGCCGATGTAGGCGATCGTCGTCGGGTCCTGGGCGACCGCCTTGGCGTTGGCGGCGGTGACGTCTGGGTCCCAGTTGCCGGTGGTCGTGTTCGAGTCGTCCAGCGAGACGAAGTTGACGGTGAAGCGCCCGACGCGCCCCTGCGCGTCGGCCAGCGCCAGCTTCTCGCCGCCGAGGATCTGCATTGAGCTCGCCCCCGCCGGCCCCTGAAGCGGGAGCCCCGAGTAGACGGTCAGCTGCGTGCCGACCCGTTCGGCAGCGGGCGAGGAGCCGACGCCGCCGCAGCCGGCCAGAGCGCCCACCGCCATGGCGAGCGCCAGGAGGGCAACGGGGGCGCGTGCGGAGCGCAAGCCGCTACTGATTGCGACGGCCGGGCAGGTAGCCGGCGACGATCTTCGCCGAGGCGCCAATCATGGCAATCAGCATCGCCAGCATGAAGGCGTCGAAGCCCTTGGCGCCGAGCGCCCAGAGCACGACCCACACGACCAAGCCCGCCGTGACTGTGAGTACCAGTCCCATCGAGGCGCCATCCTATAACAGCGCCTGGGCGAGCCCCGCCACCACCTCGCCGACCGCCGATGCGGGCTCCTCCGACTCGGCTGCCGCACGCACCAACCGCGTGCCGACGATCACCCCGTCGGCCCCCGCGGCTGCCGCCTGCGCGGCGTGCTCGCCGGTCGAGATGCCAAAGCCCAACGCGACCGGGACGGTCGTGCTCGCCTTTGCCTGCGCGACCACCTCGGCAAAGCGCTCGGAGAGCGCGGCGCGCTCGCCGGTGGTGCCGACGACCGACACCGTGTAGAGAAAGCCGCGGGCGCGAGCGCCGATCGCGGCCAGGCGCTGCGGTGGCGTGGTCGGCGCGACGAGCGGGACCAAGGCGATCCCGTGCGCGTCACAGGCCCCGAGCACCTCGTCGGCCTCCTCGTAGGGCAGATCGGGCACGATCAGACCGGCGGCGCCCGTCTGCGCGAGCCGCTCGACGAAGCGTCCCGCGCCCGGCGCGAACACCATGTTGGCGTAGCACATCAGCACCACCGGGACGAGCTCGGCCAGCCCGCCGGCAACCTCGAGCACGCCGGCGAGGCTCGCGCCGGCCGCGAGCGCACGGGTACCGGCGGCGTGGATCACGGGCCCGTCGGCCAGCGGGTCGGCGTAGGGGACCCCGAGCTCGAGCAGGTCGGCGCCGGCGGCAACGCACGCCCGACCTATCCGCTCGGACTCCTCCAGCGTGGGAAACCCGCCCATCAGATAGGGCATCAGCGCCGCCCGCTTGCCGCTGTTCGCGAAGGCCGCGGCGATCCGCTCCACCCCGCTCGCTTGCACGGTGCTCATGCCCTGCCACCGGACCGCCGAGCCACAACGGCCATCACCGTGCGAGGACCTCGGCGAGGTCCTTGTCGCCGCGACCGGACAGACAGACGAGGTCGAGCTCGCCGTCGCTCTGGGCAAGCGTCCAGGCAAGCGCGTGCGAGGTCTCGAGCGCCGGGATGATCCCCTCCAAGCGCGAGACCTGCCTGAAGGCGGCGACCGCGTCGTCGTCGGTGACCGCGACGTAGCGGGCGCGACCGCTGTCGCGCAGGTGGGCGTGCTGCGGTCCCGTACCCGGGTAATCGAGGCCGGCGGAGATCGAGTTGGCCTCGACGATCTGCCCCTCCGGGTCCTGAAGCACCGCCGAGCGCGCGCCGTGCAGCACGCCGGCGCGGCCGCCGACCGTCAGCGGCGCGCCGTGGCGCTCGGTGTCGATCCCCTCGCCGCCGGCCTCGACGCCGATCAGCTGCACCCCCTCGTCCTCGAGGAAGGCGGCGAAGATGCCTAGCGCGTTGGAGCCGCCGCCGACGCAGGCGATCACACGGCCCGGCAGCCTCCCCTCGCGCTCGAGCAGCTGGGCGCGGGCCTCGTTGCCGATCACCGCCTGCAGGTCGCGCACCAGTGCCGGGTAGGGCGCCGGCCCGACGACCGAGCCGATGACGTAGTGGGTGTCGGCGACGTTGGTGACCCAATCGCGGATCGCCTCGGAGGTCGCCTCCTTGAGCGTGCGCGCGCCGGCGTCGACGGTCTGCACGCGCGCGCCGAGCAGTCGCATCCGCTGCACGTTCGGCGCCTGGCGGCGGGTGTCCTCGGCGCCCATGTAGATGACGCACTCCAGATCCAGCAGCGCGCAGGCCGTGGCGGTGGCCACGCCGTGCTGCCCGGCTCCGGTCTCGGCGATGATCCGCCGCTTGCCCATGCGCATTGCCAGCAACGCCTGCCCGATCGCGTTGTTGAGCTTGTGCGAGCCGGTGTGGTTGAGGTCCTCGCGCTTGAGATAGACGGGACGGCCGAGACGCTGCGACAGTCGCCGCGCGCGGTACAACGGCGTGGGCCGCCCGACGAAATCGCGCAGCAGCTCCTCGAGCTCGGCGCGGTAGCCGGGATCCTCGCGCGCAACAGTCCAGGCGCGCTCGAGCTCGTCGAGCGCCGGCATCAGCGTCTCGGGAACGTACTGGCCGCCGTAGGGCCCGAAACGATGCTCGACAACCCGGTTGGCTCGGCTAGCGTTCACGTCGGCGAGACTACCGGCAGACCGGCGCGTCCGGCGGCTGCGAAGAAGTCGCGCAGCCGGCGCGGATCCTTGAGCCCAGGCGCGCTCTCGGTGCCGCTGGCCGTGTCGACGGCAAACGGCGCGACGAGCTCGATCGCGGCCTCGACGTTCTCTGGCGCCAGGCCGCCGCTGAGGATCAGGGGAACCTTCGAGCGACGCGCCGCGAGCAGATCCCAGTCAAAGGTCTCCCCGGTTCCGCCGCGCAAGGACTCGCGCCCCACCGCCCTCGAGCGCGCGTCGAGCAGGTGATAGTCGGTGTGGTAGCGCTCGGCCTCGCGCACGTCACCGGGCCCTGCGACCTGCAGCGCCTTGACGACCTTGGCGCCGGTGCGGCGCGCGGCCTCGGCGCAGAAGGCTGGCCCCTCGTCGCCGTGCAGCTGCAGCATCGTCAGCCCGAGCGCTTCGCTCGTTCCCACCACCTCCTCCATCGGCGCGTTTACGAACACGCCGCACAGCTCGGTGCGGCGGCGCAGCGCCGAGCAGATCGACTCGGCCTCGGCCAGCGAGCAGCGACGTGGCGAGCGCTCGTAGAGGACCATGCCGACCGCCCAGGCGCCGAGCTGCGCCGCCAGCTCGGCGTCGTCCAGCCGGGTGATGCCGCAGATCTTCACACGGGTCGGAGACACCTGACAACCGTAGCGGCCCGTGATGGTCAGAGCCAGCCGCCACCCGTTCGGACGCCCCAGCCTCTTTCTGATTGTTCGGATACGATTGTCAGCATGAACTCACCTCGCGCGTCCGCCGCGTGGATGCTCGCGTTGCTCGCAACCGTGCTCGGCGCCTGCTCGCAGTCCCGGGAACTACGCACACAGGGTCAGGCGTCGGGCTTCGTCGTGCAGGTGGCGGGGGGAGAATCGCCCGGAAGCTGGAGCCTCGCGTCCGGCCCCACCCCCGAAGCGGCTCAAGCGTGGGCCGACAGGAGCACGATCGCCGACCTCGGGCACCGCCTGCGCGCGGAAGGCAGCGCATGGACCTGCGAATTCGCCCACAAATCGGTTGGGCTGGGCTCGATCGGCTACTTCAACGAAAACGACTCGGGGATCATGACCCGCGAAGCGACCGGCATGGGCATAAAGCCGGGCCTTGTCGCTGCGACCCTGCACGACGTCGTGGCGCTGCGGTTCCGCGAGCTGGTGCTGGTCACGACCAGCATCTGCGGCCCGTACAAGTCCTAGGCCGTCGCCGTAGAAGGCCATCCCCGTAGGAAGACCACCCCGGTAGGGCTTCCTACCCTTCGGGAGTGCTCGAGCTCTTGATCGAGTTCGGGCGCGCCGCGAGCGTCACGTGCAGCGTCTTGTGTTCGTACTTGCCGTTGCCGCTCGCGCGCAGCACTTCGACCGAGATCGATTCGCCGGGCTTCTTGGAGCCGATCAGGTTGGAGAGGTCTTCGGCGCTGTTGATCGGCTTCCCGCCGACGCTGACGATGACGTCGCCGCCGACCGCGACCTTGCCGCCGGAGGTCTGGACTTCGAGGTTGCCACCACGGATCCCGGCCTTGGCCGCCGGCGTGCCCGCTTCCACGCTCTCGACCAGCGCACCGCTTTTGACGGGTAGGTTCAGCGCCGAGAGCGACCCGTCGACCGTCAGCGTGCTGACACCGAGGTAGGCCGCGCGGACGGTGCCGCCTTTCTCCAGTTGCGAGAGCTCGCGCTCGGCCGTGTCGATCGGGACGGCGAAGCCGATACCGACGCTGCCGTTGCTGCTGCCGCCGGTCTCGATCTGCGAGTTGATGCCGATCACTTCGCCGGCGGCGTTCAGCAGCGGCCCGCCGGAGTTGCCGGGATTGATCGGCGCGTCGGTCTGGATCACGTTGTCGATCGTGAAGCCGTTGGGCGAGGTGATCTGGCGCTGCAGCGCCGAGACGACGCCGGTGGTGAGTGTCCGTTCCAGCCCGAACGGGTTGCCGATCGCGAGCACCGGATCGCCAACCTGAGCCTTGGCGGAATCGCCGAGCTTGAGCGCGTGCAGGGTGACCCCTTCGGTCGGTATGCGCAGGACGGCGAGGTCGTTGGAGGGGTCCTTGCCCACCACCTTCGCTTCGACCGCCTTGCCGTGTTCGAAGCTGACGGTCACCTTGACGGCGTTCTCCACCACGTGGTAGTTGGTGAGGATCGTGCCATTGGCATTTACGACGAAGCCCGAGCCGGTCGCGGTCCCCTGCTGGGTCTGCGATTCGCCGAAGCCAAACGGCGATTCGCTCTGGCGCACGATCGTCGAGGTGATGAAGGCGACGCCCGGAGCGGTGCGTTGGTAGATCTGGTGTGGGGTCGGCCCGCCGTTCTGCTGCGTCGCGTTTGAGGGCGCGATCGGCGAGGCGGCCTGCTGCACCACCGTGACCGTCTTGGATTTGGACCCGAGGTTGCCACTGGCAGCGACCACTGCGACGACGACTCCGGCGCCGACCAGGGCGGAGAGGAAAGGGATCCAGAAGGCGCGCTTCATGTCAGTGAGGATTACCGGCGGCGCTCAAGCTCGTATAAAGACAGCCGATCGACTCTATAAAAAAGCTCCCGCCGGCAGAGATCCCCCGCGGGCCCGCCACGAGCGGCCCAGAGCGACGCGTCAGCTGGGCTGACGCGTCCACCCCCATATCCGTTCCGCCGCGCGCTCATCCGAGCAGCGCGGCCAGCGCCGCCCCCGGGTCCTCCGCACGCATCAGCGACTCGCCGACCAGAACCGCGGCCACTCCGGCGCGCTCGAGCTCGCGCACCTGCTCGCGCGTGGCGATCCCCGACTCCGAGACCACGAGCGTGCCGGTCGGGACCGACTCCAGCAGCGAGAAGGTACGGCCGACGTCGACCGAGAAGTCGCGCAAGTCGCGGTTGTTCACGCCGACGAGGTCAGATCCAGCAGCCACCGCACGCGCCAGCTCCTCCGCGTCGTGGACCTCCACCAGCGTGTCCAGCCCGAGCTCTGTGGCCTGCGCGCGCAGCGACTCGATCTCAGCGGCCGCGAGCGCCGCGACGATCAGAAGAATCGCATCGGCGCCGGCCAGCGCCGCCTCGTAGAGCTGGTAGGGGTCGATCACGAAATCCTTGCGCAGCAGTGGCAGCGAGCAGCACCCCCGCGCAGCGCGCAGGTCCGACAGCGAGCCGGCGAAGTTCTCCTCCTCGGTAAGCACCGACATCGCCGCCGCGCCGGCGTCCTGGTAGGCACGGGCGATCTGTGCCGGGTCTGCGCCCTCGCGCAGGATCCCGGCCGAGGGCGAACGTCGCTTGAACTCGGCGATCACGCCGATCCCCGGCCGGGCGAGCGCGTCGCGAAAGCCTGCGCCCTGGCGCGCGCGTCCCGGCGCGTCGAGCGGTGCGTCGAGCGGCGCCGCGTCGAGCGCCTCGCGCAGCGTCGCGAGCGGCCGCTCACGCTTGCGACGCTCAACGTTTACGCGGGTCTGCGCGAGGATGCGGGCGAGAACGCCTGAGGTCCCGATCACGCCCCGCTCACCCGGCCACCTGCTCGGGCGCGTGCCGGCGAGACGCGGACACGAAGCGCTCGAGCGCCTCGGCCGCGCGCCCTGAGGCGATCGTCTCGCGCGCGAGCTCGACTCCCTCGGCGATCGTCGCGACCGCGCCGGCAGCGTAGATCGCAGCACCGGCGTTGATCGCGACAAGGTCGGCGCAGGCCCCGTCCCTGCCCGCAAAGACCGAGCGGGTGACCTCGGCGTTCTGCGCCGGCGAGCGCCCGTCGAGCGCCGGATCGCCCGGATCGGCAGCGGACACGCCGAGCTCGGCAGGGGTCATCGTGTAGCGCGAGATCTCCTCCCCATTCACCTCGACCACCTGGGTGGGAGCGCAGATCGACACCTCGTCGAGTCCGTCCTCGCCTGCGACGACCAGCGCCCTGCCGACCCCAAGCTGCGCAAGCGCGCCGGCGATCCTCTCGAGAAACGACGCCTCGGCGACACCGATCAGCTGCCGGCTCGCGCCGGCCGGGTTGGTCAGCGGCCCGAGCAGGTTGAAGATCGTCCGCACCGCCAGCTCGCGCCGGACCGGCACGACAAACCGAGTGGCCCGGTGGTGGGCGGGCGCGAACATGAAGCCAAACCCAGCCTCGGCGATGCAGCAGGCAACCCCCTGCGGTGGAAGGTCGATGCGCGCCCCCAGCGCCTCGAGCAGGTCGGCCGAGCCCGAGGAGCTAGTCGCCGAGCGGTTTCCGTGCTTGGCCACCGCGCAGCCGGCGCCCGCGGCCACGAGCGCGGCGGTGGTCGACACGTTGAAGGTGCGCCGCCCGCCACCTGTGCCGGCGGTGTCGAGCAGGTCGTCGCGATCGACCGCGACGGGCGTTGCCAGCTCACGCATCGTCCGCGCCAGCCCGACCAGCTCCTGCACCGTCTCCCCCTTTGTGCGCAGCGCGATCAGAAAGCCGGCGATCTGGGTCTCCGACACCTCGCCGTGCATGATCTCGGCGAGCACTCGAGCGCTCTGCTCGGCGCTCAGGTCCCTACGCGAGGCGAGCGCGTCGATGGCTTCGGTGAGGATGCGGTTGGGCATCAGAGAGCGACGTGCTCCGCCTCGGGCACGCGCAATGGCGAGACCTCGATTCCGGCAACCGGCCAGGTCAGACCGAGAAAGTTGGCGAGCAGGTGCTTGCCCTCAGCGGTGAGGACCGACTCGGGATGAAACTGAACCCCCTCGGCGGGCAGCTCGCGATGACGCAACCCCATCAGCAGCCCGCCGCCGTGAGCGCTTTGGGCAAGGCAGTCCGGCAACTGCTCGTCGACGACCAGCGAGTGGTATCGACCGACGGTCAGCGGCGAGTGCAGCCCGGCGAAGATCGTGCGCCCGTCGTGCTCGACGCTCGTCGCCTTGCCGTGTACCGGCTCGTGCAGAGTGACGGTGCCCCCGAACGCCTGCGCTATCGCCTGGTGCCCTAGGCACACCCCGAGGGTGGGTATCCCGGCCTGCGGGAAGCGCCTTGCCAGCTCCAACGAGATCCCTGCCTCGTTGGGCGTGCAGGGTCCCGGCGAGATCACGCAGCGCTCGAAGCCGCCATCGAGCAACTCCTCGACCGTCGCGCGGTCGTTGCGCACCGCCGTCACCTCGGCACCCAGCTCCCCGAGGTACTGGACGAGGTTGTAGGTGAAGGAGTCGTAGTTGTCCAGAACGAGCACGCGCATAGCTTTCTCCTACCCCCACTCCGCCTGCGCGCAGGCGAGCTCGACCGCGCGGATGACAGCGTGCGACTTGGCTACCGACTCCTCGTACTCGTAGTCGGGCTTGGCGTCGGCGACCGTGCCGCCGCCGCTCTGCACGTGCGCCACGCCGTCCTTGACGACGACGGTGCGGATGTGGATCGCCGTGTCGAGGTCGCCGGTGTAGCCGAGGTAGCCGACCACACCGCCGTAGCCGCCGCGCTTGATCGGCTCGAGCTCGTCGATGATCTGCATCGCGCGCACCTTCGGCGCCCCCGAGAGGGTCCCGGCCGGCAGCACCGAGCGCAGCGCGCCCATCGCGCCGACGTCCTCGCGCAGCGTCCCCGACACCGAGGAGACGATGTGCATCACGTGGCTGTACGTCTCGACCTCCATCAGCTCGTCGACGTGCACGCTGCCGTACTCGCAGACGCGGCCGAGGTCGTTGCGCCCGAGGTCGACCAGCATCACGTGCTCGGCGCGCTCCTTCTCGTCGGCAAGCAGCTCGGCGGCGATGCGCCGGTCCTCCTCTGGCGTTGCGCCGCGCGGCTTGGTGCCGGCGATCGGCCGGGTGGACACGCGCCGCCCCGTAACCGTCAACAGCGGCTCGGGGCTTGCCCCGGCGACCTGGAAGTCGCCGAAGTCCAGGTAGTACATGTACGGGGAGGGGTTGACGTTGCGCAGCCCGCGGTAGATGGAGAAGGCCTCGACCGGGATCGGCGCCGACCAGCGTTGGGAGGGAACGACCTGGAAGGCGTCGCCGGCGTGGATGTAGCGAACGATCCGCTGCACCATCGCTTCAAAGCGCGCTCGCTCCATGTTTGACTGAAAGCGTGGCAGGTTGCGTGTCCCGCCCGTGGCCGGCGTCGGAGCGGCCGGTACCGGCCCGGACAGGCAGGCGCGTACTTCGGCGATCGTCGCGCGTGCAAGCTCCCGCGCCGCGTCGGGATCGCAATCGGGTGCCGCCATCTCGGCGTTGGCGAGAATCGTGACCGTGTGACGCAGGTGGTCGAATGCGACCACGGCGTCGGTCAGCATCAGCGCCATGTCGGGAAGACCGAGCGGGTCGCCGTCCGGCCCACCCTTCGGCTCGCCGAGCGGCTCGACGGTGCGTACGAGGTCGTAGCCGAACACGCCGACGGCGCCGCCGGTGAAGGGAAGCGCCTCGACTCCCTCCGGCAGCGGCGCCTGCCGGCACTGCGCGACGGCCGCCGCGGCAAGCGCGTAGGGATCGCCACCGTCGCTCAGGGACCACCGCAGCACGCTGCGCGGTCGAATGCCGATGAACGACCAGCGCCCCATCCGCTGCCCCTGCTCGGCCGACTCGAGCAGGAAACACGGCTCGTCGGGTGCCAGCGCGCGCAGCTTCAGAAACGCCGAGACGGGCGTCTCGCAGTCGGCGACGAACGTCTCGCACAGCGGGATCAGGTTGTGGGTATCAGCGACGGCGGCCATCGAGCACCCGCTCGGCGTCTGAGAGGGAGCGGCCGCGGCTGTGCAGCAGCACCAGCAGGTGGTAGATGAGGTCTGCGCCCTCTTCGTCCACGCGCTGGTCGGACTCCTCGTGCGCCGCGCGCGCGACCTCCTCGGCCTCCTCCATCACCTTGGCGCCGATCAGCGGGGGGTCCTCGAGCAGCCGCACTGTGTAGGAGCCGGGCGGGCGCTCGGCTGCGCGGGCACGCAGGGTGCGCTCGAGCGCCGGCAGGACCTCGTGCGGCGCGCTGGCGCCGGGCGACTCCGTGCCGGACGACCCCGCAGGCGCGCCCGCCGGCGACCCCGGCAGCCCCGGCGACCCCGGTAGCGGCTCGCCGCGGTAAAAGCAGCTGCGCTCTCCGGTGTGACAGGCCGGCCCGGCCGGCTCCACCAGCGCCAGCAACGCGTCGCCGTCGCAGTCCACGCGCAGGGCACGCACGGCCTGCGTGTTGCCGCTGGTCGCCCCCTTGTGCCACAGCTCGTCGCGCGAGCGGCTCCAAAGATGCAGCTCGCCGGTCTCGCGTGTGCGTCGCAGCGCCGTCTCGTTCATGTAAGCGAGCGTGAGCACCTCGCCGCTGTGCCAATCCTGGACCACGCACGGCAAAAGCCCGCGCTCGTCGTACACGAGCAGCTCCTCGATCGCGTCCTGCCTCGACGTCGCCTGCGTGCTCACAGCGGGGATTGTAGGTTGCCAGAAGCGATGCCCTCCGAGACGACGCCGCCACTGGAGCGCAAGCTGATCGTGGTCACCGGCAAGGGCGGGGTCGGCAAGACGACGATCGCAGCGGCGCTCGCGTTGGCGGCGGCGAGGGCGGGGCGGCGCACGGCGCTTGCCTGCGTCGGGGACGCCGAGCGCGTCGAGGAGCTGCTCGCCGGTAGCGATGTCGAGGTCGTTGCGCTCGACCCCGAGCGCGACCTGCTGGCGTGGACGCGACGACTCGGCGGGGTGGGCGGGTCCATATCGGGCCGGCTGCTCGCCTCCAGCACGACGTTCCAGTACTTCGCCGCGGCTGCGCCGGGCGCCAAGGAGCTGGTCAGCCTGGTCCGCGTTGCCGAGCTGTGCCGAGGCGCCGACGCGCACGACCTCGTCGTGCTCGACGCCCCGGCGAGCGGCCACGCGCTGGCGATGCTCGCGGCGCCGAGCACGTTCGCGGCGATCGGCCGTTCCGGCCCGCTGTTCGAGCACTCCGAGCGGGTTCGCGAGCTGCTCGAGGACCCGCGCGCGAGCGCCTACGCGATCGTCGCCCACGCGAGCGAGATGGCGGTCAGCGAGACGCTCGACCTCGAGCGCGGGTTGCGCCGCGTTCTGGGGCGCGACATCGACGCGGTGGTGGTCAACGGAGCGGTCTCGCGCCGCTTCACCCGCGCCGAGCTGGCGCTGATCGTCGAAGCGACCGCGGCCGACCGGAGCGCCTCCGAGCGGCGGCGGCGCTTCGGCGCGCGCGCGGAGCTTGCGCTTGCGGCCGCGCGCGCGGCCGAGGCCGTCAACCGCCGCGGACGCACCCAGGAGGGGCAGCTCGCCCGGCTGCGCCACCAACGCTTCGGAGACGACACCCGGGCCCCGCTGGTGGTGAAGGTCCCGCTACAGATCGCACCGCAGCTGGACCAGCGGTCCTTGGCGGCGATCTCCGCCAGGCTCGCGCGCGGCCTCTAAGGGCTCACGACAAAGCCCTGAGCGATACTCACTCGATCCCGAGCCGGTCAAGCAGCGCCTCGTCGCCGCGCCAGTCGCGACGCACCCGCACCGACAGGTCCAGGTGTACCTGCTCGCCTGCGAGCTCGCGTTCGAGTTCGCGGCGCGCAGCGGAGCCGATCGCCTTGACCATCCGCCCGCCGGCGCCGACGACGATTCCCTTCTGCGACTCGCTCTCCACCCAGATGAGCGCACGGACGCGCGTCAACCCAGGTCGGATCGGTTCGACCTCCTCGACGACCACCTCGACGGCGTGCGGCAGCTCCTGGAAGGTGCGGCGGATCGCCGCCTCGCGGATCAACTCGGCCAGCTGCAGCGCACGCGGCTGATCGGAGCGCTGCTCGGAGGCGAACATGAGCGGGCCGGGCGGCATCAGAGCGAGCAGGTGGCGCACGAGCGCCTCGACGCCCGCTCCGGTGCGCGCCGAGATCGGAAAGATCTCCCCGCCGAGCCCCAGCTCGCTGGCGGCCTGCAGCGCCGCGGCCGTCTGTGCGCGATCGAGGCGATCGACCTTGTTGACGGCGATCGTCACGCCAACGTGCCCCTGCGCGAGGGCATGAGCGATGAAGCGATCGCCCGGACCGACCCCCTGCTCTCCGCTCAGCACCAGCAGCGCCGCATCGCAGTCGGCAAGCTCCTGGCGCACCCGCGCAGCCATCCGCTCGGTGAGCGCGTCGCGCGGGCGCTGTACGCCCGGGAGATCCACTAGCACCAGCTGCGAGTCGCCTTCGGTCAGGACGCCGCGGATCGCTCGCCGCGTGGTCTGCGGTCGGTCGGAGACGATCGCCACCTTGGCGCCGACGATCGCGTTGACAAGCGTCGACTTGCCGACGTTCGGGCGTCCGGCGAGCGCGACGAAGCCGCTGCGCGCGACCTCGGCGGTCACGGTGCGGCGTGCAGCAGCTCGGCCTGCAGGGCGAGCATCTCGCCGTCGTCGGTCTCGTGGTCCATCCCCACCAGGTGCAGCGCGCCGTGGACGATCGCCTCGCGCAGATCGGCGGTGTGCTCGGGGCAGATGACGACGTCGCCGAGCTCTCGCGGCGGCGAGGTCGTGGTGGTGGTCTTGGACAACCCGGCCACGGCGTCCGGCTCGGACGCGCCACCCAGCCCAGACGTGACGCCCAGCCCGGAGGGGGCGCCCGGCTGGAGGGGGTCGGCGCCGTCGATCGGGAAGGACAGCACGTCGGTCGGGCCCCGCTTGGCGCGGTGCAGCGCGTTCAGCTCGGCGATCCGCTCGGCGCTGACGAACTCGACGGCCAGATGACCAGCCTCGACACCGGCCGTGGCCACGGCGGCGGTGCACAGACGCTCGATCGCCGCGCTCGGGGGGGCGTCACGCGGCGGCTCGCCGAGCACCTCGACTTCAAGCACGTCGCTCCGCCGGCCGTTCGCGCTCGGCCGGCTGCTCGCGCTCAGCCGGACGCAGCTCCGGCGTCTCGCGCCGGGCGTGCTGGTCGTAGGCCTCGACGATCCGTTGCACGAGCTTGTGGCGGACGACGTCCTCGCCGCCGAAGCGCACGAACTCGATCCCCTCGATCTCCTCGAGCACCTCCCCCACCGCCACCAGCCCGGATCGCTGCTCGCGCGGCAGGTCCACCTGGGTGACGTCGCCCGTGACCACCATCTTCGAGCCGAACCCGAGACGGGTCAGGAACATCTTCATCTGCTCGGGGGTCGTGTTCTGGGCCTCGTCGAGGATGACGAAGGAATCGTTGAGGCTCCGGCCCCGCATGAAGGCAAGCGGCGCGATCTCGATCACGCCGCGCTCGATGTGCTGGGAGACCCGCTCGGGGTCGAGCATGTCGTGTAGAGCGTCGAACAGCGGCCGCAGGTAGGGGTCGACCTTGGCCATCAGGTCGCCGGGCAGGAAGCCGAGTCGCTCTCCCGCCTCGACCGCGGGGCGCGTGAGGATGATCCGGTTGACCTCGTGGCGCGAGAGCGCCGCGGCGGCCATCGCCACGGCCAGGAAGGTCTTGCCGGTGCCGGCCGGGCCGACGCCGAAGGTGATCGTGCCCGAGCGGATGCAATCGACGTAGCGCTTCTGGTTGACCGTCTTGGGCGCGACGCGCAGAGAGCGGTGGCGCCAGACGACGTCCTCGAGCACCTGCGCGGGCGACTGATGCGCGTCGAGCGCGCCGGTGACTGCTGAGATCGTGCCGGGGGCGATCTGGTGGCCGCGCGCGATCAGATCGGAGACCTCGTGGACCACGCGCTCGCCCACCTTCGTCTCCTGCTCGCTGCCGTCGAGGGTGAGCAGGTTGCCGCGCAGGAACACCTTGCAGTCCAGATGCCCCTCAAGCGCGCGCAGCACCGCGTCCTGGCTTCCCGCCAGCTCGGCGGCAACCTCGTTTGCCAGCTCGATCTGCGTCCTCATGCCCCGAGCGCCGAGCGCACCAGCGCCGAGACGCGCTTGCCGTCGGCTCGCCCGTCGACGGCGGCCATCGCGCTTTTCATCGCCTCGCCCATCTGCTTGGGCGAGCTCGCGCCGCTGTCGGCGACCGCCTCGCGCACTAGCGTCTCAAGCTCTGCGCCTGTCAACTCGGCGGGCAGGTAAGCGCCGATCAGCTCGGCCTCGGCCTCCTCGCCCGTCGCGAGGTCCTCGCGGCCGCCGTGGCGGAAGGCGCGCGCCGCCTCGATCCGGCGCTTGCGCTCACGCCGCAGGACGGCCTGCTCGTCGTCGTTGCCCTCCTTGGCCGCCTTCTGCAGCTCGGAGAGGACCAGGCGCAGGGCGCCGACTCGCGCCTTCTCCCCCGCGCGCATGGCGTCCTTCAAATCGCTCTGGACCTGGTCTGAGACGGGCATCGTAGGTTCAGGATACGCCGAGAGGAGGAGATTCTTGTCGCGGTTGGGGTTCGTGAGCGTCCTGCGCAGGTGCGTCCGCTTGCGCGCGGACGCTCGCCTGTGGCTGCAACGGGCTCGCGCTGCCCAGTTGCCCAGGCGCAGAGGTGTCGCGACCGAACAGCAGGGCGATGTTCCAGTCGAGGAACAGGCGCACCTTGCGGCCGGTGCCTGGCATCAGCAGCAGGTGGTAGGTGCGCGCGATGATCCACGCCGGCAGGCCGCGCCAGCGAATCCCGAGCGTGATCGCCACCGCCTTGCCGCGCCCCAGCTCGACCACGACACCGGCCGTGCGGTAGCGAAACGGACGGGGGCGACCGTCGCCGAGCGCCGCCGCGACGTTGCCGGCTGCCAAGCGACCCTGGCGGATCGCGTGCTGAGCAGTGGGTGGACAGACCTGACCCGGGCGCGCCGGATCGGGAACCGCCGCGCAGTCGCCGATCGCCCACACGCCAGGGTGGCCACTCACCCGCAACAGCTCGTCGGTCACGATCCGCCCGCCCTCCCCAAGCGGCAGGCCGAGCGCCGCCACCGCCGCGGCTGGCCGCACGCCAGCCGTCCACACGACCGTGCGCGCCGGAACGCGCTCGCCGTCGGCGAGAACGGCGCACTGGCCGTCGACCGCCTGCAGGGTCGTCCCCGTCCTGATCTCGATGCCGCGCTCGACCAGTTGGCGCGCGGCGAACGCCGACAGGCTCGGCGGAACCTCCGGGACGATCCGCTCGCGCGCCTCTACGAGCAGCCAGCGCATACCCTGCGCGCGGCAGCGCGGGTACAGCTTGATCGCCTGAGCTGCGAAGTCCTGCAGCTCGGCCAGGCCCTCCAGACCCGCATAGCCGGCGCCGACGAACACGAAGCCGAGGTACTCGGCGCGCTCGGCGGGATCCTCCAGCGACTCCGCCACGTCCAGACAGCCGAGCAGCTTGTTGCGAAGCGCGGTCGCGTCGCCGAGCGACTTCAACCCGATCGCGTGATCCACCAAGCCCGGCACAGGCAACGCGCGCGAGACCGACCCGAGTGCAACCAGCAGGTGGTCGTAGCCGAGCGCCACGCACGCGCCGTCCATCCGCCGCACCGCCAGCTTGCGCCTGTCGGCGTCCAGGCCGGTGACGGCCCCGATCAGCAGGTCGGTGTGGCGAAGCTGCTCGCGCAGCGGCACCAACACGTGGCGCGGGTCGAGCGTCGCGCCCGCCGCGCCCGGCAACAGCGGGGTGTAGAGCAGATGGTTGGCCTCGTTGACGAGAATCACTCGCGCTCCGCGCAGCGCATCGACGCGCTCGAGCGCACGCGCGGCGTAGAAGCCGCCAAAGCCGCCTCCAGCTATCACGATGCGAGCGCTCATGCCCTTGCACGTTAGACCCACCACCCCCTTCAAGACCAATGTTACAAACATGTCACAAAGTCAGCGGCGGCCGTCCCGAACGCCTCGCCCGGCGCCGATCGGCACAATGGGACTGCCTTGAGCGCCGACGTCCACACCAAAGCACTGGCTCTCTACAGCGAAGCCCTGGCCCCTTTCCTCGCCGAGAGCGAACGGCTGCTTCCGGCTGGGGCCGAAGTGATCGACGCCCACACCCATCTCGGGCTGGACGAGGACGGACGCTCGCTCGACCTCCCCACGCTGCTGGCACAGCTCGACGACGCCGGTGCTCGGCGGGCCTGCGTGTTCCCGCTGCACGACCCCGAGCGCCGTCCCGCCTACAGCCTGCCCAACGACCGCGTGCTCGGCTGGGCCGGCGAAAGCGACGGACGGCTGACTCCCTTCTGCCGCCTCGATCCCGCCGAATCCCCGATCGCCGAGGGCGAACGCTGCCTGAGCGCCGGCGCCCGCGGGATCAAGCTTCATCCCCGCGCGCAGGCCTTCACCTTCGACAGTCCCGAGATGGACGCGATCTTCGCGCTTGCCGAACAGGCGCAGGTGCCGATCCTGATTCACGCCGGACGCGGGATGCCGCCGATCGCCGACGCGCTCGCCGACCTGGCGCTGCGCCATCCCGACGCGGTGCTGATCCTCGCCCACGGCGCGATCTGCGATCAGGGGATCCTCACCTCGCGGCTGGCCGGCCATCCAGGGGTTCTCTACGACACCTCCTGCTTTTTTCCGATCGACGTGCTGGCGCTGCTCGCGCGTGTGCCCGCCGAGCGGATCGTGTTCGCCTCAGATCCGCCTTACGGTCTGACCGCAAGCGGGCTGTACCTCGCGCTGCGGGTCGCCGTCCACGTCGGTCTCGACCGGGCGGCGACGAGCGCGCTGGTCGGTGGCACGATGGCGATGCTGCTCGACGACGGCGAGCTGCCGCCGGGCCGCCCGCCGCGTGCGGCGCAGGAGATCGCATTGCAGGGACGGCTCGCGCGGGTCTACGGCTACGGCAGCCTTGCCGGGCCTGCGCTCTTCGCCGGAGCCGTGGAGCAGGCGCAGGGGATGATCGACCTCGCGATCGCGGCCTGCCGCGACCCCGACCCGGGCCCGTCGGGGCAGGCGCTCGAGACGATCGGTGCGGCGCTGACCGCCGCGCGCGCGCTGCTTGACGTCCCGCAGGCAGCTCGCGGCGCGATCGACCTGCTGTTCCGCTCGATGGCGCTCGCCGCCACCGAGGGCGCGGGTAGCCCCTACGCAGCCATCGCCGGCGAGAGCGCCGACGGAGCCATCGCACGTGAGAGCGCGGACGGCGCAACTGCACGGGGCGCTCAGGCGAGCGACGGCGACGCGCGCCTCGGCGAGGCGCGTCTCGGCGGGGCGCCGCTCAATCGCGGCTGAGCCACAGGGCCGCCCACTCCCCACGTTCGCTGTGCTCGCGCACGCTCAGGTCGAGCCGGGCCGCGAGCAGCTCGCCGACCTCGGCCGCCTCCTCGCACAGCAGGCCGCTTGCGATTACGTGAGCGGGGGCGCGTCCATCGATCCGCTCGAGCGAATCGGCCAGCTGCACCAACAACGGGCGCAGCAGGTTGGCGATGACAAGCGGCGCCGACGGGGTGGGCGAGCGCAGGTCGTGGCGGCGGACGTCGATCGCCACACCCGCGACGCGGGCGTTGGCCGCGGCCGCCTTGACGCTCAACGGATCGTTGTCCAGCGCGAGCACGGGGCTGTAACCGAGCTTGGCGGCGGCGATCGCGAGCACCCCCGAGCCGGTGCCGACGTCGAGAACGGACGGGCGGGCCGGATCGCTCGCCGCGAGCGCGAGCAGCAGCTCCAGGCACAGTCGCGTGGTCGCGTGCGAGCCGGTGCCAAACGCCTGCGCAGGATCGATCACGATCTCGATCGCTTCGGAGCTCTGGCTGGGCGGCTCCCAAGGCGGTCTGACGTGGAGGGACGCCGCGCTGCGCGCGGCGTCGTCGTTTCCGCTCTGACCGGCTCCGAGCCCTGCCATGCGTGCTGGAGCCTCGATCAGGACGGGCTCGTGGAAACGCTTCCAACGCTCGGCCCAGTCGTCGGGCACCTCGCTGCTCGACAGCTGAACCCGCACGCCGCCTGCGAGCGCGTGTAGCTGCGGCAGCTCGGGCAGCTCGCCCGGCGATCCGTAGATGGCGTATTCGACCTGCGCCTCGCGACCGTCGTCCGCGGGCAGCTCGACCTCCTCCACCCCGGCAGGCGCCAGCTCGAGCAGGTCGGCCAGCACGATCTCGGCGTCGCGCTGCGCGACCCTGAGGGCCAGACGGATCACTGCGCGCCGTGGCGCAACGCGCGGCGCAGCTTGGCGAGCACCGACTCGTGCTGGCTCAGGTGCTCCTCGCCCAGCGAATCGGCGAAGCTGCGCAGCAGCTCGCGCTGGTCCTCGTCCAGCCCGCGTGGCACCACTACGTTTACGACGACACGCAGATCGCCACGCCGACGACCGCGCAGCGCCGGCATCCCCTGACCGCGCAGCGTGAGGATCTCGCCCGGCTGGCTGCCCGCCGGCACCTGCAGTTCCTGGCCGCCCTCGAGCGTTGGCACGTCGAAGCTCGCACCGAGCGAGGCCAGCGGCGCGGGCACGTCAAGGGCGGTGATCAGATCGTCGCCTTCGCGTACGAAGCGATCGTCCGGCGCGACCCGCACGAGCACGTACAGGTCGCCGGGCGCGGCACCGTGCTCGCCGGCGTGGCCGCGTCCGCTGATGCGGATCCGCTGCCCGTCGGCGATGCCGGCCGGGATCGCGACCTGCTCGCTGCGCTGGGCCCTCAGACGACCGCGTCCACCGCACTGAGCGCATGGGGTGCGCGGCACGCGACCGTCACCGTGGCAGGCGTCGCAGACGACCGTGCGCAGCATCTGCCCGAACGGCGTGCGCATCGCGCTCTGCAGCTGCCCGGCGCCGCCGCAGCGCTCGCAGCGGTCGATCGGCGTTCCCGGCTCGGCGCCGTTGCCGCGGCACTGCTCGCAGCGGTCGATCGCCTCGACGCGGACCTCGGCCGTGCGGCCCTCGAAGGCGTCTTGCAGGGTGATGTCGACGGCCACCGCGATGTCGCTGCCCAGAGCTTCGCCGCCGCCGAACGGAGCGCCGCCGCCGAAGAAGGCGTTGAACAGGTCGCCGATCGATCCGAAGGAGTCAAAGTTGGGCGCAAAGCCGCCCGAGCGCAGGCCCTCGTGACCGTAGCGATCGTAGGTGGCGCGCCGTTCGGGGTCTGAAAGGATCTCGTAGGCCTCGGCCGCCTGCTTGAACTTCTCCTCGGCGTCGGGGTCGTGCGCGTTGACGTCCGGGTGCAGCTCGCGCGCGAGCCGGCGAAATGCCTTCTTGACCTCCTGCTCGCCGGCGCCGCGCGACACGCCGAGGACCTCGTAGGGGTCGCGCGGAGTGGTGGCGCTCACAGGCTCTCTGCGTATGCGTCTTCGACGAATCGCGACAGCTCGTGCGCGGCCTCGCGAACGGTGGCGATCGCCCCGGCGTAGTCCATGTGCACCGGGCCGATCACCGAGACGGCGCCGAGCTTGCGCCTCGCTATCCCATAGCCCGCGGCCACGAGCGCGAGCGAGCGCATCGCCGGGAGCTCGTTCTCGCTGCCGATACGCACGTACACGTCGTTCTCGCCGAGCGCCGAGCGCAGCAGTCGCAGCAGCGCCGCCCGTCGCTCGAGCAGACCCATCAGCTCATTGACCTCGCCCAGATCGTGCAGGTGGCCCCCCTCGAGCAGCTGCGCCGCCCCATCGACATAGAGAGTGTCTTCGGATTCCTCGGCAAGGCTTGCAAATGCCGGCGCGAGCCGATCGACGAACACGCGCTCGCTGGCACCGAGGCGATCGTCCTCGAGTCGCTTGGAGAGCATGCGCGCACCCACCCCCAGTCCGACCAGGCGCTCGCGCAGATATTCGCCGCCCCAGCTGAGCAGGCCGGGATCCACCGCGGCGCCGAAGCTCGTGATCGTCTTCGTGACGCCGCCCGCCGAGGTGATCACCACCACCATCACGAGCTCCGGCTGCAGCGCCAACACCTCGACGTGGCGGATCGTTGCGGTGTTCATCGAAGGCGCCGAGACGACCGCGAGCAGCCTGGTGACGCGCGAGAGCGCGACGCCCGTCACGCGCACAGCCTCCTCGATCTCGTGGCGCGTCAGCGACAGCGCGAGCGACTGCGCCCGGGTCGGCGCGCCACCGGCGTCGAGCAACCGGTCGACGACGTAGCGATGACCGGCGTCGGTCGGCACCCGTCCAGCCGAGGTGTGCGGGTGCGCGAGCAGGCCGTGCTCCTCGAGCAGTGCGAGCTCGTTGCGGACGGTGGAAGGCCCGCAGTCCAGAGCCGGGTCGGCCGCTATCGCCTTGGAGCCGACCGGCAACCCGCTGTGCAGGTGCTCCTCCACCACCTTGCGCAGGATCCGCTCCTGGCGGGAGGTAAGGATGCGCATCGCTCGATTGTAGGCGCGTTGCGGGCGGCGGCTGTCAAGCGGGCCCGGTGGAGAGGCTCGGCCAAACACCGAGCGAAGCGACAAACCGAGCTCGGCTGGGACCGAGCCCCGGCTGTAGACCGAGCCTCTGCTGTAGACCGAGCGTCGGCTACCGACCGAGCCCGACTGTCGATCGAGCTCGGCCTGCCGCCCACACGAGCGCCGCCGCTAGACCTGCAGCTCGGCCTCGGCGTTGCGGATGATCTGGTTCTCGCCCTGCTCGGCGACCGTGTCCACCAGGACCCGCCCGTCGGAGACCTCGCGCACGGTGCCGGTCACGAGCACCTCCTGCTCGGGCACGCCCATGCCGCGGAACTGGACGGACAGACGCTTGAGCGCGGCTGGATCGCCGGCCGCATCGGTCTCTGCGCGCGCGACCTGCGCCATCGACCAGAGACCGTGCAGGATCCGACCCGGGAGACCGACCGCTTTGGCGAACTCCTCGTCGATGTGGATCGGGTTGAAGTCGCCTGAGGCCCCGGCGTAGCGGACCGTCAGGTACTTGTCGGGAGTGATTCGCAGCTCGGGAATCGAGCTTCCCTCTTTGAAGTCGAAAGCGGCCATGGCTCACACTCCTCGGACGATGTTGGTCCATGTTCCGCGGCAGACCTGCTCGCCGCGCTGGTTGACGGAAACGGACTCGAACACATAGAAGCCCTTGCCGCCCTTCTCCGAGATGTCCTTGACGGAGGTGCTGGTGGTGATCTCGTCGCCGGCCACGACCAGTGGGCCCCACTCGAACTGCTGGCCGCCGTGGACCATCATCGCGAAGTTCATCTCCACCTCGGAGTCGAACAACGCCGGCACCACGGCCTGCGAGCTGTAGACGACGGCGAACATCGGCGGCGCGACGACGTCGTCGTGGCCGGCCTGACGGGCGGCGTTCTCGTCGAGGTAGAGAGGGTTGGTCTCACCCACAGCGCGCGCGTACTCCTTGATCTTCTCGCGCCCGACCGCATAGATGGTGGGCTCGAATTTCTTCCCGATCGCTTTGGTGTTGATTGGCACCTGCTCGGCGCTCCTTGTGTTCGCGGTCATCCAGTCATCGAAAAGGCGCGCGCAGTTTAAACGCAAAAAGCGCCCGAGGGCGCGCCGCGGCGGGATGCCATACCGACATCCCGCCGCACGCTTGCCGTCACGCCTCGACCATCCGGCTAGAAATCGATGTCGTCCTCGATCCCCGCGCCGACGCCGACGAGCTCGCCCTCGAGCGAATCGCCGGCGCCCCTCTCGCCCTCTCCCAGACCAACCGAGCGGTCATCCGCACCGCCGCCGTCCAGGAACTGGACGCTGTCGGCTACGACCTCCACGACCTGACGTTTTGCTCCCTCGGCGGTCTCCCACTCGCGCCACTCCAGGCGACCGTCGACGGCGACGCGCCGACCGCGCGCCATGTAGCGGTGGACCGCATCCGCCGTCGAGCCGTACACCTTCACCGCGAAGAAGTTCGGCTTCTCCTCGTACTCGCCGTCCTCGCCCTTGCGCCTTCCGTTGCAGGCCAGCCGCAGGCTGCAGACGCTCGTGCCGGACGGAAGCGCCCGCAGCTCGGGATCTGCGGTCAGACGGCCGACGAGCACCACTCGGTTGATGTTCGCGTATGACATGGTCTTTCTCCTTTGTCTCGTGCTCGCCCGTCGCGCAAGCTAGTCCGCGCTTGGGACGGTTCTCGGCGCGCCGCCGAGGCCGGCGATGGCGGCGAGTGGCAGCGACGCCAACGGCACCACCGCGATCCGCCGAGCTTCGGTGGCGCTCACCGCCCGCAGGAGCGCGGGTTCGACCGCAGGCGCAACCAGATAGATGACGCCGGCGACCGTCCGACAGCGCTCCCACGCGCGACAGATCGCGCGCAGGCGCGCCGACGCCTTGACCGTCAGCTCGACCTCGACTGCGACCGGCAACTCGGGGGCGCGAGGTTCGCGGCCACCAGACCCAAGACCGACCGCGGCGGTCTCAGAGGACGCGTGACGAAGGAGCACGAGATCGGGTCGGTGACGACCCGATCTGCCGGCGTACAGCGCCGCCAGCGGTGCGCTCATGTCGGTATCGCCCGTCCGCTCGCCGCGCCGTAGCTCCATCTCGCCGACCGCCCGGAAACCGGGGTAACAGCGCTCGAGTGCAGCCGCGACCGCGGCGCACGCGAGTAGATGCGGAGCGTTTGTGTGCCGGACCTGGCAGACCCCACCCCCCAGGCGCCCCGCACGCGCACCGGCGGCAGTGAGGCTGTACAACGTCGGCGCCTGCGTGAGCGGGCGCGAGCTTTGGAGCAGGCCACGGCGATGGGCGTCGGCCAGTCGCGACCGCGCCGACGCCACGCTGACGTCGAGCCTCACGGCCAGCGCCTCGGCACTGATCGCTCCGAGCGAGCCGATCCAACTCAGCACCTCGCCATGGACACGGGCCGCTCGGGCGGTGGGGCTCTGGCTGGGGCGCCTGCTGGTGTTTGTACGTGTGTCTGTACGTACGTGTCTCATCGTGACTCCTTGTCGTCGTGTTTCCTTGCTGTCGTGCTCTGTCTGGGCGAGCAGGCGCTCGCCTGTTTCGTTTGAGCGAGGCAGGAGGTCGCTCGATCCACCAGCTCGCTCGACCTCCGGGTGGCTCGACCTTCCGGTCGCTCAGCCGCACATGTGGACGCGGGCCAGGCGCACCGGAGCGCAGTCGGCCAAGTCGATGACGGCGGCGACCCCAGGCGGCAGCGCGCGGACCCGCTCGGCCGAGATCGCGGGGACCTGCACCCTGGTCTGCGTCCAGCGACCGTCGCTGGAACGAGAGGTGCGCCAAGCGCCGACCGAGCCGCCGAGCTCGGAGACGAGCTGGACCGAGTCGGCCACCACCTGGCGGTGGGCGATCAGACCGGAGAGGTTGCCGAGCACCTGCTCGCGCAGCTGTCCGCGACCGTCGACACGCAGGTCCGAGAGCTCCTGGGTGCCGAGCACGAGGTTGATGCCCGCCGAGCGGGCGCGCCCGAACAGGTGCGCGACCTGCTCGGCGGCGATCGCGGCGAACTCGTCGATCGCGGCGACAGTCGCCACCGGCCGGCGCTGCAGAGCGGCCATCGCGCTGCGCAGGTCGCCGATCACAGCCGCACCGAGCATCTGCGCCAACAGCGGCCAGGAGTCCGCCTGCAGGCAGAAGTACACGACCGCGCGTTCTGCGATCGCGCCGAGCAGGTCGAAGGTGCCTGCGTCGAGGGCGCCTTCGCCGGCCATCGCGGGATCCAGCCAGCGGGCCATGTCCGACTCGGCAAGGATCGCCAACCTGTCGCGTACACCGCCTAGATCGGCGCGCTGGCGGGCCGTCAAGGAAGCCAGATACTCGCGCGTCCTGTGTCCTTGCTTACCGGCGACGGCCTCGGACAACAACTCCAGGCGCCCAGGCTCGAGCAGCTCGACCAGCGACGGGAAGCTCGCCGCCATGCCGGCGCCTTGCAGCGTACGCACCGCGTGCCCGAGATAACGCTGCGCCTGGCGAAGGTAGTGCGGCTCGGTGAAGCGCTCGCCGGCGAGCGCTCGGTCGGCGATTTCGCTTGCCCCACCACGAGCGAGCGGGTTGTAGACCGTCGGGCCGAGTGGCGTCCACTCCAGAAACCTGTGTCCGCAGCCGCGTGCGGCCAGGGCCAGTGCGTCACGCATCCGCCGATCGCCCTTGGGGTCCACCACAACCGCAGCCAGACCGGCCTCGATCGCCCGGCAGACCATCCACGTCTGGGTGACCGTCTTGCCCGAGCCGGTGGCGCCGACGACCAGCGTGTGGCGCCCGCCACCCTCGCCGAAAGGAACACAGACGGGTCGAGCGCTCTCGTCGCGGCCGACCTCCAGCCGTCCGTCCTTGATCCTCGCGGGCACGCGTCGTGGCCGATCCGCGCAACGGGCCGCCAGCTCCAGCGATGCGCCACGCAGGAGCGCGGTCGGCCCGCTGCGCGTACCAGCGCGCTCTGCGAGGTCGCCTCCGGCCGCCAGGTCGTCACGGTGGCGGCGGCGGCCGTCTGCCGCCGCGTACAGCGAAGCCACGCCGAAAGCCGCCGCCCAACCGTGCGAAAGCGGCGAAAGCGGACCCGCGGGCAACAGGACCGCCAGCGGAACCAGCGACCACGTCCAGCGCAGGTCGCGATCTCGCATCAAACGCACGGCGAGGGCCCCGGCGCATACGCCGACACCCACCAGGGCGCCAAGCGCGACGACCCGCTCGAGCGCCTGGTTGAGCACCGCAAGCAGTGCAGCCGAAGAATCGAGGGCCGGCCCACCGCTCGCTTTCGGGACGGCGATCTCTGACAGGGGTGAGTGCAGTTGGTGGATCTGGCTTGGCTGGATCCGATCCGGTAGGGAGGACATTTGGTGCTCCTTTCCGCCGGCAAGCCGGCGACGTGGGTTAACGAACGAGCGGCGAGCCAATGGCTCGCCGCTCGGTACTGCCTATGTGAGCGCTGGGAAGCGCTGTGCCCGCGTGCTCTGCCCGGTCCGCTGGGACTCGATCAGGGCACTTCGACCTCACGGGGGCTGACGCGCAGAGCGCGGCGGGCGATCAGTGCGAGTACGTCGCTGTGCACCCACGGCGTGGCGACCGGCCGGCCGCCTTCCGCCATCAACCCGATGCGACGGGCAAGCCAGCTGGTTTCTCCGCTGATGCGACCTCGGCGATCGCGCTTGACGATGCCGCAACGCAGCGCCAGCTCGCTCATGCTCAGTCCATCCTGCTCGATCGTCCGCAGGACCGCTTCGCGCAACGCACGGTTGAGCACGATCGGACTCGTGCAGAGCCGCTCGTATTCGCTTTCGAGCCTTCGCAGCTGCAGTTGGCCGTCCTGGCTGTGGCGCCTCACCGCCTGTGCCGTGAGAGTTCGCATCGGCTCGTAGCGCTCGAGCGCGCCGACGATCTCTCGCAAGCTCGCCTGCTCCCACTCCTGTCCGGCGGGCGATCCGGCCGGACGACGACACCAGCGGAGCTGGCGCAGCGAGCGTTCGCCCGCGATGGCCATCAGCCGATAGCACCGTCCTTCGACTTCGACGTCCTCGTCGGCGAGATCGGCGGCGAGGACCGCCTCTTCGCAAGCGGCACCGATCAGGTCGTCTGGGCGCAGCGGCCGACACCATCGTCCGTCGGTGTCCTCTAGGTAGTGACGGCACACGAGCTCCGCGTTCTCTTGCGGCTCTTCTGCGCCGAGATGGGCGATCAGACGACGATCTGCGCCGGTCGCGGCGTCGCGGTCGAGTACGACAGTCGAGCCACGCGCTGCGCGCATCGCGACGAGCTCGCGACGGCGTCCCTGACCGTCGCAGTAGGCGCCAAGCGACCGCAACGGGCAGTCGACCAGACCGCCTCGGCGCGGCCCTCGCAACGAAGCGGCGCGGCGCGGTCGGCGACGAGATCGCGCGGCGGCGCGCACGGACGGGGTTGTGATGGCTGGGGGCATGACGAGCTCCTTTCGGTGTTCGCGGTAGGGGTCTGCGGCGCCGCTTGTAGGACGCTCGGGACCTCTGTGTCAAGTGCTGCGCTTCCCGCCGCGGCCCAGCCGCACGATTGTTCCGAGACCCCTTAAGGGGCTCGGAAGCTAGGTCGGTCGGGCAGCCATGCCTCGATCAGGCTGGCGTGAGATCGCTCGCTCAAGCGCGTGAAGTCGGCCGGCCAGACGGCGGAGGAAGAGCTTCGATGAGGGGGGAATGCCGCGAAGCGGCACATATCTACTGGATGGATCTGAGAAGAGGGAGCCCGGAGAATAGATGCTCTGGGTGGACTCGCAACCCCAGGAGCGGGCTGAAGCGATCATCGTCGCGCAGTTGCCCTGCATCCACGGGCAATTGGCTATTTAACGCGGCCCGGCGGCGGCCACCGAGGGCGTGCGCTGCGGTCGGGTGACTGCACGCAGGCGACCCGCGCCGGGAACGTGGCTGCGCTCAGGGCCGGGCAACTGCACGAGCGCCGACCCAAGCTCACGAGCGTTCCGACGCCGCTTCGGATACCGTACTGCCGCGCTGGCGCCAATCGCATCCGGCCGCCGGCACCGGTATCCGCCCGGGTCGGCCTGCGGGATTACGCTGACTTGAATGCGCGCGGATGCTTGACGACGTGCTGTCAACGAAAGCGACGAATTGTGGTGTTAATTCAGTCGCTCTTTTGTAGTCAGCCATGAATGATGGGGGCATGTCGGGTTCAGATGCCTTCGAGATCGCCGAGCAGATTCGGGCCTTCGGTCGCAACCTGCGCGATGCGCGCGAACGGACCGGGTTGACCCAGGCGCAGCTGTCTGAGGCCGCGCCCCTGGATCGAGCGGCGATCAGCCGACTCGAGTGCGGCGAGCGCTCCCCGGACATGCGAACGCTGCTGCGCGTGTGCGCGGCGCTCGACACCACGCCCGCTGAGCTGCTTCGAGGCGTAGGCCGCGGGGCGGCCCGAGCAAGTGCTCGCGCGGGGGCAGAGGCCGACGCCCATGGGCGGTTCGGGGCAAATCTGCGCTGGGCCCGGCAGCGAGCGAAGATCTCCCAGGAGCGTCTGGCGCTCGACGCGAAAGTGGATCGGGCCGCGATCAGCGTTTACGAGAACGACGTCAGGCAGCCAAATCTGCGCACCATCCTGAAGCTTGCAACGAAGCTGGACGTGACGCCGAGCGCTCTGCTCCGAGGGATTCCCGCAGAGGACCGACGGGGCGACGATCGGAGCGCAGCAGGCCTGCGCCGGCTCTGACGATCGCGCCCTGTCGGCCCTCTGTGAGGGTTGGCCGTCAAACCCGGGACGCTAGTCCGCAATACGCCCCCGGCGGTGAGGCCATGTCGCCCGCGCGCCCTGACGACCGCAGCATCATCGCCCAGCCACGCAAAGCTGTCAAACGGCTTGGGAGAACTTTAGGAGCTCGTTTCCGACTTCGAACGCTCGCCGGATGCAAGGCTGAGCTCGCGCAGCTCGATCAGCGGCTCACGCGCCACCGGTCCGCCGGTGCTGCCGCGCACCGCGGGCGGAAGGGGAGAAAGGCCCCATGCCGAGAGAACGCCGTTGTACGCGTCCTGCTCGGCCACGAACACCACGTTCGCGCGCGCCGGGTACTCCCAGGCCGACGGGTACTCCCCCGGGTAGGAGCGCGCCGCGATCAGCAGACGATCCGCGGCCTGGGCGCACCGACGCGCGCGGGGCGGATCGCGGCAGACGAACACCACGAGGGGGGCGACGTCGGAATAGCGACGGAGCATCGCCGACCAGCCCGAGACGAAGTGGTCGTAGCGCTCGAGCTTGGGTCCCCCACCGCCGTCGGGAAGGCGGTCGTCGAGCTCGACCAACAGCTCACGTCCGGCGCCTGAGCGAATCGTGACGTCCGGGCGCACCGTCTGAAAGCGCTTTACCTCGACCCTTGCACCATCCGCGTTGGCGCGAAGAAAGTCGTGCGGCGTGGCGCCGCCTGAAAAGCGAAGCTCCGCGAGCGAGAGCGGCCGCTGACCCGCTGGCGTCTGGCGCGGAGGCGGAGAGATCGCCGAGCCCTCCGGGCCGATCAGGGTGAGGGGCGACTCCCCGGCGAGTGCCGCCTCGAGCGCAAGCGCCCAGCCGGCGGCGCGAACGTCGTGACGCGCCTGGCGCAGCAGCGCCTGCTCTGACTGACCGCGGCCACCACCCGCGTCGGTGTCAACGCCGGATGCTGCGGTTGCGTTCGCCGCGGGAGGATCTGAGCCTTCGAGCCCAGGCTCGGACAGCTCCCGGCCCCCCAGACAGCCTTGCTCGGCGCAAAGCCGCCGGCCGGTTGCGGTGAGCGAGTAGCACATCGGCATGCCACCACCGTCGCGACGGTGAAACTGAAAGCGCGCCACGAGACCCGCATCCGACAGCCGCTTGAGTCGTCGCTGGGTCGTGCTGGTCGCGCGGGCAGGGTTGAAACGACGATGGATCTGGCTGCTCAGCAGGTGGCGCAGCGAGCCGATCAACGAGAGCATCTCGAGGTCGAGCGGCTCGGGATCGATGCGAATCGGAGCGAGCACCGGCTTGGCCCAGCGCACGCTATGCGCCGAGTCGAGCGCGACCAGCTCGCGGTACCCCGCGGCAGGGGACGACGCCGCCGCGCCGGCCCCATAGTCGTCCGATTGACGACCCCGCTGCCGCGCCTCTTGCGACCGGGCTCGCTGCGGCAGCGCACTCTTCTGCTGCGGCTCGGCCCCGCTGCTCACCTCTTTCTCCCCCGATCCCGAGTGCGCAGGCTCCGGTCGAACGCCAGCCCCGCCCGGGGCCTGTGCGCGCAGGTGAGCCGGCCGCTCCCAATGCGGCTGGCTGAGATCCTCGCGATAGCGTCCGCCGCGCTCGGCCTGCCGACGCGCGTGGTGGGCGAGCCTCGCCGGATCGAGGACCAGCGGAACGGTCTGGGCGACAAACGGCGCCTGCCGTCCCTGCGGGGTCACCCAACTTGCGATCGCCCAGTGTCTTGGCAGGTGCAGGCGGGCATCGGGGCGGCCGAGCGCGGAGAGACAGCGAACGTCCGGGCGCACGACGTCCGAGTAGGAGGCCATCAGCAGCTTGGCGGCGGCGCGCGAATCCTCGGCGGAGGCGGTCGCGAAATAAACGCGGTGGGCAAACAGGGCATCCAGCTGCGCGCGGACGTCGCGATCGGCCCACTGTGAGTCCGCCTGCCAGCAGGCCACGGTCTCAAGTCCGGCCGAGCGCTTGAGCGCCATCGTCTCGGCAAAGCCGCGATTGAGCACGAGCGGCGCCTCGTCGACCTTCAGCGCCACTGCGGTGCGCTCGGGCTCGGCGAGGGCGTCCTGTTGGCGCGCAAGCGCCGCGTCGAGCATCCCGACCAGCAGCTGCATCAGCACGCTTGTGTTGCCGGCGCCCATCGCGCCGAGCGCGCCCTTGACAACCAGCACCTCGGCATCGGCGATCACGCGATCGAAATCGACCCGCAGCGACTCGTTGAGCAGAACTCGCTTGATCGAGGGGGAGTTGAGCAGCCGCGCGAGCTTGTTGACCGGAGCGTCGAGCTTGGCAGTCGTGCTACCGCGGGCGTCGGCCAGCTGGGCGGTCAGCTCCCCGGTAAAGAACTCGGATATCTCCTTGTATTCGGGCTTGGTGCGCAGAGCCGCCGCGACGCGCGCCCGGTAGGAGTAACCGTCCTCGCCGACCGACAGCAGCCGCGCCGCGTCCCACAGCGTGCTGCGACGATCGTGGGCGAGAACCGCGATGATCGCGTTGCGCAGATAGCGGTCCGAGGAGGCGCGGATGTCTCCCTCCTCGAACAGGTTCTTCAGGGCGGCGACGACGTAGTCGGCGATAGTGTCGGCCGGCGCCGCCACGGCCAACGGGTTGAAACCGCAGGTCGGGTGGGCGAAGTCGAGCAGCGTGCAGGTGCGATGCGCCGGCACGACGCTGACGGCCGCCTCGGCGGCGTCCCCCTTCGGGTCAAGGACGATCACGGCGCAGCGTTCGCGGCGCAGGTCCTCAGCGACGCTCGCGACCAGATAACTTGACTTTCCCTGCTCAACGGCGCCGGGTACCGCCGTGTTCTGGCGCCGCATCGAGGGGTGGATGGCGACACCGCCGTATTCGTCGCGCAGGACGCCACTGCCCTCAGCGGGGCGAAGGATCGCAGCGGGGGCCGGCGCCACCGCCACCTGCGTCCGCGCCACCGGCACGGTCGCATAGGCGACGGAGGGCAGGTGCCACAGGCTCGCCAGCTCGGTCGCAGCGAGCACGCCCTTGCGCCAGCACGGGCACGGGTTTCCCTCGCCGCGCAGGACGCGCCGTCCGTAGCAGCCGAGCAGCCGGTGGCGCAGCGTGGTGCCACGCTCGACCAGGCGGTTCTCGGCGCCTCCGGCGCGCAACTCGGCCGCTGTCTGCTCGCAAAGGGCCCGTGTCGCCGCGACCACGCGGACGTCGGCGAAGAACAGCGGCTGGTGCTGCACATCAAGGCCGCCGAGCAGCTCTGCTCTCTCCACCAGCGAAGGGTCGAGCGGTGGGATGCGCAGCTTGCGCGCGCGAGAGAGGTGAGCCTCGTGGTGCTTGTAGAGGAACTTGGCGTAGCGCTCGAACAGCGCCGGCGTCGGCGTCAGCGCCAACTGCACGAAGGACGGCGCTCCGCAGGCTCCCATCGCGGTGATCAAGCGATCGATCGTCGGGGTGCGCTCGTGCTCGAAGCGCATGAAGCGCTTGACGCGCTTGGTGAACGGCGCGTGCTTCTTCAAGCGCAGGACGTACGGCGCGCGGGCCACGGCTCGCGCGCCGTGGTCGAGAGCGCAATTGGGATAGGCGTCGCGCACGGCGGCCTGCACGAGCTGGCTCAGCCCACGCGGGAAGCTGAGCGCAAACCACGCCTCGCGGTCGTAATGCAGCTCCACCGAGATCGACGGCTGGCCGAGGATCAAGCGCCGCCACCAACGGCGCTGCAGGCGCTTGTGGAGCGCGGCGAACGTGCTGACGAGCTCCTCGAGCGTCGGATCGTCGCCGCGGTAGGCAAGCAGCCGCATGCGCACGTAGCGTCGCCGCGTGCGGGCCACCGTGCGAACCGGCAACAGCGCCGCGGGCACCGCGAGCGCGAACGCGGCAAATCTCCCGAGCGCACGCAGCACCGGGAGAGCGCAGTGAAACCCAACCAGTTGGCTCGCCACCGGTCTTTATTCCGACGGCGGGCGCGTCACCGGGACGCTTCACCTGCCAGGCTTGCGGCCATGTACCACCTCGAGCTGCGCCAGTTCCCACACAACTTCTGCCGCTTCAACCTCAGCAAGGCCGATCTGCTAAGCACCGTGCTCGACGCCTGGTCGCGCCGGCTGCCGCTCGAGCTAGGCGAGCGTCGTTGGGACCCCGATCAGGCCAGCCTGACGATTCTCGAGGGGCCCCAGCTGGCCGCCCACGAGCTGTCGATGGGGCGCGGCTGGCGCAACGCCCAGCGCCAGGGAAGAGACGTCACCGCAACCCTGCTCGCAGGAGCCCGCGCCAACGCGATCGAGGTTGCTGCCGAACAGGGCTTGCCAGCCGCCGCCTCGACCGGCGCGCGCGGCGGGACAGGCGCCTCTGGCACGCCCGAGGATCCGGCCGTCCGATCGCTGGCCGTCGAATTGCTCGCGCTGCTCGGCGACGAGCCCGAGCCATTGCTGCGAGCCTGGCAACTGGCGCTCCAGCGACATCCTGACCGCTCGCCAAGCCAGTGCTTGGAGCTCGCCGAAGACTTCGTGAGGCGCTGAGCGACGGGCCTTGGGCAAACCCCGACGCCGCTGAGCGGTCGGCACGACCGCCGCGGCCCGTGGCGAAGCCAAGTAGCCGCCGCTGTCGGAGGCGATTCCGACGCTAGACTCAGGTCGGCTTGGTGGGCGTAGCTCAGTTGGTAGAGCTCCTGGTTGTGGTCCAGGCGGTCGCCGGTTCGAATCCGGTCGCTCACCCTCTCCGCGTCTCATCGCTCGAATCGGAGACATTTCGCCTCTCCACACTCGCATTGTCAGGCCTGGCCGCGGCCGAGTAGGAGACACGGCTCGACTTGAGCCGCTTCAGGCATGAACCTCTGTGTCGCTCGCGGCCGCGCTCGGCGCGGGCCGGTGCCCGGGTCGCGCCGCGAGCCAACGAGCGCGACAGACATGGCATCGATCGAAGACACCCGCACCATCGCCCGCGCCGGACGGGACGGCGCGCCGCGCGGGCACGTCAGTGAGATCCAGCGCGCGCGAATGCTCAGCGCGGCGATCGAGGCGATCGAGCACAACGGCTACGAGCGCCTGACCGTCGCCGAGGTGATCGGGCGCGCAAAAGTCTCGCGCAAGACGTTTTATGACCTGTTCGAGGATCGCGAGGATTGTTTTCTCGCGGTCTTCGAAGCGACGCTTGCCCAGCTGAGCGCCCGAGCGGTGCCGCCCTACCGCGAGGCGGCGAGCTGGCGCGCGGGGGTGCGCGCGGGCCTGGCGGCGCTGCTTGCCTTCGTCGAAGACGAGCCCGAGCTGGCACGGCTGTGCATCGTCGACGCGCTTGGTGGCGGACCTCGCGTGCTGGCGGTGCGGGCGCGAGCCCTGGCCGAATTGCAACGGACGGTCGACCTCGGTCGTGGCGAGCAGGCCACTAAGAGCCCACCGCCGAGCGTCACCGCAGAAGGGGTGGTCGGCGCCGTGCTCGCGGTGCTGCACACCCGCCTGTTGGAACGCTCACCCAAGCCCTACCTCGAATTGCACGGCCCGCTGATGAGCATGATCGTGCTCCCCTATCTCGGCGCAAGAGTGGCCGCTCGCGAACTGGGGCGCTCCGCCCCGACGGTCTCACGCAAGCCGACCGCCGAGCAGCCGGTCGCCCGAGACCCGATGGCCGGATTGGACATGCGCCTGACCTATCGGACGGTGCGCGTGCTGAGCGCGATCGCCGAACGGCCCCGCGCCAGCAACCGGGAGGTCGCCGAAGGGGCCGGGATCGCCGATCAGGGCCAGATCTCAAAGCTGCTGGCACGGCTGCAGGGGCTCGGGCTGATCGAGAACGTGGACCGCTCGCTTGCCAAGGGCGCTCCCAACGAATGGCAGCTCACCGAGCGCGGCGAGCGCGTGGAGCGCGCGACCAAGCCGATGTAGTCAGACCGGTGACGGCGGGTCCCAGCGTTCCTCGGCCATCCGTCCGACCGAGCGCCTCAGTCGGCGTCGCGGCCGTGCAGCCAATCGCTCAGCCTGCGACCGGCATCGCCGAGCGAATCGCCGATGTCACCAACCGACTCGGCCGCCTCTTGGAACATTGCCCGAAACCGCTCGGAGTAGTGGGCCACGGCCTCGCCGGCCTCCGCGCGCGCTCGTACCGGCTCGTCGCGGCGCTGATACTCCCCGCCGACTATTCGATCGTAGCCGCCCGCCTTCACCCACTCCATCAGCTCGTGCACTCGCCTGACGGGCATCGGGTGGGTGACGTTCAGGTCGATCAGCAGACGCGAGAGGCGCTCCAGGCCCGAGCCCTGCTCGCGGTAGTCGATTCCCTGGCGCATGAACACGTCCAGGTCCAGCTGCTCGGCCTCGGCGCCGGCGGCGACGACCATCAGCGTGCGGCAGACGGCCAGGGGGTCGCGCGTGACGAGCGCCGCGGCGCGATCGCAGCTGAGCTCCGCCGCGCGATACCACTCCATCAGCGCGGTTCGCAGCGGGAGCAGTGGCAGCGGCAGTCCGGGGATCGCGCTCACCCGCAGCAGGATCGCGAGCGCGGTCCTGTACAGAACGTGGTCGGAGAGCACGTGGCCGGCCTCGTGGGCAAAGACGGCGCGCAACTGCTCGACGTCCAGCAGCCGTACGAGCCCTGATTGCACGACCACGATCGGCCGTCCCGCGCCGATCGTGATGGCGTTGGCCAGTGGCATCTGCGTCAGGTACAGGTCGGGGACCGGCTCCAGGTCGAGCGTGGCGTAGGCGCGCGTGTGCGCGAGCCACACGTCGGCGAGCTGGTCCTCGCCCAGGCGCACCGAGGAGCCGAGGTAGGCTTGGCGCAGCGCGCGCTCGTAGCCGAGCTCGATCAGCTTGCGCACGACCGCCTCCATGTATGGGATCGCCTTCAGCGCGGCGGTGGCCGCGCGGTCGGCGGGGTGCTCGTAGGCCTTGGGCGAGATGCCCTTCAGCTGGTAGCCCTCGGCGGGGAGCGAGCTCATCCACCCGGCAGCGTACCGGCGCGCCCGCTCTATCGCACCTGCTCTTCGGATCGTGCGAGCAACCCTGCCGTGGCCACGTCAGCGCATAAACCATCCGAGCTGCTCCGCGACCTCCGCACGAAAAGGTAAACACCGCCCGCGCTGGCTACTGCCGACACCATCTCGGCGAGCGTGAACCAGCGTTCTACGCTTCCGGTCAGTGTGTATTCGACGCATATGACACCGCCAAATACGGCTGAGACCGCCACCACCAAGTAGAGGAGAGTGGCCGAGCCGATCTCGCGCCATCCGTCGCTGCGGGAGAACGGCTCGAAGTGCACGAACCCTGCGTAAACGGCGAGGATCACGCCTGTGCCGCGCAGCAGCTTGTCGATGTCGCCATCGAGCTGGCGATGAAGCACCAGGTAGAGCGAGCCATATGCATAGCCGCCTATCGCGAATGCGAAAATCGTCATGGCGATTTCAACCGAACGGCGCCAGTCCTCGTCGAGCCGCTCCAGCCAGTCAAACCGAGGTCTCGTCAATGCCAGGCCCAAGAGGGTTCCGCCGATGATCGCGACTACGACATCGCTTCCGCTGATCGCCGTGTGCACCCGATCAATCCTGGCACGCACGGCGGTCGACCTGCCTGGCGCCGTCTTTGCGAAGCGGGAGACCGAGGAATCGAACCTCGAGCAAGGGTTTTGGAGACCCCCATGTTACCGTTACACCAGTCTCCCACAGGGCATTGCGCGCGAGCCAACCGGCACGCACGCGACAGGGCATACGATACCCTGCCCGTTGGGATGAGGATGGCAACGACGGTCCACCTGACGACCGGCCTTGCCGTTGCCGCACTGCTTGCGACGGCGCTCGGGGCGCCGGTCGCCGCGGCCGCTGGCGACGCGTCATCGACGCATGCCTACCTGGCCGCTGACTACGCCATCCTGCATACGACCGTCGGCAGCTGGTCGCGGGTCGAAAGCTCGATCGGCAGGCTCGACTCCCAGCTGGCGGCCGAATGCCCGCACGTCGGCGCCGGCTCGCCTCAGAGCGAAGAAGAGCAGAAGCTCAGCCTGGAGGTCGCAGGGGCGCTGTGGGCGACCGCCTACCGCACGAACGCCACGGCGATCCACACGTTCGTAAGGAAGGTCGCGCACCTGACCTGGTCCAATCCAGCAGTCACGCGCGCCGCCCGACGGCTGACCAGAGCCCTGAGCGAAATGGCCTCGTTGACGCTGCCGCCGCTCTGCTCGGACGTACGCGCGTGGGCCGCGAGCGGCTTCGGGACGGTTCCCGCCGACGTCGCCGCCTTTGCCAAGCACGTCGAAGCGGTCGAAATCGACCAGATCCCTCGCAGGCTGCTCGCGCCCTCGCTGGCCGTCGGCGATCGCCCGCTGGCGGCCGCCGACGCACGGCTCAACCGTCGCTTCGAAGAATTGGAATTCGTGCACGGGCAGGACCAGTGGAACAGGCTGCTGGAAGTCCTGTCGCTGAACCAGTAACGCGTCCCTGAAGGCCAGCCTGGCTCAAGCGCCATTCCGGCGGTGCCGACACCAGTGGTGTCAGGTATGCCGCCATGTACGTAACATTTAGCACAACCTCGAGCTGGCTGTTTCGCCGCGCTGCGTCGCTGCGGCTGCGCTTGCGCGGCGAAGGCGGCTTCACGTTGGTCGAGATGCTCGTCGCCGCGACGCTCAGCACGATCGTGGTCGGGGCGACGATGAGCGCGCTGGAGGTCGCACAGCGCACTCAGGCGCGCGACACCGAATGGGGGCTGGTGCTCCAGGAAGGCCGCGCCGGCCTCGGGCGCATGATCCGCGAGATCCGCCAGGCCTATTCGATCCGCAGCGCGACCGAAAATTCGCTCGACTTCTACGCCACCTTCGGCGGCGTCGATTACGAGATCTATTACGCCTGCAACGTTGCTCAGACAGGGACCGAATTCAATCGCTGCGTTCGCCTGCAGGCCGAAGTCGGCAAATCGCTGCCGGCCCTCAGTACCGGTCAGACGATCGTCAGGTACGTGGTCAACGGCACATCGGCCGATCCGAGCGACCCGATCTTCAAAGAATATTCGCCGAACGCGATCGTGCCGGACCTCGTCACGGTCAAGCTCGTCCTGCCGGCCTCAGGCACGCTAAAGCTCGCCGGGGCAAAGACGCTCACCCATCAAGTCGTGCTGACAAACAACGCCTACATCCGTGACATGAACCTGGGGAAATGATGCGACCGGCGAAAACCACGACTCATACTCGCCGCGGCGAGGACGGCTTCACGCTCGCCGAGGTGATCGTCGCGATGTTCGTGCTGCTGGTCGGCGTGGCCGGCATGATGGCCACCTTCGACGCATCGCGCAAACTCACCCTGGTGGCCGAGCAGCGAGCCGCCGCCGCACACCGTGCTCAGTGGGAGATCGAGAAGCTGCAGGCACAGCCCTACAGCGAGCTGGCGATGTTCTCGGCTCCGGCGCACTCCAGCGAATCGACAAACCCCGACTATTACGTCAACTACAACAGCCCCGCCACCTGCACGGCGGAAGGCGGGGGGTGTTACCAGACCGATACCGAAAAACCGAGTGAAACAAAAGAAGAGACGATCGTCTACAAGACTAAATGCACCGAAAACCCCGTCGAAGAATGCGGAATCGTGGCCGGATCGCCGACCGGCAACTCCTGCTCGACCAACGCGATCGGCTCCTGCGAATGGAAAGATGGCAAAACCAGCGGCTATATCTACGACTTCATCACCTGGCACCAGGACACCGTGTGCAAAGAAGAAAGCGGCAAAAAATTCTGCTCGAGCAAGAGCGACAAGCGGCTCACGGTCGTCGCCACCGTGAGCGTCGCGGCCAGCAGTCGGGTCCACCCCGCGATTCGTGTGTCGACAATCATCTCCGATCCCGGCGCCACTCCGGAAGGCTCCGTGATCAACGGCAAATCCAACCCGCTTGAAAACCCGACCACCAAGTGCGGCAGCGAATCGTGCATCACCGGTGCCCAGAGCGGCAATCCGGTCAGCTGGTACTTCGCCGACTCCCCCGCCACGAGCGAAACGGCGACCGCGCCCAGCGCCGCGCACACGCTGCACAACACGGTTGCGGCCACCGGCGAATGCAGCGCAGCCAAAACCGGCGGCTGCCCGGTGCCCGATCTGATGGTCGAAGGAGTGCCAACCGCGACCAAACTGTACGACTACTCGACGAACCTCGACAGCGAAGGCTTCACCCGGGGCGGCGCCGAACGCGGCGGTCGCCTCCTGCGCAAGGAAGCCGAATGCTCCACCGCACCGGGCAACGCCGGCGGCGAGACTTGGGCGAGCCCGAAACTGACGGCCGCCACCAAGCTGACCGGCTATGGCGGGATCACGCTCTACACGCAGCCGCTCGGGAATGTTTCGGCTACCGTCAAGCTTTGCCTGGCGATCTACGACTATCCTGCAACCGTCACAGAAACAAGCGCGATCAAACAGATCGGCACCACCTTCGAATACACTCCGGTCGCGTGGCCGACCACCGGCATCGGTAACTCTTTGAGCAGCCTGTCGTTTACGTTTAGCTTCCTCAGCAAAGCTCAGCTGGAAGCCAAAGAAACCGTTACCGTCGCCGTCACCCACCACATCGGCGTGCGTATCTGGCCGGCCAACTCTTCGACCGCCTCGATCGCTATCGCTTACGCGACCACCGGTAGCAGCACCGAAGAAGGCGGCAAACTCGTCGAAGTCGCCGGCTATCCCTCCCACGTACAGCTCAACACGGAATGACGATCATGCCAAGAACGCGCAAATTGCTCGCAACCGAGGACGGGGTCGCGATGGTCGTCGCGATGATGGTCCTCTTCATAGTGATCGCTCTGGCGACAGCGGCAATCACCACCACACTCACTACGAACTCCTCGACCAAGCGGGACAACAACGTCAAGGCCGCACTCGCCGCCGCCGAAGCCGGAGTGCAGACGGCGATCTACCGACTGAACATTTTGCACCCAGAAGAAGGCAACAAATACTGCGTTGGACCGAGCACGGTTGAAATCGCCTCGGTGTCTGGCGGATACTGCAAGGAAGGAAAAGAAACGCTGGGC
>DATASE010000112.1:0-20599 GCA_036269375.1 Solirubrobacteraceae bacterium
GGGCCAGCACCCCTCCCCGGTGTGCTGGCCCGCCAGCGACACCCTTTTTTTGCCCTTTTCCGGTCTGGTGCCCGGAGCGCTGGTATTGCTGCGGGGGCACAGGCGCCGTGGCGGCGACGGATACACGTAACCGGCGACCGGCAACCGCCAGCTGGGGCGTGCTCCGTCACGCGTTGGCCGGGCGTGCGGTCGCACACCAGGACCGGAAGGAGCCTTGTGGCTGCCACGAACATCAACCGAGTCGTCATGACCGGCAACCTCACACGCGATCCCGAGATGCGGATACTGCCGAGCGGCACGGCCGTATGCGATCTGAGGCTCGCGTGTAACACGCGACGCAAGGACCCCGATAGCGGGGAATGGGTTGACAAGCCCAACTACTTCAACATCACGGCCTGGGGGCCGCAGGCGGAATCATCATCGCGGTACCTCTCCAAGGGTCGTCCCATCGCTATCGACGGGCGGTTGGAGTGGCGCGAGTGGGAGACCGCCGAGGGCAGCAAACGCCAAGCTGTCTGCATCATCGCGGACTCTGTCCAGTTCCTCGGGTCGCGCCCACCTGAGGGTGAGGGCGAGCCGCCGCACGTTCCCGATGAGGATCTCCAGCCCGTCGCGGCAGGCGGCCCCGCCGACGACGAGGACGTGCCGTTCTAGCAAAGGAGAGAAGGAGCAAACGGGCGGCCCGCGGCGGGGGGCAAAACGCCTCATCCGCGGGCCGTGCGCTTGTCGCTCCAGCCACTCCCTTTTTTTGCCCTTTTCAGGTCTCGAACACCGACACTGTGTTGGAGTGTCCCGCCAGGAACGGGAAGTCCGACTCGTGCGGTGAGACGACCTCGAACTGGTAGGTGTAGGGCCCCCGGTTCGTGGAAGCGGTGTTCGGCGTGGAAGCTGCCGGTGGCGGTCGTGGTCATCGTGTGAAATTCAACCCACGACCCGTAGCGCTTGACCTTCCGTGGCTTGCGGCTCTTGCGGGAGCGCACCCGGCGCACTTCCACGCCGCGAGCGAGCAGGATCAGTTGCTTGCCGCCCGGCGGGATCGGCCCGGCGAGCACGCCGGAGAAGTGGATGGTTTCGTTGACGCTCGTCACCGGCGCTGAGATAGAGAGATGCAACTTGGGCTCGACGTTCAACGTGAGCGCTCGGGTCGCCGCCGGTTGGGTGTCGCCAAGGTGACTGCGGTAGGACAGGACGATACGGCTCGACGGCATACGGGCGGGAAGCATCAGCCTGAACGACCCCGTCGAGTCGGTGTGGGCGGCCGGCACCGCTGCCGCCTTCGCGTCGAGCGAAGCGTTTCGTGGCGCTGACTTCGACGATCGCGCCCTGGATCGGTATCCCGCCGGCGCTGAGCAGTCGCCCGGTGATGACGTTGGAGGGTCCAAAGGGTCGGGTGAGTACGTTCGCCGTCGTCCCGTGCCAGGATGCCGTGAGCGTTGCCGCTTCGGAGGCGGAAGTGCCGTTTAAGGCGCCGCGTGTACCCTCAACGTCGATCCAAGGTCGCGTTTGCCACTGGTCTGCATGCAGATCGTCTCCAGCGAGTTCCAGCCTTAAGAACCGCCCCGGTGGGACGAACATCTGTTGAGCGATGTCTAGCCGCTCGTGGTGGGGCTATCGGGCTGGGGGCACGAGCCGCTACGCGGCGACGTATGTGCGGAGGGGCCGGTACGACCAGTCCGACCGGAAAGGCAAGCCAAGTGTGAGTAACCAAAACACCCAGCGACGCTCGGCGGGAAGCTGTCAGTGGTGCTTGACGCACCCCTACGGCCCGTGCGTTGCGTGCATACACCGTGGCCGGCACGCCTTGAAGCTGACCGAGCAGCAGGGCCTCACCGTCGAGCAAGCAGCAGCGAAGATGGGCCTGACGGTCGGGAAGGTGCGCCGCCTGATCGACGCGGAGCTCGACCGGCGGGATCTCGCCAACTACCGATGCGACAAGGTCCCCGTAGGGGAGATCCAGAGGTTGGTCGGGGAACGCGAAGCCGTAGACCCGACGCTCAGCCACGCGAAGATCGCCCGGCTAGCGAACTTCAAGAGCCGCATTCATTTCGAGCGGGCTCTCGGCTACGCGCCGCACGCGGCGACGACCAAGCGCGGCAAGCACTACCCGGCCAAATACACCGAGAGCATCGACGTGCACACAGCCGGGGTGATCGTCCGCGAGCTCGGCATCGCGCCCCACGACGTGCCGGCGCTGTAGTGGCGGGTGTGGATGGCTGAGCTTGCTCGAGTCGCTGAACGCAGGCGGGCCGTCGCGCTGGCGCAGCACTACCGCCAGGTCGAGGGTCTGTCCGGCAAGGAGATCGCACAGCGCCTCGGGCGCTCGCACGCCACGATCCGCGGCTACTTCTATGACCCTGACGCCAGCAAGGCCCGCGCGGTGAAGGAGCGCTACCGAGGCAACTGCGAGAGCTGCGGTGCTGCAACGAGTGGAGGCGACGGGTCGGGGAAGGCCAAGCGCCGTTGCGCGCGGTGCGCGCGGTGCGCGCCGCGCGGCTCGGGCGAGCCACGCGTTCGCGGCTAAGTGGTCTCGCTCGCAAGTTCGCGCACGTATTAGCTGACTGAGTACGCTCGCTCCTTGAAAGAATGCGAGCGCGGCTCGCCACCGATCGGATCGACACGACTGGCTCTGATATTTAGAGCCGTGCAGTATCAACGTAGCGAATTTCAGGCGCTTTGACTGAATGCCGTCAACCTGGCCGCAGTGGTTGCTCGCTTGAGCGAATCAGCTCGCGACGAGGGCTCCGCGGCCGACTGTTCGGAGGGTGGTCCCGTGGAAGCGTCGCGGAGCACGAGCACCGCGATCATGATGCCGACGGCCACGCAACCGGCGGCGATGGCAAACGCCAGATGAAAGCCGCTGGTCAATGCCACTGCTTCAGAATGACCACTGCGCAGCAGGCCATGTGTGTGGTCGGTCGCGATCGTGCCGAGCGCCGCCAGCCCGATCGCGCCGAACAGCTGCACGGAGACATTGATGATCCCTGACGCCAGGCCGGCGTCGCTCGGGGGCGCGTCCGATATGCCCAGCGTTAGCAGCGGCAGGAACGAGGAGCCCGCGCCGAGGCCAAGCATGAGGAACGCAAGGAACAGGCCGGGAAAGTAGCTGGCGTGAACACCCTGAAAGGCCAGCAGCATGAGGCCGACGACGATGCCGAGCAGCCCGGCCGCGAGCGTCGGAATGGGGCCGAAGCGATCTACCGCACGCGCCGACAGCCCCATCGACATGGTCGCTATGGCGACGGTCAGAGGCATGAACGCCAGCCCTGTGTCGATTGAGTCGTAGCCGAGAACCCGCTCTAGGTACAGAGCGCCGAGGAAGAACGCCGAGAACATGCCCGTGACGAGCAGCCCGCGTACAAGGCTCGACCCCCTCAGCATTCGCAGGCGCAGGATCCGCAGCGGCATGATCGGATTTGCCAGACGTCCCTCCAGCGCCAGGAAGGCGCCCAGCAGAGCCAGCGACGCTCCGCCGGCACCGAGTGTGCTCGCAGAGAGCAGGCCGTAGTCGCTCGACTTGACGATCGCGAATGCGCCGAACATGGTCGCCAGCGTGATCAACGCTGACCCGAGGACATCCACGCCGCCTGCTAGGCCGATGCCCTCGTCCTCCTCGATCAGGATCGAGCCGAGCACCAGCGCCACGACGCCGATCGGTACGCCGACGAAGAAGATCCAATGCCAGCTCAGCGTCTGTGTGAGCGCGCCGCCGGCGAGCAGTCCGATCGAGCCGCCACTGGCGGAGACAAACGCGTACATCCCTATTGCCTTGGCCTGCTCGACGCGCTCCGGGAACTCGGTGACGATGATCGCCAGGATCACACTCGAGGCGACCGCGCCGCCGATCCCCTGGATCAGGCGAGCGGCGATCAGCGTCGCCTGGCTGTCCGCCACTCCGCACCCGATCGACGCCGCCACGAACAGGACGAGCCCGCTGAGGAACACCTTCTTGCGGCCCACCAGGTCGCCGAACCTGCCGGCTAGTAGCAGGAAGCCGCCGAACGTGATCAGGTAGGCGTTGATCACCCACGTCAGGTTGGCCAGGCTGAAATGGAGGTCGTGCTGGATGTTCGGCAGGGCGACATTCACCATCGTCGTGTCGAGCACGATCATGAGCTGCGCGAGGCAGACACCGATCAGCATCCACCACTTGCGCTCTAGTCGGATCGCGACTTGTGGCGTCATGGGTTGTGGGAAGGAGCGGGTTGCGGCAATACGGCTGGGGCCAGGTGCCTCGCGCAATGTCTTGGGGTATATGGAGGTGGTCTCGTGCTGGCTCGACGCGTGTTGCTCTGATCCCACCGGATTCCCTGCGCGCTTGCTGGTGGATCGCGGGTGCCGGTGATCGAGAAGCCACAAAACCAGCGGTGCTGTGACCGGCGCTGCCAGGGCGAACCCGGCGACTCCGAGTCCGAGTGCCGCGAAGGCCGCTCCGCAACCAGCGGCGAACAACCCAGTCAGAACGAGGCGAATCACGAGTCGGCTGTCGATGGCGGGAAACATCATCGCATTACAAGGTATAGCGCCGCTCCGGCCCCAGCAAACAGGCCAACAATGAATCCTGCGGCGGCTCCCGTGGCGGCTGCGTCGGCGATGTCGTGGCCGCTCTTACCGCGCAGGTATTCAGCGGCTCCAGCGAACCCAGCGAAGCAGAACGAGAACGCAGAGATGACCCCGACTACCTCGAGTGGCTCGGTCAGTACCGAGGCCAGCGGTGGTGGCAGCACCAAGGTGCTCGCGAAGGTCATCTCAAGTGTCCATAGTGCGGCGTGCTCACGAGGGTCGTGGAGTCTAAAGGTGGGACTCGTCTTGGATGTCGACGGAGCGGTCTAGGGTTGCGAGAAGCTGCGGATGGTTCATTTTTACCTGGAGAGGGTGTCCCGTCTCAGTCGCCGACGCGGTCGGTCAGCCACGCCACGATTTCCGGGTGCTCGAGTTGGCCTGCCGCGATCCGCTCGACCACAGCCACATCAAGCTCGGGCTCCCCGCCGATCAGCGGGCGCCCGTTGGCCTTCAGGAAGTCAGCGGTCAGCAGGAACGCTGTGCGCTTGTTCCCGTCCGGCAGCGGATGGTTGCGAGCGAGACGCTCCAGCAGGATCGCCGCCTTTCCGAGCAGCGACGGGTACACGTCGGTGTCGCCGAACCCCGCTTGCGGAGCCGCCAGCGCCGAGGACGCCAGGCCGACATTCGGGAAGCGTTCGATCTGCTCCGGCGACACACCGAGCACGTCCGCTGCGGTATCGCAGAAGTCCCCGAACTCGGGGTAACTGATAGCCACCGGCTACTCGCCGAGGCGGCGCAGCGTCTCGCGATGTTCCTCCATTAGCCCACGGCGGCGCGCCTTGCGCTCTGCAGCGGTCCCCGGCAGCCCGTACGTCCGAGCATCCACCGAGCGTGCCTGCGCGGGCGCAGCGGCGACCGTCGCCGCCGGCTTCTCGCGCTGTTGCTGGCTAGAGGAGGATTTCGATTTCGCGGTACGCATCAGGGTCATTGTAACTCCCGTCGTAGTGGTTGAACAAGGCTGCGGGCGGAACGGGGCCGGAGCGCGCTTGGGCGACCGGCCCCGGCCGACTAGGCCGCCAGGAGCAATCCCTGCGGTTCATCGGCGTGCTCGTGGGCCTCTCGCGCGGCGGCCCACTCCTGATTGAACGGTCTCGGCCCAAACCTGCGCAGGTCGTCTATCGCGAACGCGTAGTGTTCGTCGAGCATCCGAAGGCTCGTCCCGCAGTCTTTGGCGACGGTCTGCGGGTCCTCGGCACGCAGACGAACGGAGATCCCGCCGCGCCGCAGCGAGTAGGGCGTCGCGCCGCTGATTGCAGCGAGCTGCGGGCGCCGGGCGACCTTCTCAACGGCCGGGCGGAAGAACTTCCCGCCCCACTTCTTGCACTGGTTCAGGCTGAGGTGGCACGCGCCTGTGTCGGGGTCGATCACACCCCACCGCTTGCCGCCGAGGTCTCCCGGAATGATGAAGTCGACGTCCCCGGCGGGATGCCCCCACTCACGCAGGTGGATGCGCCATTGGGTCAGGTCTTCCCACAGGATGCCCGGGACGGCTGGCCGCCGTTCGGTGCTGTTTGAGGTCTTTCCGTACTCGTCTAGTTCGCCCCAGGAGATGACTTCGATGACGTTCGCGAAGGTCTCTGTGACCGACCCCCACCGCAGTCCCCAAACCTCCTGGGGCCGCGCACCGAGCCCGTACATCAGGCTCGTGACGATCGCGTCTCGCTTGGCGAGGATCGGGTCGCGCCTATTGCCGGGGCGACCGGTGCCGACGCGGGCCAGCAGCTCGCGGCGGATCGCCTCGACGGCCTGCGGGGAGAGCGCCCAGCTCTGTGTCGTTGAGCGACGCTTGCGTCCTTGGGAGCCCCGGCCGGTGGAGCGCGCCCGGACAGAGCGCCGGCGGTTGGTGGTCCGCTCGTTCGCGAGGATGCACCCGTTGGTGTGGATCTCGGGAACCTCGTGCGAGCCGGCCGCCCAGCTCAGCACCGCGGAGAGCACCTTCCAGGCGTCTTTGATTCGTGTCTGCGGCTGGCCGTCGGCGCGCATCATGTCCCGGTACTGCCGCGGGGTGTGCGGTTCGTTGAACTCAGATGCGGGCCGGGCGGCGAGCCACGTCGCGTAGCTCTTGCGGCCGATGACTTCGTGCTTGTTGTTGTGCATCGGACGGCCGAGGATGTGCGGGTTGGCGGTTGACTGGTAGCCGGCGAACGTTGCGGGCGCAAGCCCGCCCTCGAGCGACGGGTCTGCGTCGAGCGCGAAGTACATCGCGACGATCCGTCCGATCGGGCGGCCGTCGCGGACGTTGGCCTCCTTTGCGTCGAGGTCGCGCAGGAACCTCTCCAGGCTGTCAGCCCCTCTGCGCTCGGCGGCGGAGTAGTCGCGTATCCAGTCTCTTGCCCCGCCCTCACCTGAGGCGGATGCGAACGTCTTTGAGCGCTCTACCCGCTCGTGGTCGTAGTAACCGATGATGTAGGACTTCCTGCCGTTGCGACCGACGCGCGGCCATTGCTTCTTCCAAGGTCTGCTCATGTCAAAACTCCGTGTCTGAAAATCGAAGGTGGGCCGGCTAGCGCAACTGCGCGCGCAGTCGCTCAAGCGCGGCCGGTGAAAGGTCGTATTCGTCCGGCGGCTCGCAACCGAGCCGTGGACGGCGGCCAGCGCTAGGTCGCGGGCTCGGGCTTGGGTGGCGGGCTTTGGCCGCGCGCCGTGTCTCGGCCTGGCGGGTGTGCCGGCGATCGTGCTCTGACCAGAACTCCTCGATGGCGCTCTCGGGTACGCGGAAGTGCCCGCCGGGGAGGCGGTGAAAGCGGATGCGGTCGGCTTTCATGTAGCGCCGCAGCGTGCGCTCGCAGACACCGAGCTTGGCTGCCGCTTCGCTGCACTTCAGCTGCCGCTCCTTGCCGGCGCTGGCAACCGAGCGACCCATACATTTTCGTCAGGCGCGGGGCTGCTCTACCCCCCGAGCGATTTGGTAGTCCGCCGCCGGGCGAGCCGCCCGGTGCCGAGCTGAGCAGCCGCCGTGACCGGGGGGTACTTCTGAGCACTTCTGGCAGCGATCCGCGCGGTTTTGCGGTACGCCTGCGGTAAAAAGTCCTACGAGAAACGCCGATTGTGCTGATTTCCAGGTAAAACGCCCCAGGGGACCCCTCGCTTACCATGCGAGTGCTCTACCTACTGAGCTACGTCGGCGGGAGACGGAATGCTAGCGCCACGCTGCGCGCGCACCCGACTCCCCTACCCCACTGGCCCCGGGACCTCGATGGTGACAACCTGCACCGGTGCCGCAGTCCGTGTCGAGCGTGCGCCACGAGGTCGCCGCTCGGCTGACGCCGGTTGGCCGCCGGCCGCAACGGCGACTTCGCGTGGACGCCCCAGCCCGGACGTCCACGCGCAGCGCCTGCGCCCGACGCTGCTCCTGTCGGGCTACTCGTCTCCGCTCACGATGACGACACACCCGCAGACGGATGTGAAGGAACAGGGACCCGGCGGTTACCATCGCGTTCACACGGCATCGCGATCCCTTCGAGGGATCGCAGCGCCCCGACCATGCGTCCAGGCATCTTCGAGCACACGATGCAGCCGCCACGGCGAACGCCGCAAGCCACTTCCGGCAAGCCGACGGTTGCGGCGCCCTCGGGCACGCCCCGCCGTCAGCGCAGCCTCGACCCCCTGCGCCTGCTGCTCCCAGACCGCAACCCGGCAGGCTTGGTGTACGGAACCGTCACCGTGGGCGCGCTGCTGGCGGCTGAGAGCGGGCTGCGCGACACATACCCCGAGACGGTCGGTGCGCTTGCGATCGCGGTGCTCTTGTACTGGTTTGCACACTCATACGCGGACGTCCTCGGCCTGCGCCTGAGCGAGCAGCGGCTGCTTAGCTGGGGCGAGCTGTGGCACACCTTCGTCCAGGACTGGGCAATCGTGCGCGGCGCGCTGGCCCCGGCACTGGCCGTCGTGATCGCGTGGGCCGCCGGCGCCCCGCAGGCGACAGGGGTGGCGGCGGGCACGTGGACTGCGGTGGCCAGCCTGGTGGCATTCGAGTTGGGAGCTGCGGCGCGCTCGCGTGCGCGACCCGCGGAGCTTCTCATCCAGGTGACAGTGGGTGCGACGCTTGGCCTGGCGATCCTCGCGCTTCGCGCGGTGCTTCACTGAGCCTTAGGATTCCATGGCGCCGACGCGTCGGGCACATCCACATGAGACGGCGTCCGGCCTGACCGGGCGACGACAATAAATTTCTGACATGGAATGATATTGTTTTCAGGACTCCTTGATAGTCGAGGGGCTAGCAAAGTTCGAGGAGATAGAACGAAATGAAGGAGGCTGGAAACAACCTCCGGGGGGGCGCGCTTGCCCGCCGGAGGCCGGCGCCCAAAGCGTCCGCCGAACGCCCACGACGCGTGGACAGGCCTGCAGCCGAGCCGCTGGCGCCGCTCTACGAGCGTCTTCCGCGCGGACCCCACCAGCTCGGAGCAGACGCGGTCGCCGAGAACCAGCGTCAGCGAATGTACGGCGCGATGATCGAGGCGGTCGCGACCAGGGGATACGGACGTACCAGCGTCAAGCAGGTAGTCACGTTGGCCGGGGTCTCGCGACGGGCCTTCTACGAGCAGTTCGCCAACAAGCAGGAGTGCTTCCTGGCCACGCTCGACCTGATCGCCAGCCGCACGCTGGCCCATATCGCCTCCGCCTATGGCGTCAGCGACGGTACGCTCGAGCGTCGGCTCGCCGTAGCGCTGGACCGCTTCGCCGAGATCGTCTGCGCCAATCCCAAGGGCTCGCGGGTGATGCTCGTGGACGCCCCGTCTGCCGGCCCGGCGGGATGGGAGCGCCTGACCCGGACCGTCACCGCGTTCGAGCAGCGCCTGGCCGCCAGCTTCGCCCATGCGTCTGACTCGGCCACGCTGCCCGAGCCGGTGGCAAGAGCGATCGTCGGCGGACTGCGTCGCGCCACGTTCGTCCGCCTGCTCGAGGGTCGTGCCGAGGAGCTGCCCGAGCTGTCCAAGCACATGCTGAGCTGGACACTGGTGTTCAGGACCGAGTCGCCGGTTCGGTTCGGGGGCGGTAGAGCTCGCCCAGTCGCGCCCGAAAACGTGCGACCCCGCGAGGACGACAGCGGCCGCGTGTTCAACAGCGCGCTCGAGCTTGCAGTGCTGGAAGGCTCGGCCAACCTGACTCCGATGCGCATCGCCGACGAGGCCGGGGTGTCGATCGACACGTTCTTCTCGCTGTGCGAGAACGTCGAGTCCTGTTTCCTGCTGGCGGTCGAGCGCCTGGCACAGGAGGTGCGAGCGACGGTCTCAGACCCCGGGCTCGACGGCCCGCAGTGGCCCTACGCGGTGCGCCGCGCGCTCGACGCGCTGCTGCACTACTTCGCCGCCCGACCGGCCAACGCACAGACGATCGCCACCGGCGTATTCGCGATGGGCCAGCGGGCGATCGACCTCAGCACTCGGCTCGCGCGCGAGGTGGCCGAACGGCTGACCGCCGGCGCGCCGGGCGAGCCGCTGACGGCGCTTGCCCAGGAGGGAATCGAAGGCGCGATCTGGCACACGATCTACAGCCAGACCGCCCAGGGGGGCACCGCGTCGCTGCCTGAGCTGACCGACTACCTGGCTTACGTCGTGATCGCGCCGTATCTCGGCGCCGAGGAAGCGGCGCGACTGGTCGCAGAGGCGCGCGCTCCGCGCGCCGCGTAGCTCCTGCCCGACCGTCTTGCTCGACGGTCCTTGCCCGACCGTCCTTGCTCGACCGTCCTTGCTCGAACGCAAGCGCGCGTCAGCGCTGGCGCCGACGGTTGCGCAGCTCGGCGAAATGCGTGAACAGACCGCCGACGAGCAGCGAGACGACGATCACCACGATCAGCGGCGTGCTCGACTTGCCGAAGATCCAGTTGACCTCGACGTCTTTGACGTTGAAGACCGCAAACAGCGTGATCAGGATCGCCAGCATCACCAGCGCCACCGAGCGCGCTCGCTCGCGGCGGCTGCGCTGCGACTCGGGCGTCGGGGACGGCTCGGGCACGGTTAGTCGATCCTATCCCGCCGCCGCGCTTGCGGCCAGCTCCTCACAGACCCATGGGCAGTCGGCCGACAGGTCGGCGACTCCCATGGCTGCAGCGACGTTCAGCGCCATGCCGTGGCGAAAGAAGTCGTCCAGCCGTTCGCCCTGCACCCCGGAGAGCTCGCCGACGAGCGCGACCAGCTCGGCAAAGCCACGGCGCACGCGCGCACGGACGGCCTCGTCGTCGCAGGCGGCGTAAGCCTGGTGCTGGAGCATCAGGTAGTCGCGGTCGGTTGCCAGCAGCTGCTTGTAGGCGTGCCCCATCGCCATCAGCGCGTCCTCGCACTCACATGGTGCACGCCCGGCCGCGTAGTCGCCGGCAGCGTCGGCAAACGTCCGTGCCAGCCTCGCAAAGCAATGATCGACGACGGCCAGGAACAGCTCCTTCTTGCCCGCGAACAGGCTGAACACATATGGCTGGGCCACTCCCACGCGCCGCGCGATCCGCTCGACCGGCGTGCCGTGCAGGCCGCCGCTGGCAAACTCGTGCACGGCGGCGGCGATCAGCTCCTCGCGCCGCTCGGCGGCCGGAACCCGCCGGCGCGAGCCACGCGCCTTGGTCTTGTCCATGACAACAGCTTAGCGACCGCTAATAAGAGCCGGGGCCAGGATGCACGCGCCGGAGGGCGAATACAGGAGCAGGATCGAGATCGAAGATGAGGTCAAGCGCACGCACAGCCAGCCATACCGGCCGCACCGTCACAGCCCGCGCTGCTGGACTCGCCGTCGCGCGGACGCTGCCAGCGGCGATGCTGCTCGCGGGGGTGCTCGCGATCGCCGGCTGCGGCGGTTCGGGCGCGTCAACCGCGAACCGCGCCGCCACTGGGGCCAACGGCGCAAACGCAGCAGGCACAAACGCCGCGAGGAGCTCCACGGCTACGGGCAGCGCGGGCAGCGCCACCGACACCACGACGACGGGCACCACCACGGGGCAGAGCGCGGCCGGCGGCACGACCCGCACCGCGCCGGCGCCTGCGTTCGTCGAACACGGCGGCGGCAGCAGCGGCGGCGGTGGCGCTCGGGAAGAAGGGCTTGCCCAGGCCGTCAGCCTTGTCAAAGCCCATGGCTTCACCCCGAACGAGACCTCTCAGTACCATCCCGATCAGACGCTGCGCGTGCTGGTCGCTATCCGCACGGGTTCCAACGACGGCTACGACCAGCAGGCGTTCTTCTTCGTCGGCGACCGCTACGTCGGCACCGATGCAAGCAGCCCGAGCGCAGGCATCGCCGTCGTCTCCCAGCGCGACGCCGAAGTGACGCTCGGCTACCGCCTGTACCGACCCGGCGATCCGTTGTGCTGCGCTCGCGGCGGGCAGGGCGACGTGCGCTTCCAGCTGAACAACGGTCGTCTGCTTGCCCTAGATCCAATCCCGCCCGTCAGCTCGAGCAGCGCGCCAAGCCGTCAGTGAGCCCGAGCCCGGGGCTTGCACGGGAGCTCGGCGGCAGCCCCGTGCCCGCAGCGCCAAGCTCTACAGTGACTCGGAGACCCGCCAACCGAAAGGGAGATCCGATGAGCCAAGCGATCGATGGGCGCGCCGAGGAGCTACTGAAGGGAAAGAACTTCGTCGTCATCTCAACGCTGCGTCCTGACGGCACGATCCACGCTGCGCCGGCGTGGGTGGACGTGCAGAACGGCCGGCCGGTCGTCAACACAGCCGAGGGACGAGCCTGGCCGGCGAATCTGAAGCGCGACCCGCGGGTCACCCTGACCGTCCAGAATCTCGAGAATCCCTACGAATACGTCTCGATCCGCGGCCGCGTCGCCGAGCGGACCTCCGAGCAGGCGGACGAGCACATCGACTCGCTGGCCAAGAAGTACCTCGGGCAGGACAGCTATCCCTTTCGCCAGCCAGGCGAACAGCGGGTGATCCTGCGGATCGAGCCCGAACACGTTCACGTCTACGGCGGCTGATCAGCCGAGCCCGAGTCGCGCGAGCGCTCGCCGCCACGGCGACGGCGGGCGCGGCTGGGCGCGCAGCCACTCGTCGCGGAGCGGCAGCTCCCCGCGCCGCCGGGCGGCCAGCACGCAGCGAGTGTGAGCGTGGCGACGGCGCTGTTTGTCGTCCTCGGGGAAGATCAGCATGTGCTCTGAGAGCGCAGCCAGCTGGCGCCCGCAGAACGGGCAGCGGTAGGTCGCGGGCTTGTGGCTGTGCGCGGCGCGCACCGTCCACCAGCGTGCCGGGGGCAGCTTGGGCATCGATCCATTCTTGCGCCGGTAGGCTGGTGTGGGGGTATCGGCATCGATGAGCTCCAACGGCGATCGCGCCCACCTGGTGCACGAGACGCGCAAGGCGATCAAGCGCATGCGCGCGCTGGCGCGGCTGCTGCGCTGTCAGATCGGCGAGGGCGAGTTCCGTCGCGTCGACGCGGCTCTGCGCGACGCCGGGCGCGAGCTCGCCGGCGCCCGTGACGCGGCGGTGCGAGCTGCGACGCTACGCCAGTTGCGCGAACGCCACCCCGAGGTGCTTGCGATCGCTCCGATCGACGCTCTTGCGGTGCAACTGGAACGAGAAGGCGCCGGGAGCGCAGACGGCAGTGGCAACCCCGAGCCCGTCGTGCTGCGCGACGTCGACCGGATGCGCGGCGAGCTGTTGCTCTGGCAGCAGGTGGACTACGACACCGATGCGCTCACGCGCGGCCTTCGGCTCCTCTACCGTAGCGGTCGGCGTCGGTATCGCAATGTCAAGCGCTCGCACGGGTGCGATCCGCAGCGGATGCACGACTGGCGCAAGCGTGTCAAGGGCCTCTACTACGCGCTCGACATGCTCGGTGGCAAGCAGGCGCACGCGATGGCAGCGATCACCCGCCGCGCCGAGCGGCTCGGCGACGTCCTCGGCGACGAGCACGATCTTTGGATGCTCGCCGAGTACGTGAGCAGCGAGCGGGCCCCCGCCGAGGAGACCGCCCGGGCACTGCTGCTGGAGCTGATCGAGCGCCGGCGCGAGCAGTTGCGCATGAAGGCGCTACGGCTCGGCAGTCGCCTGTACTCGCGCAAGCCGGCGCGCTTTGCCAAGCGCGCACGAGCAGCGCTGAGAGCCTGAGCGAGTCTGCTCTGCCGCGCGCTTCGGAACGGTCAGGCGACGTTTACGATCGTGAGCACGACCTCGCCCTTGGGGAGCGTCACGGTGACGTTCTCGCCGGGGTGGTGGCCGATCAGCGCCCGCGCCACCGGCGAGTCGGCGGACAGCTTGCCCTGTGCCGGAGCGGCGTCGTGTGAGCCGACGATCGTCCAGCTGCGCTCGGCACCGGCCTCGCCTTCGCGCACCCTCACGGTCGACCCGAAGGCGACGGCGCCGTCTGTCGCCTTCACCGCCTCGACGACGACCGCCGCCTTGATCCGCTCGCGCAGGCGGGCGATCTTCGTCTCCAGGTGTGCCTGGTCGTTCTTGGCGTCGTGATACTCACTGTTCTCCTTCAGGTCGCCCCACTCGCGCGCTGTTTTGATCCGCTCGGCGATCGCGCGGCGCCCCTCCCCCTCAAGCGTTGCAAGCTCCGCTTCCAGCGAAACCAGACCGTCTGCGGTGATCATGTTCGGCTCGTTCGCTGTCATGAGCGCCAAGCCTACCGATCGAGGTATCCCGGCCGCCGGTCCCCCACGATGCGGCATCGCGATCGGCGTGCCGTGGCGTGCGGGGCGGCGATCAGAAGTACGTCGTCGGGCTGCTCGCCAGCAGAGCGTAGACCTGCACGGCCGCTGCCTGCACGAGCAGCTGCGAGGACGGGGGCGAGCCGAACACGAACAGGTTGTCGACCAGGCGACGGTTGACCCACACGTAGTCGATGTACTGCTGGGCCAATCGCCCACCCGGCGGGTCGTGGGTGACGGAGTCCAGGTACATCAGGTTGCGCAGATAGACCGCGACGAAGAACGGGTTTTCGCCGAGCAGCCGTTCGAGCGTGAAGTAGGCGAGCGCTGCCTTGGCGGTCTGGCGCGCCTGGTAGAGGTATGCGCTGTCGCCGGTCGCCTGGTAGAGCAGAACGCCCGCTCCGATCATCGAACCCTGGTTGTAGCTCCACAGCGTCGGGTCGATCAGGCCGTGCTGGCGGATGTGATCGGAGTACAGCTGGCTCGGCTGCATCAGGCACGCCCGCACCCATTCGTAGGCCGTCTGGGCGAACTGCAGGTAGACCGGGTTGCCGCTGACCCGGTAGAGCTGCAACGCCAGCTCGGCGCCTGGGCCGTCCGTGACCGTGTTGCGATCGGTGTTGCTCGGCGAGTTGGAGAACGGCACGCCGCCCGGGCAGGCCAGTTTCGGGTTTGCCTGCCAACCAGACGTCACGAACTGCATGATCTGCTCGGCGCGTTCGAGCACCGCCGGTTCGTGACGCAGCTTGTACAGGCGCATCAGCTCGATGCCGATCCACTCGTTGTCGTCGTAGTAGCTGACGCCCGCGGGGGGCACGACGCTGCCGCTGTAGGACGGCAGTGCCGGGGGCGGCACGCCTGCCGTTTCCGACGGTTCGCCGGGGGCGTTTTCTTCGACTTCGGGCTGCTCGCCGGGCAGCGGTTCGCTGCCGGCGCCAGGTTCGCTCCAGTAGCGAGTCAGGCCGTGCATGCGCACGTGCAGTTCGCGCGCCTCGCCGAGCTTCTGCAAAGCGGTCTGTCCGGGGATGTTCGAGATGCTGACCGTCGCCGCCAGCGCCTGCGAGAACGGCCAAAGGTAGGAATATGGTTCGCCCACGTAGAGACCCGTCCCGATGATGTAGAAAGCCTGCTGCATCTCACCGAAACCCGCCAGAGCACGGGCGGGATCTCCGTGCAGACGAGGCTTTGGCCGGCGCTTGCCCCCGCTCGGCTTGGACGGCCTGCTCGCCGCGCTGTGCGCGAATTCGTCGGGTCGCGCGGGCCGGCGGGGACCTTCGCCGCCCGAGGCGTAGCGCGACCCGGCCGGCTCGGCGGGGACGCGGAGCGCCCCACGCGCCGCTGCGGGCGCCGTTGGCGCACCGGCCAACCCTGCAAGGAGCAGAGCGCCGGCCAGCGCGACCGCCGCCCGAAGGGCTCTCGTATGCAGGGCTTGCATCGGTCTCAAGTCAGAACTACAGAACAAAGCGCGGTCGCCAAAGGTGCGCCCTAAGCCCTATTGTGCCAGCACCCCTGGACACAAGGAGAGACACGTGACGACTGTTAGAGAGGCAGTGCTCGAGCTGCTGCGCAGCCGTTCGATGACCACGCTGTTCGGCAATCCCGGCTCGACCGAGCTGCCGATGCTGCACGAGTTCCCGCAGGACTTCCGCTACGTGCTCGGCCTGCAGGAGGCCACCGTGGTCGGTCTCGCCGACGGCTACGCCCAGGCCAGCGGGCGGCCAACCCTCGTGAACCTGCACACCGCGCCCGGCGTCGGCAACGCGATGGGGGCGATCTTCAACGCCCAGGCCAACAAGTCGCCGCTGCTGATCACCGCCGGTCAGCAGTACCGCTCGCTGATGACCCTGCAGGCCAACCTCACCAACCGCGACGCGGTGCGGATGCCCCATCCGCTGGTCAAGTGGAGCTATGAGCCACCGCGCGCGCAGGACGTGCCGCACGCCCTGGCGCGCGCAATCCACACCTGCTCGCTACCGCCGCGCGGGCCAGCGTTCGTGTCGATCCCGATGGACGACTGGGGAGCGCAGGTCGAAGAGGACGCCGTCGCCCACCAGAGCGCGCGCACCGTCAGCGGCGCAGCTCAGCCGGGACCAGCGGTGCTCGCCGACCTGGCCGAGCGGCTGGGGAGCGCAGAGCGGCCGGCACTCGTCGCCGGACCGGAGATCGACGCCAGCGGCGGCTGGAACGCCGCGATCCGGCTGGCCGAGCGCCAGCGGCTTGCCGTGTACGCAACGCCTGCGCCTGGAGGGGGGCGGATCGGCTTCCCCGAGGACCATCCCCTCTTCCAGGGCATCCTCCCCCCTGCCGTGCTGCCCGTCGGGGAAGCGCTTGCCGGCCACGACTTCGTGCTGGCGGTCGGCACGTCGGTGTTCCCCTACTACCCGAACGTGCCAGGACCGCTGCTCGACCCGAACACGACGCTGGTGGCGGTCACCGCCGACCCCGACGAGGCGGCCCGAGCGCCGATGGGAGATGCGATCCTCGCCGATCCGGCGCTGACCCTGGCCGCGCTTGCCGAGCTGGTCGGCGACAGCGACCGCGAGCCGCCCCCCGCCCGCCCCGCCCCGGAGGCGGCGGCAGCGTCCGATCCGATCTCGCCCTCGAGCGCGGTGCGCGTGCTGGCCGAGGTCTTTCCCGACGATGGGATCGTCGTGCTCGAGTCGCCGTCCGCGACGCTTGCGCTGCGCAACCAGCTGCGGCTCTCATCGCCGGGCAGCTACTACTTCTCCTCGGGTGGCGGCCTGGGCTTTGGCATGCCGGCGGCGATCGGCGTGCAGCTCGCCCAGCCATCGCGACGGGTCGTCTGCGTGATCGGCGAGGGGTCGGCTCAGTACGCGATCCAGGCGCTCTGGACCGCCGCCGCCTATTCGGTGCCGGTCACCTTTCTGGTCCTGCGCAACGACGAGTACGCGATCCTCAAGTGGTTTGGGATGCTCGAGGACGTCGTCGACGCTCCCGGGCTGGATCTGCCGGCGCTCGACTGCGCCGCGGTGGCGGCCGGCTACGGCGTCAAAGCGCGCGTGGCCGCTGACGCCGAGGAGCTCGGTCAGGCGCTTGGTGCGGCGCTTGCCTCGCAGGGGCCCGAGCTGGTCGAAGTCCGTGTCGCCCCGGGGATGGCACTGGCGTGAGCGAGGAGCCGCCAGGCCCCCGCGGTGCCCGATCGGCGCCAGACGCACCGTCGACGCCGACGCCGATCGCTGGCTCCCGCGACGCAGATGCCGACGTGATCGTCGTCGGCGCCGGGCTAGCCGGACTGGTCTGCACGCTCGAGCTGCTGCGCTCGGGACACACCGTGGTTCTGCTCGACCGTTGCGAGCCGCAGGAGCTCGGCGGGCTCGCGCGCGAGGCATTTGGCGGGATGTTCATGGTCGACTCGCCCGAGCAGCGACGCTCGCGGATCCGCGACTCCGAGCGGCTGGCACTCGAAGACTGGCTGCGGATCGCCGAGCTCGAGCCTGGGGACGTCTGGCCGCGGCGCTGGGCCGAGCAGTACGTGACGCGGGCGCGCGACGACGTCGGCGGTTGGCTGCGCGAGCTGGGGGTTCGCTTCTTCCCGGTCGTCAACTGGGCCGAGCGGGGCAACTTCGGCGATGGCAACTCGGTGCCGCGCTTTCACCTGACCTGGGGAACTGGTAAGGGGCTGGTGCAGGCGGTCTGGCGCGGGATCCAGGAGCATCCCCGCCGCCGCTCGCTCGATCTGCGCTTTCGGACCAGGGTCACCGAGCTGCTGCTCGCCGACGGCGCGGCGCGCGGGGTGCGACTGGAGTCCGGCGAGACGCTGCACGCGGCCACGGCGGTCGTGATCGCCGCCGGCGGGATCGGCGGCAACCTCGAGATCGTCCGCCGCGAATGGCCGACCGATCGGCTCGGAGACGCGCCGCAGCGACTGCTGATGGGCTCCCACTACCACGCCGACGGCGCGATGCACGAGGAGGTGCGGCGAATCGGCGGCAACGTCACTCACCTCTCGCGGATGTGGAACTACGCCGACGCGGTCCGCCACCCCAAACCGCAGCGCGAGCGCCACGGGCTGAAGCTGATCCCGCCCCGCTCGGGGCTGATGCTCGACCCCGACGGGCGCCGCTACGGGCCCGTTCCGGTGATGCCCACCTTCGACGCCTACTCGGCGCTCGAGCGGATGTGCGAGGACGAGCGCAAGTACTCGTGGCTGGTCTGCAACTTCCGGATCGCCAAGCGCGAGCTCGACGTCTCGGGCTCCCAGCACAATCCGCATCTGCGCGAACGGCGACTGCTGCCGTTCCTGCTCAGCGTGCTGCTCGGCAAGCCACGGCTGGTCCGCCATTTCCTGGACGGCTCGCCGGACTTCGTCGCCGCCGCGACGCTTCCCGAACTGGCCGAGAAGATGGACGAGGTCACCGCCGAGCTGACCGGCGAGCGCGCGATCGACGCCGGCCTGCTCGAGCGCGAAGTCCAGCGCTACGACGAGACGATCGCCCGCGGCAAGGGGCTGTTCAACGACGACCAGCTGCGGCGGATCGGGCAGCTTCGCAACTGGCGCGGAGATCGGCTGCGCACCTGCCGCTTCCAGCGGATCGTCGACCCCAAGGCCGGGCCGCTGATCGCCATCCGGCTGCAGCCGATGGCGCGCAAGTCCCTCGGCGGCATCCAGACCGACCTGGGCTGTCGCGTGCTGCGACGCGAGGGGGGCGCCCGTGACGGTACGAGCGCGCCGATCGAGCGGTTGTACGCGGTCGGCGAGGCGGCGGGCTTCGGCGGCGGCGGGGTGCACGGAAAGCGCTCGCTGGAGGGCACCTTCCTGGGCGGCTGTGTGTTCACCGGTCGCCTCGCGGCGGCCGCCATAGCCGGCAACGAGCTGCCGCTGCGCATTCCTCCCCGCCTGGTGTGAGCCGCTACGACTACGTCGCGGTTGGCCACGTCACCCGCGACGTGTTGGCCGACGGGTCCAGCCGCGCCGGCGGCACCGCGCTTTACAGCGGGCTGCAGGCCGCGCGACTGGGGCTGCGCACGCTGATCCTCACCCAGGGGCGTCGCGAGGAGATCGAGTTGCTGCTCGCGCCCTGGCGCGACGAGCTCGACGTGAAGGTCCTCCCCGCCGCGCAGACGACCACGCTCGCCACGCGCGGCGCGGGGGAGCACCGCTCCCAGCGGCTGCTCAGCTGGGCCGGGGAGATGACCGAGCCGCCGATACCGCGCTGCTCGATCCTTCATTGGGCGGGCATTGCGCGAGAGCTGCCGAATTTGGGAGAGAGTGATGACTGCGTCATCACTCCGCAGGGCCTCTTGCGGCATTGGCGCGCGCGAACGGGAGAGATCTACCTGGCCCCGCTGCCCGAGGAGCTGCTGCCTGAGCGCTTCTCGGCGGCCGTCCTTTCCCACCACGAGCACGCCTATTGCGGACCGTTGCTGGCAGCCGCCCGCCGCTGCGGCGCCTGTGTCGCGGTGACCGCAGGCGAGCGCGCGGCAACGCTGCACCTGGCCGACGGGGGTGTGCTTGCCGCGCCCGCCCCGGCCCCGGTGCACCCGCGCGAGGACCTCGGCGCGGGCGACGTGTTCGCGGCGGCCTTCTTCATCGCCCTGGGCGAAGGGCTAGAGCCAACTGCGGCCGCTTCGTTTGCCAACACCGCAGCGGCCGTCCGCATCGGGGGAATCGGGGCCGAGGCGATCGGCACGCGCGCGCAGATCGAAGCCGTGCTGGGCTGAGGGCTAGACCCTTTGTCGGTTGGCCCGGGGGGTTGACCGGCGGGGTGGATGGCCGGACGCTCCTCGCGGGCGACGGCATGGTCCAGCGGGAAGGGGGATCGAGGATCTGCCCGGCTGCTGCCCTATGCCCTGAACGCCGCCTCGCGGGCGATCGCCCGATCGAGCAGGTCGCGCAGCTCGTTCTGCTCGAGCGCGCCTTCGCCGGCGGCAACCCGCGCGGCCAGCAGCAGGCAGCCCCCGACCGGGGCCATCTCTACGACCGACACGCGCACCTCGGGGGCACTAGCGCGCAGCAGCTCGGTGAGCGGATCCACGAACACGGCACCGGCCTTGAAGGCGCTGCCGATCAGCCCGACCGGGAAGGCACCGCGAAGGCCGGTCTGCTCGATCACCGCAAGCACCTGCGTCCCGAGCTCCCGGGCGGCGCGCTCGTACAGCGCGCACGCGACGGCGTCGCCGCCGTGCGCGATGCGGGCGGTCTCGATCGCAAACGCGGCTATCTCGGCCTTGGTCAGCGGCTTGGAGTACACGAGCGCGGGCAGATCCTCGACGCGGCGCACGCCGAAGAACTCGACCGCCGCCTGGCTGAGCGCGGTGCGGGGACCGGAGCGGTCGCGGTCGGCGAGCGCTGCTCGCAGGGAGCGCGCGGCCAGCCAGTAGCCGCTGCCCTCGTCGCCGAGTACGTGACCCCAGCCGCCGGCGCGCCAGCTGCGGGTCTCGCCGCCCAGCTTGCCGACGCCGAACACGTTGCTGCCGGTGCAGGAGATCGCACCGACG
>DATASE010000113.1:0-4664 GCA_036269375.1 Solirubrobacteraceae bacterium
CTGCTGTTCGGACAGGTGCGGGCATTACCGTGCAGCTTCATCCGGTGTCCTCCTTGGTGTCTGGGGGCTTCAGCACCGCCCAGCCTTCAAGGAGGCCCGGATGTCTACTGACGAATGTGGTTAGGAACTACACCTAGTCAACGATCGCTAGTTCCCAGCGACCTAAGCAAACGATATGCCTTTATCGTTTAGTAAGCTTCGGCTGTGGTAAGCGATCGCAAAGCTCCTCCGACCCCCATATCTAGCCCCCGTACGGGCGAATACCGGCTCGCCAACAGCAGCCCCGACGGATACTGGGCCTTCCACCCCAACCCGCTCCCACCCAAGCCGGCCGTGCGCATCGACGCGACGATGCAGTCGCTGCTGGACCGTACGAACCAGGCCCTTGGACGCCTGGACGGGATCACGCTCCTGCTGCCAGACCCCGACCAGTTCATCTACACATTCGTGCGCAAGGAGGCTGTGCTCTCCTCACAGATCGAGGGCACGCAGTCGTCTCTGTCGGACCTGCTGCTGTTCGAGCACGATGCAGCACCCGGAGCGCTGCGCGAAGACGCCCAAGAAACCGCAAACTACATCGCCGCCCTCGACCACGGCCTCGCCCAGATCGCGGCGCCCGGGGCGCCGCCGCTCTCCGCGCGTCTGCTGCGCGAAGTCCACCAGCGACTGCTACAGACCGGACGAGGCGCGGACAAGAGTCCCGGGGAGTTCCGCCGCGACCAGAACTGGCTCGGCGGGCCACGGCCCTCGGCTGCGCGTTTCGTCCCGCCACCCTGGCAGGAGGTCATCGCAGCAATGGGCGCTCTGGAGAAATTCATCCACGACGATCCCAACCCGACCCCCGTGCTCGTGAAGGCCGCGCTCGCGCACGCTCAGTTCGAGACGATCCATCCGTTCCTCGACGGCAACGGAAGGGTTGGGCGGCTTCTGATCACACTGCTGCTGTGCTCCGAGGGCGTACTCAGCCGGCCGCTGCTCTACCTAAGCCTGCACTTCAAGCGCAACCGCGACAGCTACTACGAGCACCTACAGCGCGTCCGTACCGACGGAGCCTGGGAGGACTGGCTACGGTTCTTCCTCCAAGGCGTCGTCGAGGTCGCCGAATCCACGACGCTCACCACGCAGCGGGTGGTCGCGATGGTCGAGAACGACCGCCAGAAGATCCACACCTTCGGGCGGGGAGCAGCGACTGCGCACCGCGTGCACGACCTCGCGACACGCTCGGTCGTCATCGGAGCAAGCAGCTCCGCCGAGCATCTCGAGCTGACCGGCCCCCCCGTGTACGCGGCGATCCAGCGGCTCGAGAACGCTGGGATCCTACGTGAGGCAACCGGTCGGCAAAGAGGAAAGCTCTACGTCTACGACGAGTACCTGACGATCCTCAACGAGGGCACAGAACCGCTCTAGGCGACCCGCGGCCCCGACTCGCGAAGGGCATCCAGCACACGCTCGTCGTGCTCGGCCGGCTTGACCTTGCGCAGCACCGTCGCGACGACGCCGCCAGTGTCGATCACAAAGGTCGTGCGCTCGTTGCCGAAGTACTTGCGGCCGTACATCGACTTCTCCACCCACACGCCGTAGGTGTCGGCGACGTGATGGCCCTCGTCGGCGAGCAGCGCGAAGTTCAGCGACTGCTCGTCGTGGAACTTCTTCACCTTGGCGACCGGGTCGGGCGACACGCCCAGCACGACCGCACCGGCATTTGTGTAGTCGGCCTCATGGTCGCGCACGCCGCAGGCCTGCGTGGTGCAGCCGGGCGTGCTGGCCTTGGGATAGAAGTAGACGACCACCGGCGTCCCGCGGAAGTCCTGCAGGCGCACCGGCCGCCCGTCCTGGTCGGGCAGCTCGAAGTCGGGGGCCTTGTCGCCGGTCTCGATCATCCGATCCGATCCTAGCGACGCCCGCCTACTGCGCGAGCTCGATCGCTTCCAGAGCCTGCGCCTCGGACCTGAACATCTGCCAGCGCGCGATCAAGCCGTCGCGCACGGTGAAAACGAAGATGGCCTCGGCTTCCATCGGTGCTCCGCTCCCCTTGCCGCGTCCTCGCTGACACGCCATCGCCAGCACGCGGCCGTCGACTTCGCGCGCCTGCAGGATCTCGATCGACCAGTCCTCCCAGCTGCCGATCCAGTCGGCCATCACCTGGCGAAGACCATCGTGGCCGTGATAGTCGCGCACGTCGATCTGCTCGGGAAACTGCGTGGTGATGACGTCAGGTGCGATGTGCGTGAACATCGCCGGCTCGTCGCCGCGGAAGTAGGCGTCGAAGACCGCCTGCACGAGCTCCAGGTTCTGCGACACACCTACACCTCAGCGCAGCAGCCGCGACATGCGCCGATCCTTGAGCACGCGTCCCTCGGTCTGGCAGGTCGGGCAGTAGGCGATCACGTAGTCCTCGAAGTGCACCGCTTTGAGCGTGTCGCCACAACGCGGGCACGGCTCGCCCTCGTGGCGGTGAACCTGCAGCGGCATCGGCAGCTTGTCGGGAATCGGCAGGCTGATCGCCTGCTCGTAGTGGGCGATGGCGTCGCCCAGTGTTTGCACGATCGCCTCACGCAGGCGCTCGCGCTCGTCCTCGTCGAGATCGTTGGCGCGCTTGAACGGCGACAGCTTGGCGTGCCACAGGATCTCGTCGACCCACGAGCGCCCGATGCCGGCGATAGTGTGCTGGTCGCGCAGCAGCGTGTGCAACGGACGCGGCGCCGTCAGCAGCTCGCTGAGCGGCGGCGGATCGGGCCACGCGTCCGGCGCCAGCGTTGCCAGCGCATCGTCTTCGTCGAGCTCGTCGGCGCGCAGCAGCTTCACCCATGCGGCCTGCTTGGAGCCGAACTCGCGCAGACGCAGCTCGCGACCGTCGCTCAGACGCACGAGCACGCGCGACGTGCGGTCGCGTGGCCCGGCGCGCTTGTCATACAGCTGCAGCCGTCCGGCCGACATCAGGTGCATCAGCAGCGCCAGCCCGCCGGTTGTCTCCACGATCAGCTGCTTGCCGCGACGGCGCACGCCGACCACCCGCTCCCCCGCGAGAGCGCTGAGCGGCGGATCGAACGTCTTCAGCGCGTTGATGCCGGGCGTGAGCACCGACTCGATCTCCGCATCGCGCAGCGCGCGATCGAGCAGGCGCGCCGTTATCTCGACCTCGGGCAGCTCAGGCACCCTCCCAACTCTAGGAGGGAACCCGAAAGATTTAGGCTCCGCCCACTCGCCCTAGGGGCGTCGCTGGCCAAGCGAGCCGCCGATCAGAGATCGGCCAGCAGGGAGCGTGGCGTGCTTCGAGCACGCGAGCGACCGAGGACACGGGCTCGCGCCGGCCAGCGGCGGCCCTAGTGGGCGGCGATTGGTGGGCCTTGGTATTTGGCTTTGGTCGGGCTCGTCCAGACGACGCGCCAGTGCGCGCCCTTGGTCGAGGAGTGCAGCGTCCAGTAGCCGAGGCTGTTGGTGGTGACGGTCGCAAGTGTCTTGTACTTGCTCGAGCCCTTGCGCTGGACCAGCACCTTCACCTTGGTCGCTCCGGTCGTCGGACGCACCAGGCCCCACAGCGAATAGCCGTGGCCGCTCTTGGACACGCTTAGCGGTACAGGCCAGGCGAAGTACAGCGGCTTGGGCTTGCCGCTGAGGTACTCCAGGCCGGTCTGAAAGCCGATCGTGCCGCCGTTGACGCTCGAGCCCGGCTTGCCGCCGAGCGGGTCGTCGCGCAGCAGGTACTGCGAGAACGCCGCCACGCGGCCGTTGGACCAGGCGATCTTTTCGGCGATCGCGTCGAATTCGGCCTGCTGAGAGACCGACACGCCGAGAAAGCGGTTGGGCTTGCTCTGCACGCCGAACTCGGTCAGGTAGATCGGCAGATTCGACGTCACCGCGTGCGCGGCGGCGGCTTTGCTGAGCGCGCCGCTCAGCCGCGACAGCACGCCGATCGTCACGTCGTTCTTTTCGCGCGGTTTGTACAGCGGACCGGCGGCGGTCGTGTAGGCGTGGTGGGCGTAGCCGATCGCCGCCAGCGGCGTGCACGAGCCGGATTTCCTGTACTGCGCGTTCAGGCACAGCGCTTCGCGCAGGAACACCAGCGGCGCGACGTCGTGCAGCAGCGCCTTGGATTTTTCGCGCTTGTAGTTGACTTTCGTGTAGCCGGTCGGCGCGGTCTCGCCCATCAGCAGCTTCGGCTTGGCTTCACCAGCCGCCTGCAGGCCCGCGTAGCCGGCCTGGTAGAGCGCGCGGTAGATGCGCGGCGAGGCCGGCGTGCCGTTGGTGTTCCACTGCGGCAGCAGGAAGGCCGGGTGGTTGGGCTCGTTCCAGATCGAGTACAGGCTCACGCGTCCTGCGAAGTGCTTCCCGACCGCGGTCATGAATTCCTGGAAGTCTTTCGGGTCGGGTTTTGTGACGTATGGCGCTTTCTTGTTCGACGTAGCCCAGCGCGGCACCGGCGAGGTGACCGTCAGCAGCACCTTCCAGCCTTTGGCCTGCGCTTCGGAGATCAGCTTGTCGTATTCGCCCCAGGCGTAGAAACCGGGGTTGACCGCTTCGAAGGGCGGCTTGGTGGCGCTGCTGGGGCTCGGCGCGACGTCGTACCAGTTGAGCTCGACGCGCAGTGCTTTGACGCCCAGCGACTGCATCTGCGCGAGCGCGTGCGGGCGCGTCTTGGCGCTGAGCAGCTCAGTTGAACCCTC
>DATASE010000114.1:0-14923 GCA_036269375.1 Solirubrobacteraceae bacterium
GGGCGGTCGACGTGCTCGTCAACAACGCCGGCACCGATCTGTTCTCGTTCTTCGTCAACACCGACGAAGGCCTGTGGGACTTCGTGCTGGGCGTCAACCTGCGCGGCACGATCGCCGTCACCCACGCGGTGCTGCCGGGTATGCAGGAGCGTCGCGCCGGTGCGATCGTCAACGTCGCAAGCGAGGCTGGTCGCGTCGGCTCGCAGGGCTCTGCCATCTACTCGGCCGCCAAGGCGGGCGTGATCGGCTTCACCAAGGCGATCGCGCGCGAGTCGGCGCGCTACCGGGTGCGCTCCAACGCGGTGGCGCCGGGCCCGATCGAGACGCCGCTGCTGAACGCCGCGCCGCAGGTGCTCGGCGAGCTTGGCGAGCGACTGAAGCAGGGGATGGTGGGCCAGACGGTGATGGGCCGCTCGGGGGAGCCCGAGGAGGTCGCGGCGGCGATCGCGTTCCTGGCCTCCGAGGACGCCTCGTACGTGACAGGCCAGACGCTGAATGTGTCCGGCGGCCTGTCCATGTGGTAGTTCCGGACGGCGCATGCGCCGTCCGGCCGACCCTTGCATGCAAGGGTCGGAACGACGCCGCACATGTGCGGCGTCGCCAGTCGGCACATGTGCCGACTGGCACTTGGATATAAAAAGGCGCATGCGCCGACTGATCCAAGGAGGGTGTCTCGGATGACTCTCCTTGCGTCGGTGAGCATCCGCGAGGTCGGCCCCCGCGACGGCTTCCAGAACGAGCCGGAGGTGATCCCCACCGAGCGCAAGGTCGAGCTGATCGACATGCTCGCGCGCACGGGCCTGCGGCGCCTGGAGGTCACGAGCTTCGTGCGCCCCGACGTGATTCCACAGCTGTCCGACGCCGAGCAGGTTCTCGCCGCGATCGACGTTCCGGCTGAGGTGGCGCTGAGCGTCCTGATCCCCAACGATCGGGGTCTGGAGCGGGCGCTTGCGGTGCGTGAGCGTGGGGGAAGTCGCCCCGCGTTTGAGGAGATAAACGTGTTTCTGTCCGCCTCGGAGACCCACAACCGCAAGAACGTGAACCGGACCGTCGAGGAGTCGCTGGCCGCGCTGGAGCAGGTGCTGGCGCGCGCGCGGGAGGCCGGCCTGCGCTGCGAGGCTGTGATCTCCACTTCCTTCGGTTGTCCGTACGAGGGCAGGGTGCCGCCCGAGCGCGTGCTGGAGGTTGCGCGGCGGCTGCGCGACGCCGGCACCCAGGAGATCGGCTTCGGCGACACGACTGGCATGGCCAACCCACGGCAGGTGGGGGAGGTGTTCGGCCTGTGGCGGGAGGGACTCGGCGGCGAGGTCGAGTTGACCGCGCACTTCCACAACACGCGTGGCCAGGCATTGGCCAATGTGCTGGCCGCGCTGGGGGCGGGCGTCACGAGCTTCGAGTCGAGCTTTGGCGAGCTTGGGGGTTGCCCGGTGCCGGCAGGCGCGACCGGCAACGTCGCCAGCGAGGACCTCGTCTCGATGCTGCACGAGATGGGCGTCGAAACCGGCATCGACCTGGACGCGCTGCTTGCGTGCTCGCGGCGGGTGCAGGAGGTACTGGGACGGCGGCTCGGCAGCCACACGCTCGTGGCGGGGCCCGTGGACTGGCGCTAGCTGGCGACCGCCGACTCGGTGGCCTGCGCCGCCCGCGCCTGCTCGCGCACGCGCCCGACGCAGTACTCCTGGACCGCGACCTCCATCTCAAGCGTCGCGCCGAGCGCGGGCCGCGCCGAGGCGTCGATCACGCGCTTGGCGCGGCCGACCGCCCAGTGCGAGTTGGCCAGCAGCTCGTCGGCGAGCGCCTGCGTGGCCTGCTCGAGCTCCTCAGTTGCGACCACGCGGTTGACGAGCCCGATCCGCTCGGCCTCGGCCGCATCGATCGTGCGCCCGGTCATGATCAGCTCCTTGGCCCGTCCGAGCCCGACGACCGCCGGCAGTCGCGAGGAGCCGCCGACGTCCGGGATGATGCCGAACTTCACCTCGGGCAGTCCGAGCTGCGAGTCCTCGGAGGCGATCCGCAGGTCGCAGCCGAGCGCGACCTCCAGGGCGCCGCCGACGCAGGTGCGGTGGATCTGGCAGATCACGGGCTTTGGCATCTCTTCGCAGAGGTTCGCGCACTGCAGGAACACGTTGCGAAAGGGCCGCAGCACGGCGGGATCGCCGGCGAAGCTCATCAGCTCGCCGAGGTCCACGCCGGCTGAGAAGACGGCGCCCTCGCCGCGCAGGATCACGCAATGGACCGAGTCCTCGTCGGCGGCGGCGCGCAGCTCGCCGGCGAGGGCGTGCAGCAGCGCCTGGTTCATCGCGTTGCGCTTCTCGGGGCGGTTAAGGACGACGTGGCGGACGGCGCCGCGGTCTTCGGTGGTGACGATCTCGCTCATCGTGGCCTCTGCTCTCTCTCTTCTCGCGATTGGACTACGTTCAAAGCATGCCCGACGCCGGTCACATCCGCATATCCGACGAGGAGCGCGAGCGCCTGCTCGGTCCCGGCTCGGACCTGGATGCGTTCGAGGCGCGGCTGCAGGCGCGCCACGAGAAGGCACTCGCGCGCGAGCGCCTGCGCAGGCACTACCGCGGGCGTTTGCTGCCGTAGCGAAGCGAGCCCGACGGGGGAGGCGGCGCCCCCCGCCCGTCGAGCTGTTTCGCGTCAGTGCAGCAAGGCCAGCGTGTTGTTCGCGTCGTCGACGAGCCAGACTCCTTGCCTGGGCGCGCCGATCGCGAGCCCGAACAGGCCACCTTCGCCCGCGCCGGTGTCAAACGGCTGGAACTCGGCTCCCACAGGCGTCGTCTCGACCAGGTTGCCGTCGCCGCCGTTGGTCGTGAGGACGTCGCCGTTTGGCGCGATCGCCAGGCCGAGCGGGCTGTTCAGGTAGCCGCCCTTGGCGACGGTGATGCCACCGCTTCCGGCTGCGCTCTGGCGGTGCAGCGCGTCGGGGATCGCCGCGATCCGGCTCTGCAGGGTGTCGGCGACGTACAGCCTCCCGTCAGATCCGAGGCCCAAGCCGGTCGGGCCGATCACCAGCGCCGCTGGGTCGGTGCGCTCGAAGAAGCCGGTCGCGATCACGCTCATAGAGGTCACGTGCGGCGCCCCCGGGCGGTCGACCTCGAGCCCAATCCGCACGACGGTGCCGCCATCGGTCGGCGTTTCGCCCGAGGCGACGGTGCGGTTGAGGACGTTGGTGACGAACAGCGTCGCTCGATTGCCGTCACTGACCGAGGTCATGTCCCAAGGCCCGTTGATCGGCGGCCCGGCGATCGTCTCGACCGTTTTCCCGTTGCGGTCCAGCACGATCAGGCAGCCGGCCTTCGCGGTAGCCGCGCTGCCGTCGCTGGTAGGCAGGCTGCCGACCACCACGTAGCCGTGCGGCAGGATCGCAAGTGCCGTCGTCAGCCCGACGCCGCCTGGGCAGGCGCCCGGCAGTTTGCCGGCCTCGACGTGGGCGAACAGCGACAGCTGGCCGGTGGGCGTCTCCTGGACGATCGTGCTGCCGGTGCCCTGCTCGTTGGCCTGGTCGTTGAAGTTGCTGATCAGCAGGTCTCCGCGCACGAGTGCCCCTTCGCCCCGCGGCACGACCGCGATCCCGTAGGGATTCACGTCGCCGTTTGCCGGGACAGTGCTGCCGACCGAGGTGACGGTCGAGAATTGGCCGATGAACGGCTGTTCGAAGGCGCCGGCGCTCGCCGACAGCGCCAGCGAGGTAAGCCCGGATAGAAGTATTGCCGCCAAGCGGGCGGCGAGGGTGGTCATGGTCTTGCTGCCTCCTGTGTGTAGATGGCTTTCCCCACAGGGACCCCGCCGGCGCGACAACCTTCCGCGGTCCGCGTGCGCCGCGGGCTAGATCGCTAGGCTCAGCGACCGATGAGCGAGCTTTCAAAGGCGGTCGAGCGGTCGCTGGCCGGCGGCCCCGAGCGCCACCGCGCCAAGGCCGCGGAGCAAGGCAAGCTGCCGGTGCGCAAGCGCGTCGCACTGCTCATGGACGGGGCTTCGTTCTCCGAGGAGGCGCTGCTCGCCAACTGGAACGAGGAGGGACTCGGCGCCGACGGCGTAGTGACCGGAGTTGGCACGATCGACGGCCGCCCGGTGGCGCTAATGGCCAACGACCCGACCGTCAAGGCCGGCTCGTGGGGTCCGAAGACGGTCGAGAAGATTCTGCGCATCCAGGAGCGGGCGATGTCGCTGCAGATACCGATGGTCTACCTCGTCGACTCGGCCGGCGCGCGCATCACCGAGCAGGTGCAGATGTTCCCGGGCAGGCGCGGAGCGGGGCGAATCTTCTTCAACCAGGTGCGGATGTCCGGCGTCGTGCCGCAGGTGTGCGTCCTGTTCGGCCCGAGCGCCGCCGGCGGCGCCTACATTCCGGCGTTCTGTGACGTGGTCGCGATGCGCGACGGCAACGCCTCCATGTATCTCGGCTCGCCGCGGATGGCGCAGATGGTGATCGGCGAGGACGTGACCCTCGAGGAGATGGGGGGCGCTCGCATGCACACGAGCGTGTCCGGCTGTGCGCACCAGCTGGTAAAGACCGACGAGGAGGGCCTCGAGTTCGCGCGGCGGTATCTGTCGTACATGCCCTCGAGCTTCGAGCAGCAGCCCCCCGTGGCGGTCGCCACAGCACCGGTTGCTGCCGGTTCAGGAGGCAAAGACGACCGCGCCGGCGAGAGCGACGGCGATCGGGCGCCTGACGGCCCCGGCGCGGAACGCAGCATCGGCGAGCTGATCCCCGCCGACGAGAACAAGCCGTTTGACATGCTGGCGTTGATCGACGCGCTGGTGGACGAGGGGTCGCTGCTGCAAATCCACGCGCGCTGGGCCAAGGAGCTGATCGTCGGCTACGCGCGCTTGGACGGCCGTGTCGTTGGCATCGTCGCCAACCAACCCAAGCACAAGGGGGGTGTGCTGTTCAGCGACTCCGCCGACAAGGCAGCCCGCTTCATCTGGGCGTGCAACGCCTTCAACGTCCCGCTGCTGTTCCTCGCCGACGTCCCGGGTTTCATGATCGGCACCCAGGTCGAGCGCCAGGGGATCATCCGCCACGGCGCCAAGATGATCAGCGCCGTCTCGGAAGCCACGGTGCCCAAGATCTCGGTGATCGTGCGCAAGGCCTACGGCGCGGGCCTGTACGCGATGGCGGGACCGGCATTCGACCCGGACTGCTGCATCGCGCTGCCGAGCGCCTCGATCGCAGTGATGGGCCCGCAGGCGGCGATCAACGCCGTCTACTACAACCAGCTCACGGCGATCGAGGACGAGACGGCGCGGGCCGAGAAGACCGAGCAGCTGCGGCGCGAATACGCCGAGGACGTCGACGTCCTGCACCTGGCCTCCGAGCTGGTGATCGATGCGATCGTGCAGCCCGATGCGCTGCGCGAAGACCTCCTACGTCGCTTCGCCCACGCGGAGGGCAAGCGGCGGCAGTGGCCGGCGAAGCGCAACCCGGTTACCCCGGTCTGAGCCTGTCCGTGTCCGCCCTGGCGCCGTCGCTCAGCTACGGCTCGACTGCCTGCGGTTGCCCCTGCCCGGCGCGTTGCCTGGCCATGTGGCCAATCCGGTAGGTTTCGCTTCATGGACACAACCGAGCTGGCGTTCGCAGGCATCGCCCGCCAGGCGGAGCTGATCGCCGCGGGTGAGATTTCCTCGCGTGAGCTGGTCGAGCTGTACCTGCGGCGGATCGAGCGCTACGACGGCCGCTTGAACGCCTTCCGCGTCGTCTTCGCCGAGCGCGCGCTGATGGAAGCCGAGCAGGCGGATGCACGTAGGGGCGCCGGCAACGAGCGTCCGCTGCTCGGCGTGCCGATCGCCGTCAAGGACGACATCGATATCGCCGGCGAGGTGACGATGCTCGGCACCAACGCCCACGGCGACGTGCCGGCGCCGGCCGACGCCGAGGTCGTGCGGCGGCTGCGCGAGGCCGGTGCGATCCCCATCGGCAAGACCAACGTGCCCGAGCTGTGCATCTGGCCGTTCACCGAGACGCCGACGTTCGGCGCGACGCGCAATCCGTGGGACCTGCAGCGCGCCCCGGGTGGCTCCTCGGGCGGCAGCGCCGCCGCCGTGGCAGCGGGCTTGATCGGCGCCGCGCTCGGCTCCGACGGCGCCGGCTCGATCCGGATCCCATCCGCCTGGTGCGGCCTGTTTGGCCTCAAGCCCCAGCGTGGCCGTGTCTCGATGGCGCCGAAAGCCGAGGCCTGGTTCGGCATGTCCGTGAACGGGATACTCAGCCGCTCGGTGCGCGACACCGCGCTGTTTCACGACGTCGGCTCCGGATCGACGCCGGTCGACCGGGACCGCCCCGAGCCGCTGCCGCGTCCCTTCTCCGAGTACGCGAGCACCCAGCCCGGCAAGCTGCGGATCGCCTACTCGACCAAGATCCCGCCGCTCCTGATCGCGCGACTGGAGGACGAGCAGCGTCGCGCCTTCGAGCAGACGCTCGAGCTGCTGCGCTCGCTCGGACACGAGCTCGAGGAGCAGGACCCCGACTACGGCTACGACACGGGCCCGTCGGTGCTGATGCGCTTCCTGCGCGGCGGCCACGACGAAGCGCACGCCCTGCCGCACTACGAGCGCCTCTCCCGCAACACGCGGGGCTTCGCGAAAATGGGAGCGTTGGTCGTCTCGTCGCTGTTGGAGTGGTCGCGCTCGCACGAGCAGGCGCTGGCGGCCCGTCTGAACCGCGTGCTCGATCGCCACGATGTGCTGATCACCCCGGCCACGGCCCAGCCACCGCCTCAGATCGGTCAGTTCGACGGACGCGGTGCGCTGTGGACACTCAACGGCGCGATCGGGCTCGTCCCGTACAACGCCCCGTGGAACCTGACCGGTCAGCCGGCCGCGGCGGTGCCGGCGGGCTTCGGCTCAGATGGCCTGCCGCGCTCGGTTCAGATCGTCGGCCGGCCAGGCGACGAGGGTACGCTGCTCTCGCTCTCGGCCCAGATCGAGGCCGAGCGCCCGTGGGCGCAGGAGCGACCGGCCGAGTTCGCGTGAACGAGCGCCCGCCCGGCACGTCGGGCCTCTCGGAACAATTCCCGAGCGCCGAGGTGTCCGCCGTGGGCGCGAGCAACGCTCCCGCCCAGCCGCATTTGCTCGCGCTCGCCGAGCGTGTGGCTCAGGAAGCCGGCTCGCTGCTGCTTGAGCGCTTCGAGCGCGGCACCGAGCCGGCCCTGGCCAGCAAGAGCACCCCGACCGACCTGGTCAGCGAGGCCGACCTCGCCTCCGAGCGCCTGATCCGCGAGCGGCTGGCGTCCGAGCGCCCGGACGACGCCTTCCTCGGCGAGGAGGGCGGGGGAGAGCAGGGCACGAGCGGCCTGACATGGGTGGTGGATCCGCTCGACGGCACCGTCAACTTCCTGTTCGGCCTACCGCAGTGGTGCGTGAGCGTGGCTGTCCGCGACAGCCAGGGCGAGTTGGCCGGGGCGATATTCGATCCGTGCCGCGACGAGCTGTTCTGCGCGACGCGCGATGGGGACGCGCTGCTCAATGGCCAGCGGCTGTCGGCGCCCGTCGGACGCTGCGAGTCGCTCGCGCAGGCGCTGGTGGCGACCGGCTTTGCCTATGACGCGCGGGTGCGCGACGCTCAGGCGGAGGTGCTGGCGCGCCTGCTCGGGCGGGTGCGCGACATCCGTCGCTGTGGGTCGGCGGCGCTCGACCTCGCGTGGACTGCCGCCGGACGCTACGACGCGTACTTCGAGCGCACCGTCAAGCCATGGGACATAGCGGCGGGGACGTTGGTGTGCCAGCGGGTGGGCCTGCAGCTGCGCGAGCTGCCCGAGCGCCCCGGCCTGCCGTGGGGCGTGATGGTTGCCTCGGCGGAGATAGGCCAGGACCTGGCCGCTCTGGTCGGCTGACTGAACAGTCCGCCGAGGGCGAACGACTACTCGCGACGACTCATGGTCCGCGCATGGTCCGCACCGCCGATCGGCGGCCGGTCTCGATCATGCGGCGGGTGGGAGTCGAACCCACACGCCCTTGCGGACAATGCCTTTTGAGAGCATCGCGTCTACCGTTCCGCCACCGCCGCAGGTCCCCTCAATACTACGCCGCGGATCGTGCGCCGCGCATCGTGCGGGTCAAAGCCTGCAGGCGATCGACAGCTGCGCCCGCGCCCGGCATCTTTCGTCCGCAGGGCGAACGGGCGGCTGCTCTTAAGCGGTGTGCCCCGGTGCGTCCGGGCTGTAGCTCGGATCGACGCGCTCCACCTCGACGTTCCAGTCATGCGCGAAGCCGCGCATGGCGAACGCGATCAGCAGAATCTGCACTGGAACGATCACCAGCGTGATCACGCCGAGCAGACTGGCCGGCAGGCTCGGTTCGGCGTAGCCCGGTTTGTCGCGCGTGAACCAGGCGGGAGCGGAGACCAGGGCGAAGACGAGCATCAGCAGCGCGAGCGCAGCGGACAGGGGCAGTGCGCCGCGACGCCAGCGCCCCGCAAAGTAGGCCATGGCCACATACACGAGCACCCACGCGATCAGTATCGGCTTGCCGCCCTCGAGCGTGCTCCAGCCGCCGACCGTCACGAGCGCGATCAGGCCGGCGGAGACGAGCAGCAGCAGGATCACCGTCGCGCGGGTCGCCTGAACGACCGCCTTGTCGCGGTTGGGGTGCGTAACGATCACCCCCGGCGCCGGTCCTGTCCTCGCGAGCATCGACATCTGCACTCCTGACCATACAATCTAGAGCCGTCGACGGGCAAGCGGCGCACGGTCGGCAGCGCGCGGACGTGGTGGAACTGGTAGACACGCTGGCCTTAGGAGCCAGTGGGCGAAGGCCCTTGGGGGTTCGAGTCCCCCCGTCCGCATTTTTTTCGAGGACGCTTGGCTGTCGTCGGAGCCAGGGCCCTCGTACCCATCCAAGGCCGGGTCCATGTCGCCGGGTTTCGCGCCCGGAACGCACTCGATCCCGTGGTGCCGGCTCGACGCAATCCCGATCACTGTGGTAGTAATTAGGGCAGCCTAACTATGACCGTTGGCCGCACGACAAGAGACTGCAAGCGATGAGCTTCGCCGAGACAGCGCTGCTCGGGGCGATCGCCGGCATGACGATTTACATCGGCCTGCCGCTTGGCCGGATGAAGCGCGTTGGGGCGCGCGAACGCGTGTGCCTGGCGATGCTCTCCGTAGGGATCCTCGCCTTCATCTTCATGGACGTGGGCAGCAAAGCCGAGGAGATCGTCTCCCAAGCGATGAACGCCTACAAGCACGGCCAGGGTGGTCTCGGTCACGCGCTCGCGCTGTTCGCGCTGCTGGCTGGGGGCTTCACGGCGGGGGTGGCCGGGATCTCCGGGGTGGAGCGGTGGCTGCGCAATCGGCCGACCCCGCCCCCGATCGCAGGTGGAGAGGCCGGCGAGGCGACGCTTGCCGGTGCGCGCGGGGTGGTCGCGCCGCCGGCCGACCCCGCGGAGGTCGAGGCCCGCAGGCGCGCGCTGCGCACCGGCATGGTTATCGCCGTGGCGATCGGCCTGCACAACTTCGCCGAGGGCTTGGCGATCGGCGTGTCGGCGAAAACCGGCGCGATTGGCTTGGCGACGGTTCTCATCATCGGCTTCGGCCTGCACAACGCCACCGAGGGCTTCGGCATCGTCGGTCCGCTCGGGTCGGTGCGGCCGTCGTGGAAGTGGCTCGGCGTGGCCGGCCTGGTCGGCGGCGGTCCGACCTTCCTCGGCACGCTGGTCGGCTATCAGGTCAGCTCCAGCGAGCTCGAGCTGCTGTTCTACGGCCTGGCGGCAGGCGCGATCCTGTACGTGATCGGCGAGATCTGGACGGGAATGCGCCGTTACGGCTACCGCACGCTGGGCCTGTACATGCTGGCGGCGGGCTTCCTGCTCGGCGTGGCGACCGACCTGGTCGTCACCTACGGCGGCGCCTGAGGCACGTTCTAAGAGCGCTCAGCCGGCGACCAGCGCCGACGGTCCGGCGAGCGCCTCTTCGGCGGCACGCACCGACTCGACGAAGATCTCGACGCCGCTCATCATCAGCTCGCGTGTGATCGTCAGCGGCGGCAGGAAGCGGGCGACGTTGCCGAAGTGCCCGCCGACCTCGATCACGACGCCGCGCTTGAAGCACTCGCTGCGTACCCGCGCGGCCATCTCTCGCCAAGGCTCTCTGCTGTCACGATCCCTGACCAGCTCGATGCCGATCATCAGCCCCCGGCCGCGCACGTCGCCGACCGCGGCAAGGTCGCCCTGCGCCTCGCGCAGCAGCTCGAGCGTTATCTCGCCGAGCGCGCCCGCATGGGCGGCGAGGTCGACCTGCTGCATGAACTCGATCGCTGCCAAACCGGCTGCCATCGCGACCTGGTGCCCGCGGAAGGTGCCGATGTGCGCCCCCTGCTTCCAGGTGTCAAGCTCCGAGTCATAGGCCACGCAGGAGATCGGATAGCCGATCCCGCCGAGGGCCTTGGAGAGGGTCATCGCGTCGGGCACGACGCCGTCGTGCTCGCAGGCGAACATCGTGCCTGTACGGGCAAAGCCGGTCTGGATCTCGTCGCAGATCAGGGGAACGTCGTGTTCGCGAGTGATGCGTCGCACCTCCTGGAGATAGCCATCGGGCGGCACGACAGTGCCGCCCTCCCCCTGAATCGGCTCGATCAAGACGGCTGCCGGCGTGGGAACCCCGGCGTGGGGATCGGAAAGCGTCGTCTCGAGCAGCTTGGCGCAGGCCATCCCGCAGGAGTCGGGCTTCAGTCCGAGTGGGCAGCGATAGCAGTAGGGGTAGGGCATGAAGTGAACCGGCGTCGAGGCGGGCCCGCCGAAGCCGGTGTCGCTGGTCAGCGACAGCGCTTCCTTTGTCATGCCGTGGTAGGACCCCTGGAAGGCGATCACGGCCTCGCGCCCGGTGTGCGCTCGCGTCAGCTTCATGGAGGACTCGATCGCGTCCGACCCCGTAGGCCCGCCGAAGTGAAAGCGTGCTCGCTCGCCTAGTCGGCCAGGTAGAAGCGAGCGCAGCTTGCGCATCAGCGCCAGCTTGGGGGTGGTCGGGAAGTCGAGCGCGTGCACGAGCTTTGCCTCCTGCTCGTGCGCTGCGGCCAGAACGTCGGGGTGCGAATGGCCGACGTTGAGCACCCCGGCGCCGCCGAAGAAGTCGATGAAGGTGTTGCCGTCGACATCGCGCAGCGTCGCGCCGCGCCCCTGCTCGATCGCGATCGGCACGCTGCGTGGATAGGAGCGTGCGCTCGACTCGAGCTCGTCCTGTTCGGCCAGCATCTGCCGAGAGCGAGTCCCCGGAACTTCGCCGGCCAGCGCCGGCGCCGGCGCGAAGTGCAGCTGCTCGAAGTTGTGGGCGTCGCCGCTCATGCTCAGGTCTTCGGCGACTATAGCCCGGCTCAGGCGGGGGCGCGGCGCAGCTCGCGCATCACGGGAAAGGTGGCCACCTCGCGCAGGGTCTCGGCCCCGGTCAGCAGCATCAGCAGTCGATCGACCCCCATGCCGCCGCTGGCCGAGGGCGCGAGCCCGTACTCCAGCGCGCGCACGTACTCCTCGTCGTGGGGATGGGGAGCGTCGTCCTCCTCGGCGCGCCGCTCGCGCCGCTGGGCGACGAAGCGCTCCCACTGCTCGACGGGATCGGTCACCTCCGAGTCGCCGCTGACCAGCTCGATGCCGCCGATGACGGCGTCGAAGTGCTCGGCCAGACGAGGATCGTCGGCGTCGGCCTTGGTGATCGGGAAGGAGTCGAGCGGGAAGCCGTAGACCATCGTCGGAGAGTTGAGCGTCGGCTCCACGAGCTTTGAGTAGACGCTCTGCACGACCTGCGCCCAGGTTGCGTCGGGGTGGACGCGGTCCTTCAGCAGCACTGCGAGCTCGTCGCGTCCGGCCGCCAGGAAGTCAACGCCGGTGACGCGCTCGATCTCCGCCTGCATCGTCGTGGCGCGCCAGGTCTTTGACAGGTCGATCGTCTCGCCGCCGCGCTCGATCGTGGTCGTCCCGAGCACGCGCTGAGCCACGAAGGCGACCATCTCTTCGGTGAACCGCGCCACCGCCGTGTGGTCCGCGTAGGCCATCAGCCACTCGAGCATCGTGAACTCCGGCGAGTGGCGGTAGGAGATCCCCTCGTTGCGAAAGCACTTGCCGAGGTCGTAGACGTTCTCCAACCCACCGATCAGGCAGCGGTTCAGGTACAGCTCGACGGAGATGCGCAGCGACATCTCCTGGTCGAGCGCATTGTGGTGGGTGAGAAACGGCCGCGCCGAGGCGCCGCCGGCGAGCGCCTGCAGGACCGGCGTTTCAATCTCGACGAAGCCACGCTCGGAAAGAAAGGCCCGCAGGGCGTCGATTGTCCGCGAGCGGATCAGAAACAGCTCGCGCGTGCTCTCGTTTGCCAGCAGGTCGAGCTCGCGATATCGGTAGCGTGTGCCGGCGTCCTCCAGCCCGTGGTACTTGGCCGGCGGCGGTCGCAGCGCCTTGGTGAGAAGGCAGAAGCGGTGTACGCCGAGCGCGATCTGCCCCCGCTGGGTGACGTACAGGGGCCCCTCGACTTCGAGGATGTCACCGATGTCCAGATCGAGAACCCGCTCGTAGTCCTCGGCGCCGAGCGCGTCCTGGCGGACCGCCAGCTGGATCTGTCCGCTGGCGTCGCGCAGGTCCAGAAACGCGGTTCTGCCATGCCCGCGGCGGGCGATCAGGCGACCGGCCAGCCGGTAGCGAAGCTGCGGGTGCTCGCCCGCGGCGAGCGTCGCCGGATCGTGGCGCTCGTGAAGCTCGGCGATCGGCGTGCGCTCGCCGCCGAGGATGTGCGGGAATGGGTCGATCCCCCGCTCGCGCAGGCGCCGAGCCTTGGCCAGGCGCTCGTGTGTGGCGTCGTCGTCGAGCGGTTCGCTGCTCATGCCGGGAAGGTACCATCGCCCAGCTGGGACCCTTCGATCGCCGTTTGCGCGCTGTTGCGTTTTCGACGTGGTGTTTCTGTAGGCGAGCGACGATGATGCGCCAGTGCGACACACCAAGGACCCGGAAATCGATGAGCAGGTGCGCCTGTTCGGCGCGAGCATGCGCACCGCTCGGACCGAGTATGGCCTCTCCCAGGTCGCGTTGTCGGCCGCGACGGGCCTTGACCGCGCGGCGATCAGCTTCCTCGAGCGCGCCGAGCGAAGTCCCGACCTCTCGACCCTCGTACGAGTCGCCCGGGCGCTCGGCACCACGCCGGCGGCGATGCTCGAAGGCATCGGCAGCGGCACCGCCGACTTCGAGCAGCCCTCCTATCGTGGCGTCGCACGAGCGCCGGAGGCGCGCCTGGGCGCCAACCTGCGCGCTGCGCGCCATCAGGCCGGCCTTTCGCAGGAAACGCTCGGCTTCGAGGCCGAGGTCGATCGGGCAGCGATCAGCGTGTACGAGCGCGGCGGGCGTGGTCCCAACCTGCGCACGGTTCTGAAGCTGTGTCGGGCGCTGGATCTGCGACCCTCGGTGCTGCTGGCTGGCGTGGAGTAGGGGGCGGCGTCTGTCGCTGTTCAGGCTGCTCGCCGAGGGGCTCAGAAGCTGAGCTCAGCCGCGCGGATCGCCGGGCGCGTGGGCAGCCATAGCTGGCCACGGCGGCTGCGGTCGGCGAGCTGGTCGGCGCGGAGGATCTCGAGCGCGGCTTCGATTTCGCCGACGTCGGCCGGGTCGGCTGGATCGCGTTCGCAGGCGACGGCGACTTCGGCGAGCGTCATGCCCCCTGTGCCGCGGCTGACCAGCGTGTGCAGGACGACCGCGGCCAGTAGGTCGGGGTCGGGCTTGGGCGGTTGACCTGCTGCTTCGGACCCCACACCGGGGTCGGGCGAGCGCTGTGGTTGATTCGACACATAGGCGAAACTACACCACAGAGTCGATCGGCGCCTCTGTCAATTGACGACCGCTACGTCTGCTCGATTCAGCATCCCGACTGGGGATTGGGCGAGCTGTTTTCCGGCTTGCATTCCAGCCACGACGAGCGGTAGAAGTTCGTGATTGTCCCCGTGGTCAGGTTCTTCTCTTCGCCGCTCCATTCAAACGTGAAGTTGTTGCCGAGTTCGACTTCTTCCGCGGCGATCGCACCGTGGACTGTGCCGTTGTTTTGGATCGCCACCTTCGAGTTCGGGGCGAAGATCGTGCCGTACAGTTCCGAATTGTTCTTGATGTAGACTTCTCCGCCCGACCCGTCGTACACATAGATGATCAGCGAGGTTGGATTGTGCGACGGGTTGATGATTTCGGCGTTGTTCCAGATCTTCAGGACGCCTGAGCCTTCGGCCGGGCATTTCGATCCGGCCCGTCTGGCGGAGTCGATATAGATCACGACCTTTGCTTCGGCGGCCAACTCGACCACGGCGTTGTTCTTCGCTTCGAAGCTGCAGAAGTTGTAGGTTCCTTCCTTGAGCACCAACAAAGCGCCGTTTTCCATTTTGAGCTTGCGGGTTTCTTCGCTGAATTCGACTTTTTCCGCCGTGTCGTAGGGAGAGACTGGGGTTTTTTCTTTGTTTTTCACGTAGTTTACGTAGTGGGTGATCAGGCAGTCGCTGTTGCCTGAGGTCACATTACCCGCGACGATCGTGCATGGTTCGGCCGAGCTCCCCGGTTCCACCTTGTTCAGCGTAAGCGGTCCTTCGGCGGTCGTGCGATGGCGGGTTTCTTTGCACGAGGCGTTGTTGCCTGTTTCGACCTTTCCTGATGGCCCGACTTCGCAGACGCCCGACACGCTGCCGTTGTTTTTGACGACGATTTCGCCGTTGGAGCCGGCCGAGCCGTTATCGATGCTGTTGTTTTCCAAAGTTACCTTTTTCAGCCCAGTGACGCCTTCCACCTTGAACAGCGGTTTGGCGACAAATCCGGCAACGCGCTGGCTGACACGGCGTTTGATTCCGTTGACGACTCCTTCGGCTACCACACAGCGCTGGGTAACGGATTCTTCGCTGGTAATCGTCTGACCGACGCAGGTCGCGGGGGAGCCGAGCGCTTCGCTGATCCAGTAGGAATAGCTGGTTTTGTTGC
>DATASE010000115.1:0-13346 GCA_036269375.1 Solirubrobacteraceae bacterium
CTGCGCCCACAGGCCCCAGCTGACGGCGCGCGGGTAGCGCTCGCGACACAGCTCGGGCAGGTCGCGGTCGGTTGCGATCCCGAGCTTTGCCGACAGATACTGGACCAGCATCGCCATCAGGTTCGCGACCACCACCGCCCACAGCAGCAGGTAGCCGTAGCGCGCGCCCGCCTGCAGGTTGGTCGCGAAGTTGCCGGGATCGACGTAGGCGACCGCGGCGACGAAGGCCGGACCGAGCATCGCAAGCGTCGCCCGCAACCGACCGCGCTCGAGCAGCTGCTCGAGCGCGCTGGGCCCAGACACCGCCTCAGGCAGCGCCACGGACCCGCCGTCGAGCGCGCCGGCCGGACGCAGTTGAGCCGCGCCGAGCGCTGCGTCGCTCATGCTGAGCGCTCCCGCGTGGGCTCGGCCGCCGCCGGCTCGAGCTCGACCCGCATCGCCCGCGGCAACTCGCCGCCGAGCGTGTGCTCGCTGCCGTCGACGCTCACTAGCAGCGGGCCGCCGAACGGCTGGCGTTCGATCACGTCGACGTGCCCGCCAGGCAAGATCCCACGGCCCGCCAGGTAGCGGAGCATCTCCGGGTCGGCGTCGGAGACGCGCACGAACCTGCCCGACTCGCCGACCTGCAGGCTCTCCAGGCTGCGCGTCGGATGCTCGGCGATCTCCAGCTCGGCGGTGGGGATCGGATCGCCGTGCGGATCGATCGTCGGGTGGCCGAGCTTGGCGGCGATCAGCTCCTCGAGCTCGTCGGAGAGGACGTGCTCGAGCACCTCTGCCTCGGCGTGCACGCGATCCCACGGCATCTGCAGCGCCTCGGCAAGGTAGAGCTCGAGCAGACGGTGGTGGCGGATCACCTCGAGCGCTAGCCGCCGACCGTCTGAAGTCAAGCGAACACCCCGGTAGGGCTCGTGCGTGATCAGCCCCAGCTCGCCGAGCTTGCGCAGCATCCCCGAAACGGATCCGCTGGTCAACTCCAGTCGCTCGGCCAGCGCATTAGTCGAGACCGGCTCGTCGTCGCGCGTCTGGAGCGTGTAGATCGCCTTGCAGTAGTCATCGATCGCGGCCGAGCGAGTACTTTCCTTGGTAGCCATGCAACCCAAGATAAGGCATGCCAAACTTTTCTTCAAGCCCTGCCCACAAGACGAATTGGCTGGCTGGCCAGTTTGGAGCTAAGATCGTCCGGCCCGATCCCCATCCCGCACGACTGGAGAAGAGATGACCGCCACCTCCGAGAACCTCGAAGATCGGCTGCTGCTGGAGCGCGAGGAGTGGTTGGCCGGCCCCCCGCATGCACTGTTCAAGGAGCTGCGGCGCGGCTGTCCCGTGCACTGGACGCGCGAAATCAGCGAATTCCCCGAGGAAGGCGGGTTCTGGTCGGTGACCACGGCCGAGGACGTGCACACCGTCAGCCGCGACTGGCAGACCTACTCCTCTGAGCTCGGCGGGGTGACCGTCGTCTCATCGGTCTTCCCGATCGAGCTGTCGCGGGCGATGTTCATCGGCATGGACCCACCCAAGCACGACCGCGTCAAGGCGCTGTTCCAGGCTGGCTTCACGCCGAAGCGGATCGCAGCGCACGAGGGCGAGATCCGATCGATCGTCGCACGCACGCTCGACGGCCTGGCCGGGCGCGAGAGCTGCGACCTCGTCAGCGACGTGGCGCAGCCTGTGGTCTCGCGCGTGATCGGCAGCTTCATGGGGATCCCGGAGTCCGACGACGCGACCTGGGCGCGGCTGATGAACGCGACGCTCGGCGCAGGCGACGAAGACCTCAACCCCGACGGGGTCCAAAGCGTGATGGAGAAAGAGATCCCCGAGATCTTCGAGCGCTGCCGCGCGATGATCGCCCAGCGGCGCGAGCACCCCACCGACGACCTGACCAGCGTGCTCGTACACGCCGAGGTCGATGGGCAGAAACTCGAGGAGCACGAGATCGTGATGGGCTTCTTCCTACTCGTCGCCGCCGGCAACGACTCGACCAAGGCGACCTACTGCAGCGGTATGCGCGCCCTGATGGAAGATCCCGAGCAGCGGCGGCTACTGCTCGACGATCCCTCGCTGGTGCCGCAGGCCGTCGAGGAGTCGCTGCGCATGTTCCCCGCCTTCGCGCACTTCCGCCGCACCGCCACCATGGACACCGAGCTCGGCGGCAGGCAGATCAAAGCCGGCGAGAGCGTGGTGATGTGGTACGTCTCCTCAAACCGCGACGAGTCGCGCTACGAGGATCCCGACCGCTTCGACCTGCGACGGGACGCCGAGCACCAGGCCTTCGGCGCCGGCGGGCGGCACTTCTGCCTCGGCACGGCGCTCGCGCGGCTGGAGCTGAAGGTGCTGTTCGAGGAGACGCTGGCGCGCTTTCCCGCCGTCCAGATCGCCGGGCGGCCGCTGATGGTCGAGTCGGGCTTCATCAACCAGCTGAAGACGCTGCCGGTACGACTGAACGGCTGAGCGGCAGGGCTCGCGAGGCAATGAGCGAGAACCTCGGCCCACGGACAGGGCGCGCTGCCGAGAGCGCAGGCGCTGCCGAGAGCGCAGGCGCTGCCAAGGGCGCAGGCGCGGGCGAGAGAGCGGGCGAGAGCGCAGACATAAGCGCAGATGCGATCACGATCGACGAGATCGTGATCGCCGACGAGCCGGAGCGGTGGCGGGCGCTTGGGTTTGCCGTCGAGCGGCATACAATCGCGGTCGGCACCGTACGACTGCGACTCGCGGGGCGCGGGAGCGGACGCGGGATCCTGGGCTGGTCGCTGCGCGAGGCAAGCAATACCGATCTCGACGGACTGCCCACGAGCATCTCCGCCGGCCCGCCGCGCGAGTGCGCGTCGGCGCATCCCAACGGCGTCGGTGCGATCGATCACGTCGTTGCCTTCTCACCTCTGCTCGAACGCAGTGTCGGCGCCCTGCAAGCGGCCGGCCTTGACCTCCGCCGTATCCGCGAGGAACCGACCCCCGCCGGGGCTCCGCGACAGGCGTTCTTCCGCCTCGGCGAGACGATCCTCGAGGTCGTGCAGATCCCCGACGGCGAGATCGCGCCCGCCGGCGGTCCCGACGCGCGGGCCCGCTTCTGGGGTCTGGCACTCTTGAGCACCGACATCGAGCGCACGGTCGCGGCGCTGGGCGAGCGTGTGAGCGAGGTGCGGGCGGCTGTGCAGCCGGGGCGGCGGATCGCGACGCTCAAGCGCTCGGCGGGCCTGGCGGTGCCGGTGGCCCTGATGAGCGCTGCGGCGGACGCTGCCGCCTGACTCCGCGGTGGCTCAGGGTCCGCTGCTCGCGGCCGACCCCCAGCTCGACCCGCAGCGCGCGGACGCGTGCGCGCGCCTGTCCGGACGGGACATTGGCCTGAGCGACGTTTTCGTGTGACCGGGCGTCATCGCCTGCACGGAGGTTGCCGCCTGCCGCTCGGCGACAATCAGAGGATGGCATCCGCCGAAGATCGCGAAGCCGGCTTTCGCTTCGGCCTTGTCTTCCTGCTCACGTTCACGCTTGCCGTGTTCATCATCGTGGCGCCGAGCGCCAACTGGTCGCGCGCGGTCGGCCTCGGGCTGCAGTGGCTGGCGCTGCTTGCCGTTATTGCGACGTCGCGAGAGCGCTCGAACCTACGCCTGCCGCTGGCAATCGTGGTCGTGGCGCTGATGTCGTTCACGTTCGTAGGAGCCGCCGGTGGAGCGTTGTCGCGACCGCTGCTGTTCGCGATCAGCGGCGTGCTCTCGGCGCTGACGCCACTGGCGTTGATCGGAGGCCTGCTACGGCTCGTGCGCGCTCGCGGCGTCACCCCGCAGGCGGTGGCCGGGGCACTGACGCTTTATCTGCTGATCGGGCTCGTGTTCGCCTGGACGATCGGCTTCGTCGCCGAGGTCGAGTCGGTCCCCTACTTCGTGCAGACGGCCAAGGCCTCGACCAGCCAGATCGTCTACTTCAGTTTCACGGCGATGACGACCACGGGCTTCGGCGACCTGACGGCGGCGACCAAAGTAGGGCGCGCGTTGACGGTGGTGGAGATGCTGCTCGGACAGCTGTATCTGGTGACTGTGATCGGTGTGCTGGTGGGGAACTTCGCCGGGCGCTCCCGACACAGTGGAGCAGGCGAAGCCTCGAGTTCAGCGGATTCGTCACTTCCGGGAGACCAGGCCACCGCTTAGGGTGTGCGGATGTCTACGGACACCGTCCCGCCACCCCGCGATGCCCGCACCCGCCTGCGTCGGATGCCCGAGCGCGGGGCGCACGATCGCGCGACGATCGAGGCGATCCTCGACGAGGCGCTCGTCTCGCACTTGGGTTTCTCAGTGGACGACCGCCCATTCGTGATCCCGACGCTGCACGCACGCGTCGGCGAGCGCGTCTACTTCCACGGCTCGGCAGCAAGTCGCACCCTGCGCGCGCTAGATGCCGGGGCGGAGACGTGCCTCACGGTGACACTGCTCGACGGCGTCGTGCTGGCTCGCTCGGCGGTGCACCAGTCGGTCAACTACCGAGCAGCGATGGTGTTCGGGCAGGCGCGCGCGATCGCAGACGAAGACGAGAAGCGGGCGGCGATGGAAGCGTTCAGCGAGCGGTTGATCCCCGGCCGCTGGGCAGAGGTACGCCCTCCCACCGACAAGGAGCTGAAGTCGATCCACGTGCTCTGGCTGCCACTCGACGAGGCGTCGGCAAAGCTGCGCGCGGGCGGTCCCAAAGACGACGAGGAGGATTACTCGCGCGAGGGCTGGGCGGGCGTGATCCCGGTCGGCCTGACGGCGGGCGCGCCTCAGCCGGACGAGCGGCTGGCGCCCGGTACCGAGCCATCGTCAGCGATCCTCGCGTGGCGGCCCAACGGCGATCGACACCGCGCTCAGCGAAAGTAGTAGAGCGTCGACCCACTGGAGAAGCCTGGGACGTGGACGAGGGTGCCGTGCTCGCGCACCCATGTTTCGCGCGTGAGAATCGCCGCCTCGGCGCCGGAGGCCTGCGCGGCCACGCGCGGTGCAAAGCCAGAGCCGGCCGGCCCACCAACCGCGCCCGCCGAGCCGGGACCTGAGCCGGCGCCGCCCACCAAGACGTAATGCAAATGCCTGGAATCGATCAGCGAGCGCAGCTTGGTCAGCGACGGCGCAGGGTCGGAACCCATGAAGCCGCCCATGTCGATCGCTTCGCGCCCACTCTGCAAGGCGATGGCGCCGGCCGTGCCCGAGCCCCGCGCCGCGACGATGTACTTGGCGCTCCCCTGGTGAGACTTCAGGTAGCGCAGAAGGGCGCCGCTGACCGAAGGTGCCGCTCCCACGCCGGCGATCGGCGCGCCGCGCCTGGCGGTGCCCAGCGGCGGTCCGCCCACCCCGGGCAGACCTACAAGCCCGGGTACCGCGCCGGCACCCAACGGCGGACGACCCGCACCTTGAGACACAGCGTCAGCCCCTTGCGGCAGAGCCCCCGCACCTTGAGGCAGAACGCCTACGCCCGGGGCGCCACGCGCGGCCAGGGCAAACGCGCCGTGGCGACCGAGACCGGGCCCGCCGGGCCCGCCCAATCGTTCGACCTCGCGCGGGCCGGCCAGGGGGTTGCCGCCGGACAGCACGCGGCCGGTAGTCGCGATCGAGTAGGCGGCAGGTCCGGCCAACACCGCGACCAGTCCGGCGACACCCGCGCCGGCGAGCAGCGTGAAGCGGCGCGAGCGCCAACGAACTGTGTCGAGCGAAGCCGCCTGTGCGAGCTGATCGAGCACCAGCGCGCCGGCGGCAAGCACGGCCAGTGCCAACGCCAGCGGCCCGGCGAACGAGGCGAAGCCGCTCGTGCGCCCGAGCAGGTCCCAGGCCAGCGCGGCTGAGCCGATCAGCGCGGCTCCAAGCACGACCGTCCACGCCAGCGAGGCGCGCGCGCGATCCCACGTCAGCACGACCCCCCCGCTGGCGAGCGCCGCGACCGCCGGCGCCAGTGCGGTCGTGTAGTACGGATGGAAGATGCCTTCGGCGAGGCTGAACACGAGCCAGGAGACAAGCGCCCAGCCGCCCCAAAGCACGTAGGCGGCGCGGCGCAGGTCCGTGCGCGGAGCGCGGCGGGCCGCCCAGAGCCCGGCCACGAGCCCGAGCGCCGCCAGCGGCAGCAGCCAGGCGATCTGTCCGCCGACGATGTCGTTGAACAGCCGCGTGAGCCCGGCGCTGCCGCCAAAGCCGCCCGCGCCGCCGGGCGCACCGCCCGGCGCACCGCCACCGCCGGGCCCAGCGCCCACGCCTTCGCCGGAGACGCGACCGAGACCGTTGGCGCCGAAGATCAGCGAGAACCAGGAATCGTCGGTCGTGTCCCCCACCCACGGCCGCGAGCCGGCCGGCACAAGCATCATCGCCCCGTACCAGGCAAAGCTCACCGCAAGCATCGCCGCACCGCCGGCGAACAGCTGTCCCAGGCGAAGGCGGATGCTGCCGCGGCCGGCGAGCAGGAGCGCCGCCGCGAGCCCCGGGAGGATCAGATAGGCCTGCAGCATCTTCACGTTGAACGCCAGCCCGACCAGCACGCCGCAGCCAAGCACCCAGCGCGTGCGTCCGGACTGCAACCCCCGCACGAGCATCCAGCCAGCTGCGACCTCCAGCAGCACGAGCAGCGCGTCGGGATTGTCGAACCGACTCATAGCGACGAAGACCGGCGTCAGCGCCAGCATCGCTGCGGCAAGCAGCCCAGCGCGGCGGCCCAGCGTGCGCCTGACCGTGTCATAGAGCAACAGCACCGCGCCAACGCCGCAAAGCGCCTCTGGCAGCAGCAACGAGAAGCTCGAGAAGCCGAGCAGCCGCCCGGAGAGCCCGAGCATCATGTTCGCCAGCGGCCCCTTGTCCAGCGAGACCGAAAGCGAGGAGTCGGTCGCGTTGGTCAGCCAAGCACTCCAACTGCGCGAAGCGGCCTGGGCAGCCTCGGCGTAATAGGTGTTGGCAAAGCCGCTGCGCGTAAGCCCCCAGAGGGTGAGCAGTCCTGAGACGAGCGCGATCAGCGAGATGGGCAACAGCCGGACGATCCGGCGGCGAACGACGGGCGTGAGCCTGATGCGAGAGTCCGTGGCGGGGCCGGCAGTGGCCCGGCGTGCGACGGTTTGACTTGCGAATGACGGGTCTCTGTTCATGGCTCGCAGCATCGCCATACCGAACAAGCCGAAGCTGTGAGTCGTATAAGGCGAACGTAGGAGCCGCTTGCAACCGCGAGATCGACCGTCAGAATCGCTGCGATGAGGATCCTTGTCGTAGAGGACGACCGTGCAGTCCGCGAAGCGCTGCGCCGCGCATTGACTCTCGCCGGCTACGAAGTGCAGCTCGCCGAGAACGGCGAGAGCGCAATCGAGCTGGTCGTGCAATCGGTGCCCGACGCCGTCGTGCTCGACGTCGGCCTGCCCGGGATCGACGGCCTGGAGGTGTGCCGGCGACTGCGCACGCTCGGCAACGACGTCGCGATCCTGATGCTCACCGCCCGCGACGCGGTGAACGACCGCATCGACGGCCTCGACGCCGGCGCCGACGACTACCTGGTCAAGCCGTTCGACGTCGGCGAGCTGAAGGCACGCCTGCGTGCCCTGTTGCGACGCGTCGGCGGCGAGGGCGATCCCGATGCGCTGAGCTTCGCTGAGGTGCGCCTGGACAGCGCCCGACACGGCGCCGAGGTCGAAGGCAACTTCGTCGAGTTGACCCGCACCGAGTACCAGCTGCTCGAGCTGTTCCTGGTCAACCCCCGGCGGGTGCTGCCCCACAGCCTGATCTACGACCGCGTCTGGGGCTATGACTTCGGCCCGGCCTCAAACGCCCTGCGGGTGTATGTCGGCTACCTTCGCCGCAAGCTCGAGGGAGCGGGTGCCCGTCCGCTGATCCACACGGTCCGAGGCGTCGGCTACGCACTACGCGAGCCGTGAGCCTGCGATCGCGAAGGTGGCGCCCGTGAGCCGCCGACCACCGGGGTGGCGGCCGTGAGCCGCCGACCACCGGGGTGGCGGCCGTGAGCCTGCGCGCGCGAATCGCGGCGGTGTCGAGCGTCGCGGTGGCGGTCGCGGTGCTGGTGGCAGCGATCGCCGTTTACATCGCGGTGCGCTCGGACCTGCGCGGCGAGCTGGACCGCACCCTCTCCCAGCGAGCGGCGGCATTCACGCAACCGCCTCCCGGCGCGGGCGGGGGACACGGAACCGCCTTCACGCCGCCGCAGCGCGGCGACGGCGACGCGCGGAGCGCCGGACGGGACCGCTTCCCGAGCGGCTTCCCAAGCCAGGTACAGCCACTACCGCTCGGCGCCCCCTCCGGCTACGTCCAGTTCGTCTCGCCGACGGGCTCGATCCACGTCCCAGCAGGCCAGGGCACCTCGAGCGCGATCACGCTCACCCCGATGGACCGGTCGATCGCGCGCAGCGGCTCCGGGCGCGGGTTCGCCGATCGTCAAATCGGCGGCACGAGCGTGCGCGTACTGACGGTCGGCACCGGCCCGATGGGCGCCGTGATGGTCGCGCGGCCGCTGAGCGAGCTGCAGCGCGAGCTTCACCGCGTACTCCTGATCCTAGCCCTCGTCGGCGTCTGTGGGATAGCGATCGCGGCCGCGCTCGGGGCCCTTGTCGCGCGCGCTGCGCTGGCTCCGATCGAGCGCTTCACACGCCGCACCGAGACGCTCGTGCCCGTCGGCAGCCCATACCGAGATGGCCACTGGCAGGCGGCCACCCTCGAGACGAGCAGGCGACTCCCCGAGCAGGGCCGCGACGAGCTGGCACGGCTCGCGCGCAGCTTCAACGCGACGCTCGCGGCGCTCGAGCTCTCGGTGGCCGCGCAGCGCAACCTCGTCGCCGACGCAAGCCACGAGCTGCGCACCCCGATCGCCAGCCTGCGCGCCAACATCCAAGTGCTCGCCGAGGCCGACCGCCTGCCGATCTCAGACCAGGAGGCGTTGCGAGCCGACATCGTCGGCGAGCTCGACGAGCTCACGCGCCTGGTCGGCGACGTGGTCGAGCTGGCACGCGGCAACGACGGCAACGCCCCGCGCACCGAAGCGGGCCTGGACGAGCTGGTCGCCGCGGCCGTGGCCCGTGCGCGGCGGCGCGGGAGCGTCCCCTTCGAGCTCGACCTCGAGCCGACGACGATCGTTGCCGACGCCGCCGGCGTGGACCGGGCGATTGCCAACCTGCTCGAGAACGCCCGCAAGTGGAGCGGGGACGCGCGCGGAGCCCAGCCAGACCGCGAAGGCGACGGTACGCCGACGGTCGAGGTGAGCCTGCGCGGCGGCGTCCTGTCCGTGCGCGACCACGGCCCGGGCTTTCGCGAGCAGGACCTGCCGCACGTGTTCGAGCGCTTCTACCGCGCCGACACGGCCAGGTCAAAGCCGGGCTCGGGCCTGGGCCTGGCGATAGTGCGCCAGACAGCAGAGGCGCACGGGGGCTGGGTGACAGCCGAGAACGCCCCCGGCGGCGGGGCGCTGCTGCGCGTGAGCTTCGGCGCTACGCTCGCGCCGGCAGCAGCGGTCGAGTCGACCGCCACCCGCGATCGATGAGAGGGCAAAGACGCTCGAAAGCCTCCGGCCGGCATCGGTGGCAATAGGCGTCAGAGCTCAGCGGAGCGGCCACACCGATGCACGCGAAAGCGTGCATCCATCCCAAACAGAACCGGCGGACGAGGCCAGCCGGCTGGCTAGAGTCAGAGTCTTGCCGCGACTCGCCTCGACAGTCCGCCGACGCTCACCGACGGACGCGGGCCCCTACCGCTGGATCGCGCTGTCGAACACGACGCTGGCGGTGCTACTCATCCTCGTGATGGTCGCCGTCACCTACGGCATCCGCCCGTACGGCGGCCACCCGACCGGTTGGACATCGCCAAGCGCCTTGGCGCTGCTGGCCGGCTCGCTGGCGTGCCTGGTCGCGTTCCTGGCGGTCGAGCGGCACACGAGCGAGCCGATGTTCCGCCTAGCGCTGTTTCGCATCCGCGCCTTCAGCTTCGGCACGCCCCGAGCGCGAGTCCAGCCGCGAGCCGCGAGGCGAGCGCGAGGACGAGGGCGAGACCCGGCCACGGCCCGCCCTCGAGCGTCGGCGCGAGAACCGTCGACGCCAGCAGATCGTGACAATCCAGACCCCGGCAAGGAGGAAGCATGCAAGTTGAGTGGTTCGGCCAGTCCGCGTTTGCGCTGACCTCGAGCGAGGGAAGAGTGTTCATCGATCCGTTCGCCGACCTCTCACCGCTCAAGGATCGCGGCATGAAGTTCGAGTACCCGCCGATCTCCTGCGGGGAGGTGACCCTGCTGCTAGTCACCCACGAGCACCTCGACCACAACGGGGTTGAGGCGATAGGAGGAGATCCACCGATCCTGCGCTCGACGGCGGGCCGTCTGGAGTCCCCGATCGGCGAGGTGACCGCGGTCGCCTCCGAGCACGACGAGCGAGCCGGCACCGAACGCGGCCCCAACACGATCTTCGTCTTCGAGCTCGACGGCGTGCGGGTCGCGCACTTCGGGGACTTCGGCCAGCGGACTCTGCGCGAGGAGCAGGCGCAGGCGGTCGGAGGCGTCGACCTGTTGATGCTGCCGGTGGGCGGCGGTCCGACGATCGGTGCCGAGCAGGCGACCGAGATCGTGAAGCGACTGGCGCCTCGGTGGGTCGTGCCGATGCACTACCGCACCGAGCGGATCGGCTTCCTAGAGGATGCAGAGCGTTTCCTCGAGCTGATGCAGGACGTCAGGCGCCTAGACGCCCCGGCGTTCGACACGGCAGAGCTGGACACAGGCGAGGGCCCGATCGCGGTAGTGCCGGCAGCACCGTAGCGGTGGCCTCTAGCTGAAGCGCCGGCGTCATCAGCACAAGCTGACCATTGCCGGTCAGGCGTTCTCCGCAGCGTCTGCGGTAATCCCCCCGCTTAGTCGCCGCAGATCTCGCTGGCCGACTGGGTGACCCCCAGCCGCGCCAGCAGCTCGTCGCGCCCACTGCCGTGGGCTGCGAGGGCGTGGTCGAAGTCCTCGCCGTAGACGCACATCACCGCAAGCAGCAGATCGACCGTGGCGACACCCGCACGGCCGCGCCGCGCGGCGACCTCGATCGCCTCGTCGACCACCTGGGCGACCGGGTCGGCCCGGTCATAGGCGACGGCCGCGGCGTCCGGGCCGCCCGGCCCGTCGAGATCCGGAGAGGACTCGAGCCGTCCCTCGCCCACTCCGATCGCCTGCAGCGCAGAACCGGCCTCGCCGTGCAGGCGCAGGACCCGCAGCCAGCGCTCGGCCTCGGCCTCGGCGCTGCGCGCGAACGGCATCGCGGTCGCGGCGATGCCGAGTGCGATCGCGGCGTCGGGAGCGAGCGTTGCCTGGCTCATCGCCGCGCTCCGACGGTCGCCAGCAGCCTCGTGTCGGAGGCGTGGATGTCCGGAACGTCGTCGCGGCGCAGCGTCGCGGTCGATTGCTGGGCGGAGATCCTCACTTCAAGGAGCACGCTACCCGCCCGCTCGACCTCCATGCACGCCTCGTCGGCGACGCGGCCCGCGGCCGCGACCTCCATGCCACAGGCGAGCAGGAACCGTTCCGTGCGCTCGCGCGTCGCGGTACCGCGTACGAGCTCGAGCTCCTGCACCATCGTCGCCGGCTGCGCTGCGTCGCCGCGCAGCGTCAGCAGACAGGCAGCCATGTCGTCGGGTCGCTCGTCGGTCTGCTCGGCGACGCGATCAAGCAACGCCTGAGCCGCGCCTTGGGGCCCCAACGAGCGCAGCGCCTGCTCCAGCCGCTCCGAGCCGTACAGCTCGCCGCCGACGCGCGCGTCGGTTACCCCGTCGGTGTGCATACAGACCCAGGCCGCGCCGGGCAGCGACAGGACGGTCTGGCGCGTGCCAGTGCGCAGCCCGGCGCCGATCGGCGGCGCCGAGCAGGCCGCGACCGGATCGAGTCGGGAGCGCGTTCCAAGCACCAGCGGCGGCGGGTGCCCCGCGCAGGCATAGACGAGTGTGCGCTCGCGCGGTCGGTAGCTGGCAAGCAGCGCCGTCGCCAGCGCGCCGTCCAATTGGCGCTCGAGCACGGCACCGGCGGTCTGCAGAGCCTCGCGCGGAGACAGCCCGGCCTCCAGGTAGGCGCGCAGCGTGTAGCGCACGAGCGCCGTGTGCGGCAGCGCCGCACGCCCGTGCCCGGATACGTCGCCGACGATCGTCGCGACGCTGCCGTCGGGCAGCGAGAAAACGTCGTAGAGATCGCCGCCCGCAGCGGGCCCATCGGCGGGCCGGTAGGCGACTGTGCTGCTCAGCGCCCCACGGCCAGCCGGAGGAACCGGCAGTAGCGCAGTCTGCAGTAGCCCCACGTCGGCCAGCAGCTCACCGCGCTGGCGCTCGAGCCGGCGGGCGCGCAGCGCGAGCAGCCGCGAGCCCGCGGCAAGGGCGGCGGCAAGGGCGAGCAGGGCGCCGAGCGCTATCCAAACCGCCGTCGGGACGACGCCGACGATGCGGGTGATCGTCTGGACGATCGGCGCGGAGCTGGCCGTCGTCGCGCGCGCGAGCGCGGAGCGGGAACCGGGTCGCGCAGTGCCCTTCCTCTGAGCGACTGCGGCAAGCGACGCGGAGGACCCGAGGCCGGACGCGAGCCCTTCCGTCGAGGTTCCCGCGGTGGTGAGCTTGTGCCCGCCGGCTCGAGTGCGAGCGGTGCGCCGCCTGTGCCCGGCGGTGGCTCGCTGTGCCCGCAAACCCCTGGCAATCGTGGGCCCCGCCGCAGTGGCGGAGACAGGGGCCGGGTTCACGGGGACGATCGGAGCCGCCGCGGGAAGCGGTGTCGGAGCGAGCGCCGGCGAGGCCGGCACGGCAAGAGCAACGGGCGGGGGCGTCGGAGCGGCTCCCGACCCTGCGCCGCCGGCCGTTGCGCGGGCGCCGACAGCGACCTTCGCCGAGGCGCCGGCGCGATCCGTGGAGGCCGACGCCGAGCGCACTGCGGCGCGAGCGTCGCGGCGCGTCGAGCGCGGCGCGACGTGGCCGTCGCTCCCCGTCGAGTCGGTCGCACGCCCTCCGGGACCTGAGTCACCCGTCGGGGCCTGGCCTGCCTGTCCGCCGCCCTGAGAGCCCTGCCCGGAGTCCGCCCCCTGACCACCGTGGACGTCTTCGCGCCCGCGCGAGGACGAGCCGCGCCCAGAGCCCGACGATCCCGGGCCCGTTCCGCCTGAACCTTCGTGGTCGTGTCCGCGCACCTGACCGTGCCCCTGGCCGCCTACGGCCGCGCCGGCGACGGCGGCGCCGTCACGGCCATTGCCCTGATCGCTCTTGCCCCGAGCGGGTTCGCGGCGCGGAACTTCGCCTGCGTCACCGTGTCCCTGCTGGCCGATGGGGATCGCGCCGATGCCGATCCGAGCCCTCAGCCCAGCAGCCGCGTGGACGCCGCGACCGGCGCTCGCGAGCGTTGAGGCCGCGACCGGCAGGCCGCAC
>DATASE010000116.1:0-6648 GCA_036269375.1 Solirubrobacteraceae bacterium
CACCCGCGTCGCGGGTTCCTCGGATCCGTTCGCCGGGCGGTAGCCGACGACGATCCGACCGGTCGCTGCCGGCGTGGCCGTCGTGGCGGCGCTCTCCACCCTGCTGTTGCTTGCGCGCGCCGTGTGGCTCGCGACCGCCGCGATGCCCGCCGGCGTCAACGCCGCAAGCAGAGCGCAGGCGGCGATACGTGCGAGCCGGAGGTGGCTATGGCTGGGCGGTCTGGCGGGCGACACTCGGCTCTGCTGGTAATCATTACGAGTCCAGCCGATGGTCGAGCCGTTCTCTGTCCCCGACGAGCATTTCATGCAGCTGGCGCTCGGCGAGGCCCGGCGCGCGCTGGCGCACGACGACGTGCCGATCGGCGCCGTGATCGTCCTTGGCGGCGAGGTGATTGCCGGCGCGCACAACGAGCGTGAGCTGCGCCAGGATCCCACCGCGCACGCCGAGCTGCTCGCCCTGCGCGACGCTGCTCAGGCGCTTGGCGGCTGGCGCGTGCTCGACGCCGTCATGTATGTGACGCTCGAGCCGTGCGCGATGTGTGCGGGGGCGATCGTGCTATCCCGCCTACCGCGTGTCGTCTTCGGCGCGGCCGACCCGAAGGCCGGCGCTTGCGGCAGCGTGCTCGACGTGACCGGCGAGCAGCGCTTGAATCACCGTCCCGAGGTCGCGGGGGGGGTGCTCGCTGGGGAGTGCGGCGCGCTGTTGAGCGACTTCTTCGCCGCGCGCCGCTCGCGCGCTTGAGACGTCGGGTGGCGGCGCTTGCGCGCCGCGGCTGGGCCGCCCGTGGTGCGAGGACGGCGCTGCCTACCGGCATAGACGCCATGGCAGGCGATCAAAAAGGCAGACGAAGGGGTGCACGGAGGGGGAGGGATTCGAACCCTCGTCGGAGGTTTAAACCCCCGAAACGGTTTTCGAGACCGCCGCATTCAACCGCTCTGCCACCCCTCCAGGGTGCCGTCGAGGGCGGCCCTGCATTCTACGAGCAATCCGACGGGCTGGCCGCAGCGGCGCTACGCCCAGTCGATCCGCTGCGCCAGATCGGCCGGCCCAAGCTCGATTAGGCCGCTTCGCTCGATTGGGCTGTAGCGGTCCCCGATGAGCGCGAGCCAGTGCGCTCGGCGCGTGTCCGGATCGACGATCAGTACCTCTTCCACGTGGTGGGCTGCATAGAACGGGAGCTTTTGCCAGGTCTCATCGCCCGGGGAGACGATCTCCACCACGAGCGCCGCGGTGGGATGCCACATCTCGGCGGCGCCGGGACGGTGCAGGCCGCCGTCGGGGACGCGAAAGTCATCCTCGCAGTCGCCAAGGTTGAACTCGGCCATCGTCGGCTCCAGGCCGGCCCTCCGCGCAGGGCCGTCCAGGATCACCGCGAGCTGCTGCGCCAGGGACGCGTGCCTATGGCTCGGCGCGGGAACCACGTGCAGGACCCCCTCCCAGACCTCGTCTTTGCGATCCAGGCCGAGACTTGTCCGGCGCTCGAGCAGCGCCTTGACCTCGGCGGGCGGCGGGTCTGGCAGCAGTGTTCGCATCGCTGAGAGGGTAGCGGTGGCGGTGGCGCGATTCTCCAGAGTGCATCCCACTTCTCATCCGACCACGCGCCGTTGAGCGGGACAGACGTCTCGACTGGGCAGAGTTGCCGACCAGGATTCGGGGCCGTGCCCTGGTCTCTAAGCTTCGGCTCGGCGATGCCCGAGCTCACCGTCTACGAAAAGCCGACCTGCACTACCTGCCGCAAGCTGCATGCGCTGCTCAGCGAGCGCGGAGTCGACTTCGAGTCGGTGCAATACCAAGTGGACGGGCTGACCGAGCCGGAGCTGCGCGGGCTGCTGCGCAAGCTCGGCTGCGGGCCGCGTGACGTTCTGCGCACACGCGAGCCCCTGGCCGCAGAACTTGGCCTAGACGATCCCGGCGTCGGCGACGAGCGCCTGATTGCCGAGATGGTCGCCCACCCGCAGCTGCTGCAGCGACCGATCGTCGTGCGCGGCGATCGCGCCGTGCTCGCCCGCCCGGTCGAGCGAGCGCTCGAGCTGTTCGAGACCTAGCGCGTTCTCGCCGCGCAGGCGCATGTACGGCCACACCACATGACAGTAGGCAAGCAGCGCGCGCCGGTCCTGCTCCGAGCAGCCGATGATCGTCGCGCCGACCCGCCAGCTCTGATCATGCGCCGAGCACGAGCGCACCTCGATCTGCATCCGCGTGCTCGCGGGCATGCCGGTGACGCGCGGCAATGCCACCGTCAGGCTCGCGCGGGCGCCGAGGGCAAGCGGCTCGGCGAGCTCGAAGCCAACGCCGTTGCTGGTGACGTCGTGCATCCGCCCGATCAGAGCGTCCTGGCGTCCGTCCTCCCCTCCGTCGGGGGTCACCGCCGCCGACGCGCTCAGCGGCACGCGGTACTCGCCGCGCAACTGGCGGCGGCGCGCCACTCGTGTGAGCGTATCCAGCACGCGCCGCAGTTCGACGCCGGCAAGCAGCGGCACCACCCAGACTGCGATCCCGTGCAACGGTGGCAGTACGCCGGCGCCGAAGGCGCCGGCGGCCCTCCCGATCAAACCCAGCGCGAGCAGCGCCGCGAACGCGTTCAGCGCCCGGAACTGGCGGATCGCCCGCCACCCACCATGGTCGACCCCCTCCTTGGGGGTGACCTTGAAGCGCGCGCGACCGGGCAGCACGGCGCAGCGCAGCGCGCGGGTGAAGATCTCGGCTGTGCAGAGTTCGTAGTGGATCGCCTCGCCGCTGCTCTGAGCGCCGCGGCAGAGCGCCGAGCCGGCGAGCGTCGTGAGCAGCGTCGCCGGCGCCCACAGCAGCGCGAGTGCGAGCGCGGTGATGTGAAGCGGCAGCGCGGCGGTCCAGAGCACGACGGTGAGCACGCCGAGCAGCAGCAGGCGCGCCGGCCCTGCCAGATAGCCGGTCAGGCTTGCGAGATAGCTCAGCCGTTGCGAGAGCGTCAGCTCCCTGGCCCGCAGGGGGCTCTCGGGTGTCGTGAACACCGCCAGGTTGCCGCGCGCCCAACGGTCGCGTTGGAGCAGGTAGGAGGCCAGGTCGTGCGGCGCAAGGCCCTGCGCCACGATCCGCTCGTCGTAGTGGGTGCGCCAGCCCTGGCGGTGCAGCTTGATCGTCGTGTGGAAGTCCTCGGCGATCGTCTCGGTGGCAACGCCGCCGATCGACAGCAGCGACTCGCGACGTATCAGCGCACACGAGCCACACCAGAACGCCGCGTTGTGTCGCTCCTTGCCGACGCAGATCGCCGAGAAGAACACCGACTGCTCGTGGCGGCCGAACGCGTAGTGCTGGATCGAGTCGTGGTTTGAGAAGTCGTGCGGTGTTTGCACCAACGCCACGCGCGGATCGTCGAGATAGCCGACGAGCACGTCCAGGGCGTCCGGCATCGGCACGTGGTCGGCGTCGAGCACGAGCACCAGCTCGCCCTCGGTGCGGCCCAGTGCGTGGTTGATGTTCCCCGCCTTGGCGTGCCGTTTGTCCGGCCGCGTCATGTACCTGACCCCCCACTCGCGCGCGAGTCGTCGCACCTCCGGTCGCGCTCCGTCGTCCAGTAGCCAGGTGGTGTGCGGGTGGCGCAGCAGCGCGCAGCCGGACAGCGTTGCCTCGAGTACCGCGATCGGCTCGTCGTAGGTGCACACGTACACGTCGACGCTGTGCTCTGCGCTGGGCGGCGGTCGCAGCGGCGGCTCGAGCCTCCAGGTCAACCAGGTGAGCGTGCCGAGATTCCAAAGCCCGTACAGCTCGGCCGCAAGCAGTGCGCCCCACAGCGGTGCGTCGGTGCCGTGCCAGCTCCAACCGATGCGCCAGATCGTGTAGGCGCCAGTCCAGGCAAGCGCGAGCAGCGCGAGCAGCCGCAGTCCGCGCGTGCGGTTGGCCCACCAGACTCCCCAGCGCGCGCCGGTGCCGCGAGTCCGCGCCGGGGCGCGACGTCGCAATCCGGCGTGGGGCACGAGCGGGCTGAGTACTTCTTTGACAAGCATGGCCCCACCATCGGCGCAAGCGTCAGTCCGGTTGAGCGCTACCGGACCGGTTGCGCGCCGGCCGATCGCACGAGTGGGCCGCACAACCCGCCTCCAGGCACGAAAACCTGGCGCAGGCAGGCTCTAGCCGCCGACGGCGTCGCGCTCGGCCGTTACCACGTACACGACGTGGGCTCGCGCCACCGCGAGAAAGCTGTGCCGCTCGGTTTCTCCGCCGCTCAGCGGCTGCAGCGTGGCGTCGGTGAGCGTCAGGAAGTCGCGCTCGGAAGCGTTGAGCACGTCCGAGACGCGGCTGCGGTAGCCGTCCGCTGCCAGCACGATCTGCCCTTCGATTCGGTGACGCGGCGTCTCAAGGCGGATCCGCTCGCGGCGCTCGGCGGCGTCCTGCGGCAGTTGGCCGAGGGACCCGTCGGGGGTGGGAGAGCTGCTCACTTACCCATTATCGGCGATCTTGGCGGGAGAGCTGAGCGGGACCGCGCAAGCGTGATTCGGCCCCGCTCCGGACACGCGTCCTTACGATCACGGGATCACGGGATCACGATCGTGAACGCGTATGCGTCGGACAGCGCGGTGGGGGTTTTTTCAAACGGCGGGGCGTACGTGTCGACCTCGAAGGTACCTGGGGCGCAGCCGCCGGTCCGTTGCGCGTTGACCGCGATCAGGCCGGGCAGCTTGCTCGACCCGTAGCTCACCTCGGGTGATACGGCAACGGTCTCTTCCGCGGGGTTGATCGGAGCGGCGGGCGTAACGCAGAAGACGCCTTCTTTGATCTCGGCAACGGTGGTGACGTTGCGTGGGGTCAAGAGCGTTGCGGCGCTGGGCGAGGTGGGCTGGACGATCGCGTAGCCTCGCGCCGTCCCCGCAGGTCCCTGAGGCCCCGTGTTTCCTTGCAGGCCGGTTTTGCCGGTTGGACCGGTTTTGCCGGTGTAGCCCCTGTATCCCCGCGGGCCAGCAGGACCCGGGAGCCCGCGCGGACCGGGGATTAGGCACTCGCGCACCCGGTGTTTATGGCTGCGCACGACAAAGCAAGTCGTCCGTGCCGTGTGCGCGGAGGGATCAAGCGAAATCCCCGCGAGCGCCGGCACGGCAACGGTCATCGCGCCGATCACGGCCGGGGTGGCCAGCAGTATCAGGGTTCGACGGCGCACGGTCAACCTCCCAGGTAGCGGTCTACGGCCGGACGGTCCAACCGTAGAACCCCTAACAGGCGAGATCGCCCGAAGGAGCGGTGCCGATCGCGAGTCGGAAAGCTCCTACTGCGCGATCAGCCGACCCGCTCGACCGCGCGCGCCGGCAGCCCCGCACGCACGGGCCCGACGGGGACGGGCGCCTGCTCCGGGCGGTTTCGCTCCTCGCGCACGATGTACAGCGGACGGTGCTTGACCTCCTCGTAAATGCGCCCGATGTACTCCCCGATCACACCGAGCGCGATCAGCTGGATGCCCCCGATCAGCAGGATCAGGATCGTGATCGTCCCGAAGCCCGGCAGGTAGGAGTCGGCGAAGTGAAGCCCGATCACGACCGGGATCGCGATGAAGGCGACACCGGCCGACAGCAGCCCCGCGTAGGTCGCCAGCTGCAGCGGCAGGTGCGAGAAGGAGGCGATCGCATCCAGCGAGAAGCGCAGCATCTTGCGCAGCGTGTACTTGGTCTCTCCGGCGGCGCGAGCGTCGCGCTCGTAGGGTACGGCGGTCTGCTTGAAACCGACCCACACGGTCATCCCGCGCAGGAAGCGCGAGCGCTCGGTCATCGACAGCAGCGCGTCGAGCGCGCAGCGGTCGAGCAGCCGGAAGTCGCCCGAGTTCGGCTCCAGATCGACCTGGGCTAGCTTGTCGAACAGCTTGTAGAACCACGAGGCGGTCGCCAGCTTGAAGGCGGTCTCCCCCTCGCGCTGCTTGCGCACGGCGTACACGACGTCCGACCCTTGCTCCCACTCGGCGACCATCTGCGGGATCAGCTCCGGCGGGTCCTGTAGGTCGGCGTCGATCATCGCCACCACGTCGCCGGCGGCGTGCTCGAGGCCCGCTGTTAGCGCCGCTTGGTGGCCGAAGTTGCGCGATAGGTGGATCACTCGCACGCGTGGGTCCTCGGCGGCAATCCGGTCGAGCAGTTCGGGCGAGGCGTCCGAGGAGCCGTCGTTGACCAACACCAGCTCGAAGCTGTAGTCGGCTACCGCGGCGCAGGCGCGCCGGACGAACGCCTCGATCAGCTCCTGCTCGTTGTAGACGGGAGCGACGACGCTGAGCAGTGCGGGCACGCGCGTTGCGGGAATTGGCGGCATGTTTCCTTCCGGCGGGGGTGAACTTGATTAAGTTGGGACCATGAGAAGAGTAGGGGACCGAGCCGTGCGCTTGCTGCGCATGCCCGTGCTGTTGCAGTTCGTAAAGTTCGGCGTCGTCGGCGTCTCGAACACGCTGATCTTCTTTGCCGTCTACACGGTGCTGCTGAAGGCGTTCGGGGTCTGGTACGTAGCGGCGTCGGGCATCGGCTTTGCCGTCGGTGCGGTCAACGGATTCCTGTGGAATCGCGCCTGGACATTCCGCGGGCACGTCGGCGACGCGCTCACCCCGGTGCGCTGGTTTGTCGTTCAGACCAGCGGCCTCTTGCTCAACCTCGGCCTGGTCTATCTGTTCGTCGACGGACTTGGCATGGGGGAGCTCTCCG
>DATASE010000117.1:0-8826 GCA_036269375.1 Solirubrobacteraceae bacterium
GTCGGTGATCGTCAAGCACCGCACCGACATGGACGTCGTGGCCGAGCGAGTGGGGTTGAAGCTCACGGAGACGGCTGACGCGCAGCCGGCTTGACCGCGTCAGGTGTCCCACTGGTGGTACACTGGCTTTTGTGTCCACCGCCCATCACCGCATCCAGGTAACAGAAGACCCTGAGCTGAGCCGCGCGCTGCGCGCCGCGGCGCCACACCTTCGCCCCGGATTGCCCCGCTCCCAGCAGGTGCGGGAGCTGGCGATCGTAGGAGCACAGCACATCGCGGACGAGCCCCCGATGAGCCAGGAGCGGCGTAACGAGCTGATCGAGCGGTTCCTCTCCCACTTCGAGCATCCGGAGACGGCGCCCTGGGACTGGGACTTGATGCGCGACGGCAAGCGCCTTGCCTGGCCGGTCCCCTAGCAGTCAACGCTGGGGCGATCTGCCGTTGATCGTCGACACGTCTGCGTGGGCGCGAGTCGACCACCCATCGATTCGCAACTCCTGGGCGGACGCCGTCGCCAAAGGTCGGTTGCGCGTCTCACCGATCGGTCGCCTGGAGATCTTGCTGCGCGCGCGGAACGGCTCGGACTTCGACGCGCTGACCGAATATCTCTCGGTCCTGCGCACAGCGCCACTTTCGACGACTGTCGTGCGCGCCGCCGAGGACGCAATGCGCACCCTCTCACATCGCTCTCACGGCGCGCATCGGCTCCCGATCGTGGACTATCTGCTCGCAGCCGCCGCCCAGGAGACCGGGGCCGCCGTCCTCCACTACGACCATGACTACGACACCCTTGCGGAGGTCATGGAGTTCGAGTCCGTCTGGCTGGCGCCGCCGGGATCGATGCCGTGAGCACAGCTGAATCGGCCCCCGAGGGCTTTGCCGCGCAGCTTCTCTCCTTCGCCGAGCAGCTGCGCGAGGAGGGCGTGGCGATCGGCACCTCCGAGCTGCTCGACGCCTTCGCGGTCCTGCGCCAGGTCGACTGGACCCACCGGGGCGAGTTCCGCGAGGCGCTGGCGGCGACGCTGGCCAAGAGCCAGGACGACCGCCGCGTCTTCGAGCTGGTGTTCGAGCGCTTCTTCTTCCGCGCCGTGGAGCTGGCGGCCGTGCGCGAGGGCTCAGAACGATCGGGCCAGGACGGCAGCGGCGCCGGCGACCTCGCGGAGCTGAGCGAAACCGAACTGGACGCGCTGCGGATGCAGATCGCCCAAGCGCTGCGCGAAGGGGCCGAGGGGGCGATGCGCGACCTGGCGCGGCTGGCGATCGCCACCTTCGGCCAGCAGGAGCAGGGCTCGGGCGTGATCGGCGTCGACGTGCAGCGGATCCGCCGCTCGCTCGGTCTGCGCGCCGAGCCCCAGCCCGAGCTACCAGCCGAGGATCCCCGCCACGACGGCGTTCCGCGCGAGGCGCTGCGACGCTTCGAGCAGATGCTGCGCCGCGAGCTCGAACGCCGCCAGGTGCAGCGCTCGGGCAAGCTGCCGCCTGCGCGCCCGCTCGGCGAGCTCGACCGCGCGCTGCCCTCCGGGCCGCTACAGGACCTCGCCGCCGTGCACCGCGTGGTCGCGCAGCTGCGGCGGCGACTGGCCACGCAGGGCAAGCAGAGCAAGGGCTATCGCCGCCACGCGCACGTCGACGTACGCCGCACGATGCGCGCGAGCCTACAGACGGGGGGTGTCCCAGTCGAGCTGCGCTACCGCCCGCGCCGGCCCAGGCGACCGGAGATCTACGTGCTGTGCGACGTCTCCACCTCCGTCACCTCCGCCTCGGTCTTCTTCCTGTCGGTCCTGCACGCGCTGCACGACTCCTTTCGCAAGATGCGCTCGTTCGTCTTCATCGAGCGGATCTCAGAGGTCACCGACGTGTTCGCGCACGAGCGCGATTTCAAAGTGGTCTCCGAGCGAATCTCCTCGGACGCCGGCGTCGCCGACGTCTCCGGCTACACCGACTACGGCCGCGTCTGGATGGAGCTGCTCGAGCTGATCCAGGACGACCTGCACCCGCGCGCGACGGTGATCGTGCTCGGCGACGCGCGCACCAACGGTCGCGACCCGCGCGCCGACCTGTTCGGCCAGGTGGCGGCGCGCGCGGGCCGCACCTTCTGGCTGAACCCCGAGCCGCGCCTGTACTGGAACTACGGCGACTCGGTGATCGCCGCCTACGAGCAGCACTGCAAGGCCTTCGAGTGCTGGACCGTGCCCCAACTCGAGGATTTCGTCAAGGCGCTGACCCGCCCGGTGGTCGCCGCCGCCAGCTGACCGAGCACAGAGCCGCACCCAGCCGCGCCTGCGCCAGCAGAACGCCAGACACGTCGCGCGCAAGCGCGACGCCATCCCAAACCGACACCGCGCGCGCTAGCATCGACGCGAACAGGGGAGCTGGTGGAGACCGGCTGAGATGGCGTCTGAGACCCGGCGCCGACCCTTCGAACCTGTGGGGTAATGCCCGCGGAGGGAGTGCCGTGTCCGTTTCACCATTGACCAGGTCGGTCACAGAGCAGCAGGACGGGACCGAGTCGATCGGCGTCGATTTGGATGGTTTGGCGCACTCCTACCGCGACCGGGCCGGTGCCCCCGTCCCGGCGCTCGACGGCGTCAGCCTGCGCGTTGGCAGCGGCGAGACGGTCGCGATCGTCGGCCCGAGCGGCTGTGGCAAGACGACGCTACTGGAGCTGATCTGCGGCCTGCAACGCCCGGATGCGGGGACGGTGCGCTCGCGCCCGGCCGTGCTGATGCCCCAGCGCGACCTGCTGTTGCCATGGCTCTCTGCGCTCGACAACGCTGCGCTTGCGCCGCGCATCGCCGGCCAGTCGCGCTCCCGTGCGCGCGAGCGGGCCGCGTCGCTGTTCGCCCAGATGGGCCTCGCCGGCTTCGAGCAGGCGCGCCCGGCCGAGCTGTCCGGCGGCATGCGCCAGCGCGTCGCCTTCCTGCGCACGCTGCTGTCGGGCAAGCCGGTGCTGTGCCTGGACGAGCCGCTCAGCGCGCTCGACGCGATCACCCGCACGCAGATGCAGGCGTGGCTGACCGGGGCGCTGCTGCGCGAGCCGCGCACGGTCGTGCTCGTCACCCACGACGTCGAGGAGGCGGTCGTGCTGGCCGATCGGGTCGTGGTGCTCTCCCCCCGCCCGGCCCGCGTGCTCGCCGAGATACCAGTCGAACTGCCACGGCCGCGCAGCCCCACCGACCCGGCGGCGATCCGCCTGCGTGAGCGCGCAATGGCGGCGCTGAGCGAGGCTAGGCCGTCGTGAAGAGCATCGCCGTCCCCGACCGAGCCACCCGGGACCCCCGCGCAGCCGGCCGCGCTCGCCTCGGTGGGGATCCCCGCGCCGCCTGGCACGCTGCGCGCGCGCGCGCCGTGCGGGCGCTCCCCGCGCTGCTGTTCGCGCTCGGCGCGCTCGCGCTGTGGGAGCTCTACGTCGACGTAGCGGGCGTCGACCAGCTGGTGCTGCCCGCCCCGCACGCCATGCTCGCGCAGCTATGGGACAACGCGGGCCTGCTGTGGCAGAACTTCACCGTGACCGCGCGCGAGGTCGTGCTCGGCCTCGCGCTGGCTCTGCTCGCCGGCTTGCTCGCCGCCGTGGCGATCCACCTCTCGCCGCTCACGCGCCGCGCCGTCTACCCCCACGCCGTCGGCTCGCAGGCCGTGCCGATCGCGATCCTCGCGGTGCCGCTGTGCTTCTGGTGGGGCTTTGGCATCCTGCCCAAGCTGCTGGTGATCTCGCTGATCTGCTTCTTCCCGGTCCTGGTGACGACCGTCGACGGGCTGGCGCGCGTGGACGTCGAGCAGCTCAAGCTGCTGCGCACGCTCGACGCCAGCCGCCTGCAGGCCTTCCGCTTCGCCGAGCTGCCCGCGGCGATCCCGGCGGCGATCAGCGGCGCGCGGATCGCGCTTGCGGTCGGCGTGATCGGCGCCTTCATCGCCGAGACCTCGACGCCGACGATCGGCTCCTACGCGGGCCTCGGCCACCAGATCGCCTCCGACCTGACCGCCCTGCAGACCGCACGCGCCTACGCCGCCACCGCGGTGCTGTTCGTGTTCGCGATCGCCTGCTTCTACAGCCTCACCCTGATCGAGCATCGGATCGCCCCCTGGGCGCACGACCACAGCAAAGGAGACCCCAGTTGAGAGCACCAGCCCGCCGCCCTCTCGCCACGCTGGCCACGGTCGCCTGCTGCGCGGCGCTGGCCGCCTGCGGCTCAAAGCAGGACACGATCGGCACCGCGCAGAGCCGCCCGTTCACCGTGATGCTCGACTGGTTCCCCAACGCCGACCACGCGGCCCTCTACAGCGCGATCGCCCATGGCGACTTCCGCACCGCGGGCCTGGACGTGCGCCCGGTGATCCCCTCCGAAACGGCCGATCCGCTGAAGCTGCTTGCGGCGGGCAGGGTAGACATGGCGATCACCTACGAGCCCGAGCTGCTGCTGGCCCGCGACCAGGGCCTGAAAGTGGTCTCGATCGGCGCGCTCGTGCAGCGTCCGCTGACCTCGATCATCGCGCTGCCCGGCGCCCACGTGAGCAAGCTCGCCGACCTCGCGGGCAAGACGGTGGGCACTGCCGGCATCGCCTATCAGGCCGCCGAGCTGAAGAGCGCGCTGCAGAGCGCGGGGGTGAGCCCCGCAAGCGTGCACGAAGCCAGCGTCGGCTTCAACCTGGTCGCAGCGATGATCTCCGGCCGCGTCGCCGCCACCCTCGGCGGCTTCTGGAACTACGAGGCGATCCAGCTGCGCCAGATGGGCAAGCGCCCGCTGGTGATCCCGATCGACCAAGCCGGCGTGCCGCCCTACGACGAGCTGGTGCTGGCTGTGCGCGAAGAAGAGGCCGGCAGGCGCGGCCAGGACCTGCGCGCGTTCCTGCAAGCGTTGAGCGCCGGTGAGCGTGAGGTGCGCGCGAACCCGACCGCCGCGGCAAAGCTGATCGTCGCGGCCAACCCGAGCGCGCAGCTCAAGCTGCAGAAGGCCTCGATCCAGGCGACGCTGCCGGCGACCGTTCCCAGCCAGACGGCAAAGCCCTACGGCTGGCAGGACCCGAGCGCGTGGGCGCGCTTTGGCGACTGGATGCTCGCGCACGCCCTGATCCGAGCCGACCCCAACCGCAAGGCGCTGCCGCCGTTCTCGAACGAGTTCCTGCCCGGCCAGGGCATATAGACGCGTGGGCGCAGGACCAAGCGCGCGTCGGCGCATAGGACCGCGCACGTGGGCGCCCCAGGGACCGCGCACGCCGCCGCGCGAGGACGCCCCGGGCACGATCGCCAGAGTAATCGGTACCGCGCCGCACGCCTACCCGTAATAACCCGCAGGCATCCCTTCGCCCGGCGCGCTAGCGTCCCGGGCGTGGCGCAATCGGGTCAGACGGAGAGCGAGCGCGAGAACGCGACCGAGCGGACGGGCGCCGGCGGCGGCGGCGATGGGACGATCAGGATCGTCCTAGCCGACGACCACGTGGTCGTGCGCAGCGGCCTGAAGATGTTGCTGCAAAGCGAGGAGGACTTCGAGGTCGTCGCCGAGGCCGGCGACGTCGAAAGCGCCAAGCGCTACGTGCGCGGACACAAGCCGGCGGTGCTCGTGCTCGACCTGAACATGCCCGGCGGCTCGAGCCTGGACGCGATACCGGAGATCCGCGAGAACTGCCCGGACACACAGATCGTCGTGCTGACGATGCAACAGGAGCCGGCCTTTGCCCGCCACGCGCTGAGCGCCGGCGCGATCGGCTACGTGCTCAAGGAGGCAGCCGACGACGAGCTCGTCGAGGCGGTGCGCCGCGCCGCCAAGGGCGAGAGCTACCTGAACCCGCGCCTGGGCGCGCGCCTGGCGGCCGAGCCGGCGCCGGGACCGCCCGACGACCTGTCCGAGCGCGAGGTCGACGTGCTGACGCTGATCGCGCTCGGCCACACCAACGCCGAGATCGCCGAGAAGCTCTACCTGTCGGTGCGAACGGTGGAGACCCACCGCGCGCACATCCAGCAGAAGCTCAGCCTCTCCTCGCGCGCAGAGCTCGTCGCCTACGCGCTCAAGCGCGGCCTGATCAAGCCCGAGTAGCGCCGGTGGCGCCGCGACGGCGCGCGAGGCAGCTCACAGCGGCCAGTAGTGGCCGAACTGGGCCGCTGCACGCGAGGTGAGCAGCGCCTCCGGCGCCGCCGAACGCGGCTCCTGCTCGCCCGCGAACGCCTGCAGCGCCGCCGCCGCCGACGCGGCCATCGCGCCCGGCGCATAGCCGCCCTCGAGCACCACCCCCACAGGGGCGTCGGCCGCCTGCGCCAGCGCGCGCACGTGGCGCGCAAGCTCGGCAAAGGACTCGGTCTCCAGGCGCGCGGAGGCAAGCGGGTCCTCGCGGTGCGCATCGAAGCCGGCGGAGACGAGCACGAGGTCGGGGTCGAAGGCGCTCGCCGCCGGGACGATCACGTGCTCGAGCAGCGACAGCCACAGGTCCTCTTCGCTACCCGGCGGCACCGGCAGGTTGATCGTGTACCCCTCGCCGGCGCCCGAGCCGACGTCCGAGAGCGCGCCGGTGCCCGGATAGAGCGGCGACTGGTGGATGCTCGCGAACAGCACGTCGGACCGTCTCCGGAACGCCTCCGCGGTGCCGTTGCCGTGGTGCACGTCCCAATCGAGGACGAAGACGCGCCGCGCCCCGAGCTCGGCGATCGCCAGCGCCGCGGCGACCGCCACGTTGTTGAACAGGCAGAAGCCCATAGCGCGGCCCGGCTCGGCGTGGTGCCCCGAGGGCCGCACGCCGGCGAACGCGAGACGCGTCTCCCCCGCCAGCAGCGCGCGCACCGCCGCGCAGGCGCCGCCGGCGGCGTGCAGCGCGGCACGATAGGAGAGCTCGCCGACGTAGGTGTCCGAGTCGACCGGGCCGCCGCCGGCCTGCCCGAGCGCGCGGATCGAGTCGATCAGCGCGGGCGTGTGCACCAGCCCCAGCTCGTGCTCGCTCGCCGCCGGCGCCTCGCGCCGCTCGAAGCCGAGCCAGTCGCGCGCGCGCAGCTCTGCCTCGAGCACGAGCAGGCGCTCGGGCGTGTCCGGGTGCGCCGGGATGTAGGCGCTCGGGTCGTGCTCGAGGCACAGCGGGTGATGAAAATAGAGCGGCGGCCGCGAGGGCATCGCGGACATGATGACGGCCCTCTATCGTCGGGGCGTGCCCAAAAGCGACCGCAGATCCACCCGCGGGAAGTGGGCCAAGCGAGGGTGAGCGAGGCGATGCGAGCGATCGTCTTCGATGGCCCGGGGCGTCCGCTACGCATGGAGACGAGGCCCGTCACCCAGCCGGGGCCGGGCCAGATGCTGCTGCGGGTGCTCGCCTGCGGCGTCTGCCGCACAGACCTGCACCTGCTCGACGGCGAGGTCGAGGTCGCCCAACCGCCGCGAGTGCTCGGGCACCAGATCGTCGGCCTCGTCGAGACGAGCGGCGAGCGCGTTGGCGTGCCGTGGCTCGGCTGGACCTGCGGCGAGTGCGAGTGGTGCCGCAGCGGGCGCGAGAACCTGTGCCCGCGCGCGCGCTTCACCGGCCGCGACGTCGACGGCGGCATGGCCGAGTACACGGTTGCCGACTCGCGCTACTGCTTCCCGATCCCCGCGGACTACCCCGACGACCAGGCCGCGCCGCTGCTGTGCGCCGGCCTGATCGGCTGGCGCTCATTGCGGATGTGCGGCGATGCGCCCCGGCTCGGGCTGTACGGGTTCGGCGCGGCGGCACACATCCTCGCGCAGGTCGCCGCATGGCAGGGTCGCCGGGTGTTCGCGCTCACCCGTCCGGGCGACGTGGCCGCACAGGAGCTCGCCCGCTCGCTCGGCGCCGTGTGGGCCGGGGGCTCTGACGAGTCCCCGCCCGAGACGCTCGAGGCGGCGATCGTGTTCGCCCCTGACGGCGCGCTCGTTCCAGCGGCGCTGAGCGCGCTCGCGCCGGGCGGCACCGTGGTTTGCGGCGGCATCCACATGAGCGACGTCCCCTCATTCCCCTACGAGCTGCTGTGGGGGGAGCGCAGCGTGCGCTCGGTCGCCAACCTGACCCGTAGCGACGCGCACGAGTTCCTGGCGCTGGCGCCACGCGCAGGCGTTCACACCAAGGTGACGAGCTACCCGCTGGCCGAAGCCGAACGCGCCCTCTCGGACCTGCGGGCAGGCCGCTTCACCGGAGCTGCGGTGCTCGTGACTCCTCGGGTCGTTTGAGCAGCAAGCCGGAGCACGCCGCCGCATGGGTCCCCGCCCCGTGCGCGCGTGGATCGCCGCCCCGCCGCCTGACCCCCCGCCGGCGCATGGATCGGCCCCGCCGGGGAAACACTGTGGTGGACGTGTGGGAAAACCGCGATCGCGATGGTGCTAGACGCGGATGAACCGAACGCACTCGGCGGGCAGCATGCCCGGCAAGGACGAAACGAGAGGAACGCCAGTGAGCACAATTGCCGCGATCGAGCCAACCACAGCTGCCGCGATCGAGCCGAAGCGCATCGCCGAACTGAGCAGCCGCACAGACGCACTCGCGACGGAGCCCACCACTCACGCGTGGGAGCGAGAGCAGCTGACCGATCGCCTGCTCAGCCTGCGCCGCGTGCTGCCGGCGCTCGCTCAGGAGATGGCCGCGGCGCGGCGCCAGGCGGCTCACCTGCGGATCGACAACCGGCGCCTGACCGAGCAGGTACGCGAGCTGCGCGCCCAGCTCGAAGCCCGCGAGCACCGATCGCGATGACCGTTCCGAAGAGCCCCCACAGCTGCCCCGAACGCGCCGTCGCGGTCTCAGCGTCGCCCCCTGACCCGAGGGCGGCGGAGACGGCGCACCATCCACCGGGACAGGCCGACGTCCAGATCTCCCTACCTGGACGCCATTGAGAGGCCGCGC